>NZ_JBVJHH010000030.1:0-138109 GCF_055586905.1 Streptosporangium sp. NPDC048886
TGGTCGGCGTAGACGGCGACGCTGGCCAGTCCGGCGTCCTTGCAGGCGCGGGCGATCCGCACGGCGATCTCACCACGATTGGCGATCAGGACCTTGTGGAAACGACGGTTCATAGCGGCCTTCGCAGCGTGGAGGGTGGTGACCAGGGGCAGGGCGGCCGGTGGCCGTGCGGTCTCCGGCGGGAGATCTCCGGGCGGGATCCGGAGACGTCCCCCGCCGCGCGGGTGACGGCCGCCGTCTCGGGGGCGGGGCCGTGATGGACGCTCCGCCCGGCCGGCTCCCGACCGCGCGCCGTCTCCCCCGGCGGATCGGTCCCCGGCGCCGGATCGTCTCCGGCCTTCTGTTGTACGTGCACGCGATCTCCTCACCGGATTACCTGGTTACGCCGCTCCAGAGATATGCAATACACCGATGCCGCAAGGTTAGTCAGGGATGTCCTTTTTCAGACACCCCTACAAACCCACCCGTCACCGCCCGTCCGGGACGGCTCAGGCGGTGACGGGGCTGCCGAATTCGAGGCTCGACGGCAGGTCGGCGCGCCGGGTGATGTTCAGCTTGCGATAGGTCCGGGTCAGGTGCTGCTCCACCGTGCTGATCGTGATGTAGAGCTTGCCGGCGATCTCCCGGTTGGTGTATCCGGCGGCCGCCAGGACGGCGACCCTGCGCTCGGCGTCGCTCAGGACGGCGGCCAGCTCCGTCGCCACCCGCATCCCGGCGCCGTCCCCGTCCCCTTCTCCGTCCTTGGACAGCGCCCTGCTCAGCGGCCCGGCCTGGCACACCTGGGCCATGGCCTGCGCCCGGCCCGTGATCATCGCCGCGCGCCGGTACTCGCCGAGCTCCTGGTATGCCTTGACGAGGTCGAAGAGCGCCCTGGCCATCTCGTACCCGTCGCCGGCCGCCTGCAGCAGCTCCACCGCCTGGCGCAGCAGCATGGGGCGGTGCCGTACTTCGCCGGTGGCGGCCAGCAGGCGCATGGCGATGCCGTGGACCCGGGGCGTCTCGGGGCCGCAGCGCCTGATCTGCTCCTCGACCAGCTGCCGCGCCTGTTCCGGCCGGCCCAGGCTCAGGCAGGACTCGGCGGCGTCGGTCCGCCAGGCGACGAGTCCCGGCACGTCGAGATCCCACCTGCCCATCAGCTCACCGCAGAGCCGGAAGTCGCGCAGCGCCAGGGCGGCGTGACCGGTCGCCAGGCTGTAGCGGCCCCTGGCGTGCAGGTAGTGCAGGCCGTACCGGGTCTGGAACATGGCCTCGGGCACGGGCTGGTCGAGGTGTTCGTGAACGGCTTCGTACTTGCCCATCGCCGTCAGGGCGAGGATGAGGCTGCTCAGCGGCCCGCCCGCGGCGACGCCCCAGCTGCTCAGCGGGATGATCTCCAGGGCGGCGCGCGCGTGCTGCTCGGCGCCCGGCATGTCACCCTGGCGGATCGCGATCTCGGCCCGGATGGCGGCGAGCCTGGCCTGACGGCTCGGGGCGTGCAGCGAGGAGGCCTCCGCGCTGAACAGGTCGCACCAGGGCGCGGCCCGGTCGGGCCGCCCGGCGTAGGTGAGCGCCAGCAGGGCGCTCTCCACGGTGTCCATCGACATCTCGTCGAGGCGGCAGCCGCGCAGGATCCGCTCGACCGCGTCCAGGACCTCCGCGCGCGGCCCCCTGGCGAGCACGTCGGCGAGCGCGAGCGCGGTGTCCAGCCGGCGGTTCGCCGTCACCGACACGACGGCGGCGCGGTCGCGCCCGCCGGCCGCCCGCTGGAGGTGGGCCAGGAAGGGCGGGTGGGTGGAACGCAGCCACGGGCGGGCGATGACGAGCTCGGTGACCGTCTCGGGGTCCATCGCGCCGCCCGACTCGTTCAGGTGCTCCAGCACGTCGCGCGCGTCCTCGAACCGGCCGTGCCACAGCAGCGCCCGGGCCAGCACCACGGCGTCGCTCCCCCGGAGATGGCCGCGCTGCATCCCTTCGGCCAGCTCGGCGAGGTGCCCGGCGGGCGCGGCCGGATTGATCCGCCATTCGGCCCGTACGAGCATCGTGGTGATCTTCATGCGGCGCTGCTCGTCGGCGCACTCGCGCCAGGCCAGCCGGAGATAGGCGACGGCGGACTCCACGCGTCCTTCGCGCAGCGCGTTCCTGGCCGCGTCCTCCAGGACGGAGACCCCCCAGGGGGCGTCGGCCCGGCCCGCCTGGAGGAGGTGGTCGGCGACCGTCGTGGTGGAGGCGCCGCTCTCGTGGGCCAGCTCCGCCGCGCGCCGGTGCAGATCCGCCCACTCCCCCGACCCCACCTCGGCCAGTACGGCGGTGCGCGCCGCCTCGTGCCGGAAGCGGCCCAGGGCGAGCAGGCCGGCGACGGTCAGGAAGTGCAGGGACCGGATCACGGAGGCGGGGCCGACGCCGAGCAGCCGGGCCAGGGAGTCGGGGCCGCCGAGGATCGCCAGCCCCCGTGCCACCTGGAGCATCTGCGGCTCGCCGCGGTGCAGGCACGACAGGACGGCCTGGCCGTACCGGTCGCCGACGACGAGTTCGGCCGGAGCCTCCCCGCCGGCGGTCCGCACGGAGTCCTCGTAGTCGTCCACCAGCGCCCCGGCCAGCAGCGGGTTGCCGCCGCTGACGGCGTACCAGCCGTCGGCGAACCGCTCGGCCGTCTCCCGCCCCACCCGCTCGGCGACCAGGGACATCACACCGGCCCGGGAGAGCGGGGCGAGCTGGATGCGGCGGCAGTGCGGCTGGCGGAGCAGCTCGGTCTGGAAGAACGTCTCGCTGGACCATCCGTGGTCGGAGTGGCTGAACACCGCCACGATCCTGGCGAACCTCACCCGGCGCGACAGGTAGGACAGGCAGAGCAGGGAGGCGCGGTCGGCGTGCTGCACGTCGTCGACGACGATCATCAGCGGATACCGCTCCGACAGCTCCAGCAGCAGCGTGCACAGGGCGTGGACGATCTGGGCGTCGACCTGGTCGAGGGGCTCCGCCTCGGAGCCGGACGACGTCACGGTCCGGGCCCCCTCCTCCAGCAGGGCCATGGCCCGCTCGCGCTCCTCCGCCACCAGCGGCGAGTCCTGGATCAGCTGGCGCAGCACGCCCAGCGGCAGATCGCGCTCGACCCGCGACCCCGTCGCCGTGACGGGCAGCGCGCCCAGCTCCAGGGCCTGCTCGGCGAAGCGGTGCAGCAGCTCGCTCTTGCCGGTCGCGACGGTGCCGCTCACCAGCGCGACCCTCCCCTTGCCCATCACCGCGTTGGCGAGGAGCCCCTCGAGGGAGGCCAACGCCTCATCTCTTTCGACCAAGCTCATCATCAGCCTCCCTCTTCGAGCAATGGATCAGGCGGTTCAGAACCGCAACTTACGGCCGGACGGAGTACGCAGGTCCAGTGGACCCGGCGTCTTTGCCTTCTGCTTTTTGAGCTGGACTCTCCGCATGGTCGCCGTACCTTTCGATCTCGGCTGTTCTCCGATGGGATGACGATGACGACGCTAGGCTTGCCCGGTTTCCGTCTGTTATCGGATGGCTATTGCCCACGCTGTGCGGTCATCGTCCGCCCACGGCGGCCGGCCGCGGCGCCCGCCCGGCTACCTGCCCGCGGCGATCAGCGGCGTGGCGGCGCCGGCGTCCTCCCCGCTCCTGGCGGGCAGGTGCTTCAGACGCGCCCTGATGACGGCCGAACGCACCGCCGCCAGTGAGGCCGCCTCGACGTCCCGGTCGATGCCCACCCCCCAGGAGGGCCGGCCGTCGACCCGGCACTCGGCGTAGACGGCCACCTCCGCGTCCGGCCCCCGGCCCTGGCCGGCGAATCCGGTCCGGTGCACGGCCCGCACGTCGAAGCCCCAGCGGGACAGCGCCGCGCGGACGGCCTGGACGGCGTCCGTACGGCCGGCGCCGACGTCGAACCTCTCCCCGTCGACGTGCAGGGAGGTCGTCACCAGTTCGGTGCCGGAGGCGAGGGGGACGGGCAGCTCGGCGTTCAGGAGGTATTCGCGTTCGAAGAGCCGCCCGACCCGGTCCGGCGTGATCTCCCCGCCCTCCGCGTCGGCCTGCGACTGGACCACGTGCGCGAAGTCGATCTGCAGCTCACGCGGCAGGTTCAGCCCGTGCCAGGCGCTCATGACGTAGGCGACCCCGCCCTTGCCGGACTGGCTGTTGATCCGCACCACGGCCTCATAGGTGCGGCCCACGTCCTCGGGGTCGAGCGGCAGGTACGGCATCTCCCACGGCAGGTCCCCGACGGCGGTCCCCCGCCGGACGGCCTCGCGCTCCAGGGCGTCGAACCCTTTCTTGATCGCGTCCTGGTGGGAGCCGGAGAAGGAGGTGTAGACGAGGTCGCCGCCGTAGGGGTGCCGCGGATGGACGGGCAGCCCGTTGCAGCGCTCCACCGTGCGGCGGATCTCGTTGATGTCGGAGAAGTCGATGCCGGGATCGACCCCGTGGGTGAACATGTTGAGCCCGAGCGTGACCAGGCAGACGTTGCCCGCCCGCTCCCCGTTGCCGAACAGGCAGCCCTCGATCCGCTCCGCGCCCGCCAGGAGGGCCAGCTCCGCGGAGGCGACGGCCGTGCCCCGGTCGTTGTGCGGATGGATGGACAGGCAGACGTGCTCTCTCCTGGAGAGGTTCCGGCTCAGCCATTCGATCTGGTCGGCGAAGACGTTGGGCAGGGAGCGCTCGACGGTCGTGGGGAAGTTGAGGATGATCCCGCGGCCCGGCTCCGGCTGCCAGACGTCCATGACGGCCTCGCAGACCTCCAGGGAGAAATCCAGCTCGGTGTCGCTGAAGAGCTCGGGAGAGTATTGGAAGCCGAGGTCGCAGTCGCCCAGCGTCTTCTCGGCGTATTTCATCATCAGCCGGGTCCCCTGCACCGCGAGGTCCTTGCACTCGTTGCGGCTCATGCCGAACACCACACGCCTGAACAGCGGAGACGTCGCGTTGTACAGGTGGATGGTGGCGCGCGGCGCCCCTTCGAGGCTCTCCACGGTGCGTCTGATCAGCTCGTCCCGGGCCTGCACGAGCACCGAGATCCGCACGTCGTCGGGGATCCGGTCCTGGTCGATCAGCACGCGCAGGAAGTCGTGGTCGTCCTGGCTGGCGACCGGGAAGCCCACCTCGATCTCCTTGTAGCCCATGCCCACCAGGAGGTCGAACATCGCCAGCTTGCGGTCGGGAGACATGGGGCTGGCCAGTGACTGGTTGCCGTCGCGGAGATCGGTGGACAGCCAGCGCGGCGCGGAGACGATGGCGCCGTCCGGCCACGTGCGCCCAGGAAGATCCACTGGTGTGAACGCGCCGTAGCGCCCGGCCTGTCGTCTCACGTTCCTCACTGGCTGGTTCCCTTCTATGCTTGCACGTCCGCCGTCAGTTGTTGGAGCCGAAATACGTCGAGTAAGAGTAAGGGGAAATAACTACTTTTATCTGATATGAATCCGTTTCGTCCTTCATGCGGAATATGACGGCTATTTCGGGATATGCGGCACTGAGGCCGAGGCCGACGAAGTAGTAGTCGCTCTCGAAGACGATGCGATACAGCCCGCGCTCGAACTTCTGCCCCCACCACTCCGTGATGCAGCCCTCGTCGTCGGTCTCGGCGTCGGCGATGGCGCTCCAATGGCTGTCCTCGGCCCGCTCCAGCCGCGCCCGCACGCCGGCGGCGTACCGCCCATGGACGCCGTCCAGCGCCTGTGCACTAATGCCCATGTCAGCGACACCTATCTACAAGGCCCGCCATGACGGACCAGCTTGACTATCTCCGCGATCCACGCCCGGCCACCGGGGGCGGGCCCCCGCGAGCCCGCGGACGGTCTCACGAGGGCCCCGGCTCCCGATCCGTCGCGTGTCGGCTGGCCGCCGCACACGACGGACACCGGCCGGTCCGGGCCTCCGAACCAGGCTTCCGGAGCGCGCTATCGTTCTGGCTTCGTCCGGCTATCGGCCGCTTTCGTCCCGCTATCGTCCTCCGGACCGCGCCGGCGGGACGGACGCGGCGGATCCGTCGGCGTCCGCCGCGGCGATGGGCCGCACAATTGGCGGACCCTTCTTGATATGAGCGGAGAAATGCGTCGGCACCCTATTTGACCTGCGCTGATGGCATACCGGAAGCGATCCGATAATGACCGGATGGCGGCGGCTGCGACGTTGAAAGTGCCTCAGCCAACCGGCCGGCGACCACGGGCCACCGCGACAGACAAGGGCACAAAATGAGCGACTACACCGGCAGCCGCATCTTCCGCCTCGCTTTCTCCGCCATCATCGTCACCGCGGGGGTGGCGGCCACGGGCACCGTCGCCATCGCGGGCACGGCGGCCGCGGGCGCTTCCGGTGTCACAGTGGTGAGCGCCTCGGACACCCAGCCGACCCCCACCCCGACCCCCACCCTGCCCCCGCACACCGACGGTGACCCGTGGGACGGTTCGTGAGCCGGTGAACTCCTGAAAGACGGACGCACGAGTTGAGTGTCGCGGGTCGCCAGCGGCCACCCACACGGCCGGAGACATTACGTCTCCGGCCGTTTTCCGTTCTCTTGACAATGGACTTACGGCCACAAACGGCGGATGAACTCATTGGTGCGGCCCAGACCCTGGCAAGGCATCACTCCAAGTAGTACACTCCACACCAAAGTGACACATTGCACACGGGGTGACTCTAGTATCGGTAAGATTCAGCGACCGCGTATATCGCGAACATCGACGACAATTGCCGTTACAGACAGACTTTCCTGGTCTCCCTGAGGACGCACGCCTGACAATGAGGTTGTACAACCGACGCTTCTCTCGCATCGGGAAGTGTAGGGACTTTCGCATGGGCCGGGGTTGCGGGTTTTCTTCAAGGAGATGCGGGTGGACTTCCTCGTTCTTGGACCTCTGGAGGTGACCAACGGCGACCAACGGCTGGACCTTGGAGGCATAAGGCAGCAGACCGTGCTCGCCGTCCTCCTCCTCGACGCCAACCGGGCGGTCACCACCGGCCGGCTCATGGAGGCGATCTACGGAGACGACCCGCCGACCACGTCCCGGGCCCAGGTGCAGATCTGCATATCCGCCCTTCGGCGCCTTTTCGCCGCCCAGGGCAGCGCCGATCTCATCGCCACCCAGTCCCAGGGCTACGCGATCCAGGCCGACAGCAGCCGGATCGACTCGCACCGCTTCGAGAACCTCCTCCTCCAGGCCCGGCGCGCCCGCGAGGACCGCGACTCCGAAGAGGCCATCAAGCACTACCGCCGGGCGCTCGCGCTCTGGCGCGGCCCCGCCCTCGACGGCATCGAGAGCAGGCTCGTGCAGTCGGCGGCGAGCAGGCTCATCGAGCACCGGATCACGGCGAACGAGGACTGCCTCCAGCTTGAGCTGGATCTGGGCAGGCATCACGAACTGGTCGGCGAGCTCAGCGAGCTCGTGGAGGAGTATCCGCTGCGTGAGCGGCTCCGCGGCCAGCTGATGCTGGCGCTGTACCGTTCGGGACGTCAGGCGGAGGCGCTCCAGGTCTACCGGCTCGCCCGGCAGACCATGATCGAAGAACTCGGGATCGAGCCCAACGAGCGCCTGCAGCAACTGGAATACGCGATCCTCACCTCCGACGAGAGCCTCGACCTGCCGGCGCAGCCCGTCAAGGTCGCCGAGGAGCCGCCGGCCCGCGTGCCGCACGTCCCCGGCATGCTCCCCACCGACATCGCCGACTTCACCGGCCGCACCAAGCAGATCGACGACATCCGCCAGCGGCTGACGCTCGCCTCCGGTGACCGGTCCCGCTTCGCCGTACCGATCATCGCGATCGTCGGGAAGGCGGGGATCGGCAAGACCACCGTCGCGGTGCACTCGGCGCACAGCGTCGCCGAGCACTTCCCCGACGGGCAGCTCTACGCCGACCTGCACGGGGGCCTGTCCCGTCCGACCAGCCCGATGCAGGTGCTCGAACGGTTCCTGCGCGTGCTCGGCGTGCCGGGCACCGCGCTCCCCGACGGCCTGGAGGAGCGGGCGGAGATGTACCGCGCCCTGCTCGCCGACCGCAGGATGCTGATCGTGCTGGACGACGCGGGCAACGAGAGCCAGGTCCTGCCGCTGCTGCCCGGCAATCCCGCCTCCGCGGTGATCATCACCAGCCGGAGCAGGCTCGCCGGACTGGCCGGTGCGATCCACATCGATGTGGACGTCTTCGATTCGAGCCAGTCGATGGACCTGCTCTCCCGGATAGCCGGGGTCGAACGGGTGCAGTCGGAGCCGGAGTCGGCCGCGGCGCTGGCCGAGCTCTGCGGCCAGCTCCCCCTGGCGCTCCGCATCGCCGGCGCGCGGCTGCTGGCACGCCCCCACTGGAGCATCGAGCAGCTGGTGGGCCGGCTCGAGGACGAGACCCGCCGGCTTGACGAACTCAAGCACGGCGACATGGGGATCAGGGCCAGCATCTCGCTGACCTATGACAGCGCCAGCGAGGACGCCCGGCGGCTCTTCCGCCGGCTGGCGATCCTGGAGTCGCAGCTCTTCTCCGCCTGGATCAGCGCGGCACTGCTCGACCTGCCCTTCGCCGACGCGCAGGACCTGCTGGACGACCTGGCCGACGCGCAGCTCGTCGAGACCACGGGGGTCGGACGCGGGGTGCACACCCAGTACCGCTTCCACGACCTCATCCGGGTCTTCGCCCGGGAGCGGCTGGCCGCGGAGGAGTCCGCCGGCGAGCGGAGCGCGGCCCTGGCCCGCGTGCTCGGCGGGCTGCTCTTCCTCGCCGAGGCCGCCCGCCGCCGTGAGTACGGCCCCGACGTCATGATCCACAGCGACGCCTCCCTCTGGTCGCTGCCCAGGGAGCTGGTCGACCAGCTGATCGCGGTGCCGCTCGCCTGGTTCGAGCGTGAGCGCATGTTCCTGGTCTCCGGCATCCGGCAGGCGGCGCAGGCGGGCTTCGTCGAGCTCTGCTGGGGCCTGACGATCAACGCGGTGACGTTCTTCGAGGCGCGGGTCTACCTCGACGACTGGCGGGAGACCCACGAGATCGCGCTGGCGGCCACCCGGCACGCCCGGGACAAGCGCGGCCAGGCCGCGGTGCTCCACTCGATGGGCTCGCTGGCCATCACCGAGCAGCGCTTCGACGACGCCCAGCGCGACTTCGAATCGGCGGTCCGGCTGTTCCGGGAGGTCAGCGACGACCGCGGGGTGGCCATGGCCATCCGCAACATCGGCTTCCTCGACCGGATGAACGGCCGCTTCGACGAGGCCGAGGCGCACTACGAATGGGCGCTGACGACCTTCCGCGCCATCGGGGACCAGGTCGCCGCCGCCTACGCCCTCCACAACCTGGCCCAGCTCCGGCTGGAGTTCGACGACTTCGACGGCGCCAAGCGGCTGCTGTCGGAGGCGCTGCAGCTCAGCGGGAACGGCGGCAGCAGAAGGATGAAGGCCCAGGTCCTGAACCGGATGGGCCGCACCCATCTGCAGTCGGGCGAGCCCGCTCTCGCGGCGCGCATGTTCGACGAGACGCTGACCATCGTCAGGGACATCGGCGATCCCACGGGCGAGGCGTACGCGCTGTACGGGCTGGGCACCGCGCGGCTGCGCCAGGGCATGCTCGCCGAGGCGGAGGGGGCGCTGCGCCATGCCCTGATGATGGCCAGCACCTCCAACCAGCGGCTGGCGGAGGCCCGGGTGCTGGTCGGCCTGGGCGAGCTGGCCATCGCCTCCGGCGGACCGGCCCAGGCCGTGCCCTACTTCCAGCAGGCGCTGTCCCTGTTCCGCCGGATACAGGTCCCGGTCCACGAGGCCCGCACTCTGATCATGCTCGGCGACGCGCACCTGGCCGCGGGCGACAGCGCCGCCGCGCACGACGCGCTGGCCGAGGCGCACGCCCTGGCCGAGAAGCTGGATCCCCCGGTGGCCGAGCAGATACGGGCGCAGCTGGCCGAGAAGGCCCGTGGCCGGGAGGGGTGAGAGGAGCCGGGGACGGTCCCCGGGTCCCCGCCCGGCCACACCGGCCCGGACTCCCGCGCCTCCCCTTCGGACGGCGGGGCGGTCCCCGCCGGGGCTACGGTCGCCCCACCCGCCGCTCCTGCTGACCGGCTCCCCGGCGCTGCTGCCGGCGCGCCCGCGCGCCGCGCCAGATCTCCTGACCGCGGGAGAATCCGCTCTCGGCCAGATCCACCAGCGTCCGCGTCACCGCCGCCCTGATCGACGGGTAGCGCACCCGCAGCTCCAGCCAGAGGGATTCGGCGCCCCTGGCGACCCGCACCACGACCGAGCGTCCCTGGTCGGCGAGCTCCTGCCGCCGGCGCCGGAGCTCCTCCCGGCTCTCCTCGGCGAGCTGCCGGCCGGCCGCGTCGGCGCTTGAGGTGAGCAGGAGCACCGACACGATGGCGGCGCGGGTCTCCAGCTCCTCGGGCCTGCCCTTCAGGGCGCGCCCGCGCTGCTCCGACCACCAGGTGACCCGCCCGATCGCGGCCCGCCGCAGCGGATGCAGGCCCCCGGCGCGCAGCCGCCACCGGTGCGTGCGGGCCGCCTGCGGGACCAGGCACAGCTCGACGGCAGCCGCCACGCCCCGCTCCCAGGTCTCCTCGGAGACCTCGCCGACGACGTCGTGCAGCCGGTCGAGCACGCCCCGCACCTCGGCCATGATGACGGGGACCTCGGTCTCGGCCTTGAGCAGGCGCGCGCACCCGCCCGCCGTACTCTCCGGGCATTCCGGATGCGCGCAGCGGTGCCGGGCCGCGTGCGCGAGCGCGCCGGCCGCCACCGTCTCGGCGACGGCGTGGTGGCCCGACGATCCGCCCCTGGCCAGGTCGAGGAGGCCGTCGGCGTCGATCGCCATCCCCCGGTATCTCGGCCGCAGCCCGGCCGTGAAGGCCGCGGCGAAGGCGGCGACGGCCACGGGCTCGGGCGTGCTCTCCCCAAGCCACGCGCGGTCGAAGCGCCCGTCCCGGACCTCCCGGTCCAGCCAGGTCGCGAGCCGGGCGCGGCCGCCCTCGCGCAGCCACGACTCGGCGGCCCCCGGCCGGGCCGTCAGGTCGATCGCCAGCGCGGCCGGGGTGGCGTGGGAGCGGCCGGCGAACTCCAGGGGCGCGTACCGGCGGACGGGCGCGACCTCGGGCGCCGCGCCCGCCAGCCACGACCGGACCGCCTCGCCGTCCCAGCGCGCGGCCGGGTCGACGGTCAGCAGTCCGGCCAGCAGCCGCTCCCAGCGCTCCTCGCCGACGGCTCCGAGGTCGACGGCCGCGTCGCCGGGCCCGAACGCCGGGGGGCGGCCGGTCAGGAGCTCGTGGACGACGACGCCCAGCGTCCACCAGGCGGCGGGGGCCCCGCGGACCCCCTCGACGGTCTCGGGCGGCACCGGCCAGGACGTGCCGGCCGGCAGGGCCGCCCACTGCGCGGCACGGTGGTGGCCCAGCGCCAGCACCAGCGGGCCGGTCTGCCTGACCAGCAGGTCGTCGGGGCCGAAGTCGCCGACCACGTGCCCGAGAGCGCTCTGCCAGATGTCGAGGCAGCGTGCGACGGCGGCCACGACCTCAAGCGACCGCTCCTCCGGCAACGGCCCGGTGCTCATCAGGTCGCGGAGGGTCCCCAGCGGGAGGAACTCCTGGACCAGCCACGCCGCCCCCACCCGGTCGTGCTCGATCAGCCTCGTGGTGTACGGCTCCCCCGTGATGAGGCCGCTCAGCCGTTCCAGCAGGGCCGGGTCCAGGCTCAGCCCCGGGCGGTAGACCCTGAGCGTCACCGGCGTGGCGTCACCCTTGCGGGGACGCGCCAGATAGAGGTCGCACTCGTCGTTCTGGAGCAGGAGCCGCTCGATGAGGTATTTCCCGGTGAGAGCCCAGGGGACGGAGACGCGTGGGATCATGCTCTTCCCTCCGGCAGCCCGAGGAAGGACATCGGCGCACGCACGCCCGGCCCGAGCGGGACGGACGAGGTGGCGAGCAGGTGCGGCAACAGAAGCAGGCGCAGCGGCAGGCGCAGAGTGAGCGCGCTCCCGCCACGCCCGGGGACGCTCTCCACATCGGCGCCGTGAGCGGCTCTCCGCTCCAGAATCCACCAGGGGGCGTCGCTCTTCACCCTGCGGATTCTAGCCAAAAAGCCGCCTACCGCTTTCTGAGCGCAGCGGCAGCCCGGCCGCAGCACTCCATGCGCCGCAACCGCGACGGCCGGAATCGGCCGGCGGGCACGGAACGCGACCACCCGGCCGGGCTCGGACCGGCCCGGGGCTGACGCCGGACCGCTGCGGACGCCACCCACGACGAGCGCAGAAGCCACAACGGCGATCCTCGGCGTCCGCCGGGGTCGGCCGATCGTCCCCAATCTCAGGAGCTGATCGTCCCCGAGCTCAGGCACCGCCCGGGGTCTGACGGCCTGTGGTAGGACTTCCCGTCCCAGGACCAGACCCCGGTCCGACGCGGTCCCACCCCCCGCTCCGCGATCGTGAACGCCATGTTGAAACCCCTCGCCACCGTCGTGGCCACCCTGCTGGCCGTGGGCGGCCCGTCCGCCCCGACGGCGGCCACCCCCGCCGCCGCCGCGACCGGGACGTCCCTTCAGGAGTGGCGGACCTGCCCGGACGACAAGATCGGCATGGAGTGCGCCGACCTCCAGGTCCCGGTGGACTGGCAGAAGCCCGGCGGCCGCAAGATCACCTTGAAGCTGGGCAGGCTGAAGGCCACCGGCACCTCTGAGGGCTCCGTCCTGGTGGCCTACGGCGGCCCCGGCGGCCCGGGCATCGCCATCACGCAGTCCGTCCCCGGCTGGTGGACCGGACTCCGCGAGCGCATGGACATCGTCACGTGGGACACCCGCGGCTACGGCGAGCAGTTCCGGGGCCTCAGCACCGGCCTGCCGTGCGCCTGGACCCGCGTCCCCGTTCCGGACGTCCCCGAGGACGCCGCCGACTTCGGCCGCCTGTCCGACACCAACCGCGGCTACGCCGAAGCCTGCCGGCTCAAGGACCCCGAGCTGTTCGCCCACATGACCTCGGCGGACCAGGCCAGGGACATGGAGGCGATCAGGAGGGCCCTGGACGGCGGCAAGCTCAACTACTACGGCGCCTCCTACGCGGGCTTCTACGGCCAGGCCTACGCCCGCCTCTTCCCCGGCCAGGTCCGCACGATGGTCCTCGACGGCACGTGGAACCACAGCGCCGCCGACTGGCCTCGCGAGCTGGAGGAGATGGCCAGGTCCAACGAGGAGTTCATGCGGCACGTCTTCACCTGGTGCGCCACCGATGACTGCCAGGACGTGCCCGGCCTCTGGCGCAAGGTGATCGACCGGGCAGAGCGCGCCCCCATTCCCACGACGACCCCCAACGTGGCCTACAAGGCCCGCGACCTCCAGTCCTTCGCCCTGGCCATGGCCCGGCAGGGCGCCCCGGGCTGGCCCTCGCTGGTACGGGCGATCCGCAAGGCGGCCAAGGGCGACGCCTCCGACTTCGTGCCCGCTCGCGGCAGCCGCTATCCCGACCAGGCCACGGGTGTCACGGAATGCGCCGACTGGCCGCGCTACGCCGGCCTCAAGGAGCTGACCGCGGCCACCGACCGGCTGCGCCGGATCGCCCCCCTCACGGGCAGCGCCAACACGATGGCCTCGGCGACCCTGAGCTGCATCGGCTGGCCCGTGCCGGTGACCAACCCGCCCGCCCCTCTTCCCGCGGGCCTGCCCCCCATCCTGGGCGCGGGTGCGTGGGGCGAATCGGACGCGGTGCAACGCGCCCTGGCCTCGGTCCCGGGCAGCGTCACCATCCGCCACGACGGCCCCGGCCACACCCTCTACGGCGACAACCCCTGCGCCCGCGAGCGCATCGACCGCTACCTCACCGACCGGACGCTGCCCCCACCCGGCATCACATGCTGACGTCGGGCGCGTACGGCTCCCGCCGCCGACGTCGCACATGGGCAGGGCGCGGCATCGGCACGCGGCGCTGGACCCGCTGACCGTGCGGGTCCAGCCACAGCGTGAGCCGGAGCACACCGCCCGGCCCCGCGCTCAGGGGAAGCGGCCCGTGGGTGTGTCGCTCAGCGGGGAGACGCGGCGATCTGTACACGGTCGCTGTCGTTGTCGGACAGGAACGACGCCAGCGCCCGCCCCTGCTCGGCGACGGTGGTGCGGTCGGCCCGGGAGAAGCGGCGCAGCGGGGTGACCGTCACGGTGCCGGCCCTGACCTCCCAGGTCGCCGCCACCCGGCCGTCGACCAGCACCACGCGTGCGCCGGCGACCGACAGGCCGCGGTGGGCGTCGTCGACGATCCGGCTGCGGTCGTGGTAACCGAGGAGCGCGTTGTCGAACGCCGGCAGGAACCGCACCGGGGCGGGTGTGTCGGGGTCGGGGCGCGGCGCGTCGGGGAGGTCCAGCAGTTCCCGGCCCCGCTCGTCGCGGAAGGTGACAAGCTCCTCGCGTACCGCGGCCACCGCGGCCGGCAGTCCGGCCAGGCCGCACCAGGCGCGCAGGTCGGCCGTGGCGGCGGGGCCGAACGCGGCCAGATAGCGCCGTACCAGCGCTTCGCCGACCGGATCGGAGCCCGCCGGGGCCGGCGGGTCGATCTCGCGCCCCAGCCAGGAGGAGAGCAGGACGTTGCGCACTCCCGCCTTCGCACGCCACAGCCCGCGCGGTGGCAGCTGCGCCACCGGGACGAGGGCGGCGACCAGCATTTCGCCCAGCGCCCGCCGGCCCGGCGCCGGCCAGCGCCCGGCCAGCGCCCGCGCGAGCTCGGTCATCGAGCGGGGCTCGTCGTCGGCCATCACCGCCCGACCTGCCGTCGCGAGCTCGTCGAGGTCTACCCCGGCGAGCTCGCGGCGGTAGGTCCCGAGCACCCGCTGGCGCAGCATGGTGTCGTGTCGGGCCCGCCAGGCCAGGGTGTCGCCGGCGGTGAGGAGGTGGACGGTGCGGCGCATGAGATGGGTCCGCACCACGCTCCGCCGGGTCAGCAGGTCCGAGAGCGCCGCCGGGTCGAACGCGCGCAGCCGGGACCAGAGCCCGACGAACGGTTCCTGCGGTTCCTGCGCCTGCAGGCCGCACAGGTGCGCGACGGCGTCGAGGACCGGCACGTCGGCGTGGTCGAGCAGCAGTTGCCGGGCGAGCGTCGCGCGGTTGAGCGCCCGGGTGTCGAGAACAGTCGCCGGGGTCATGCCGCGACGCACTCGTCGGCCGACCGTCGGCGTGGCGCCGCGCGGGTGACGGCCGGCACGATGTCGTCGCGTCGGCCCTTCGGGGCCCTGCCCGCGATTTCCCCAGACTCCCCGCCGGGGCCGTACACGTCGGCGGTGTCGACGGAGTCGATCCCCGGGTCCGGGGTCCGGTGGATGATCCGGACACGGTCGTCGCGGTCGGTGTCACCGGCCGGTCCGAGCGTCATGGTGCCCGGGCGGTAGGGGCCGACCTGGATTCCGGTCCGGCCCAGCGCGCGCATCTTCACTGGCACGTCCTTTCCTTCGAGGTGTGTGTCGCTCCGGTGGGAGCCGGCAGCGCCGTGGCGGAACGCGGGGCGGCGGCTCCGCGGGACGCGTCCCCGGCCGGACCGGCCGCTGCGACCTGCGGCCGACGGGCGGTGGGCGGTGGGCGGTGGGCGGCGGCCGTTGTCGAACGCCGCCGTCGGAGCGCCGGCCGGGCGGTGGACGCCCACCACCCGGGCTTCGCTGTCAGGACGCGTTGTATCCGCTGACGACGTCCACGACCCAGGTGACGCCGAACCGGTCCTTCAGCATTCCGTACAGGGGCGCCCACTGCGCGGGTCCCAGCGGCTGCAGGACGGTCGCGCCGCCGGAGAGCTTCCCCCAGTACGCGGTGACCTCCTCGGTCGTCTCGCCGCGGAGCGAAATGAAGAACGCGTTCTCGCCCTGGTTCCACGGCATGTGCGAGGGCACGTCGTAGGCCATCACGCGAAGACCGCTGCCGGAGGCCACCTGGCCCCACATCACCTGGTCCGCCTCGGACGGGTCCTGGACGTTCCCGGCGTCCTCGTACGTGACCATGATCACGTCCCCGCCGAACACGGACTGGTAGAACGTGAGTGCCGCGCGGGCGTCACCTCGGAAGTTCAGGTGGGTCACAGCGTTGACGGACATGATCGGCTCCTCTGTCTCTCGATCCATCTTGTTCGGGCGGGCTTGCACATCCAGGCCCGACGGCCCGCAAGGCGCGCTGACCGCGGGGTCGGTCCGCTGTGAAGCGGGAGCCCGGTGCCCCCGCCGCCGCCGCCGACGACGATCACGAGGATCGGCCTGCCCGGCCCCTGCTGGGTGACCACAGTCGCAGGAGAAGCGGCCAGGTTGTGGCCGCTTCTCAGGGCAATATTGGCTTCATGCCGAAGACATCAGCGCGACTGCTGTCGATGCTCTCCCTGCTCCAGGCGCGCCGGGACTGGCCGGGGGCGCTACTGGCCGAGCGGCTGGAGGTCAGCCCCCGCACCGTGCGCCGCGATGTCGACCGCCTGCGCGAGCTCGGCTACCCGATATTGACCACCAAAGGCCCCGACGGGGGGTACCGGCTCGACGCCGGCACGGAGCTGCCCCCGCTGCTGTTCGACGACGAGCAGGCGGTCGCCCTCGCCGTCGCGCTCCAGATCGCCACCACCACCGGTGCCGGCATCGAGGAGGCCGCGGCGCGCGCGCTGAACACCGTCCGGCAGGTCATGCCCGCACGGCTGCGCCGCCGGATCGACACCTTCCAGGTCACCGCCGTCGAGCGGCCCGAGCTCCGGCCGGCCCCACAGGTCGACAGCAGCGTGCTCATGGCGCTCAGCGCCGCCCTCCACGCCCGCGAGGTGCTGCGCTTCGACTACTCCCCCGCGTCCCCGCCGGGGGTGGACGACACGGGGGTGGACGACAACGGCGTGCAGGCCCCGCCGCGCCGGGTGCAGCCCCATCACCTCGTCACCTGGGGCGGGCGCTGGTACCTCGTCGCCTGGGACCTCGACCGCGAGGACTGGCGCACCTTCCGTGCCGATCGGATCACCCCGCGCACCCCTACGGGCCCCCGCTTCACCCCGCGCGAGCTGCCCGGAGGTGAGGTGGCCGCCTTCGTGGCCGGCAGGTTCCGGGGCTCCGACGGCTCCGGCGACTGGCCCTGCCGCGGCGAGGTGATCCTCGACCTGCCCGCCGCCGCCGTGTCCCGCTACACCCGCGGCGGAATCGTCGAGGAACTCGGCCCGGACCGCTGCCGGCTCGTCCTGGGCTCGTGGTCATGGCCTGGCCTGGCCGCCACCATCGGCAGGTTCGACGCCGACATCGAGGTCGTCGGCCCGGCCGAGCTCAAGGACGCCTTCGCGCACCTGGCCCGCCGCTACGCCGACGCCGCAGCCGGCGCACCCGCCACGCCGCCCCCGGACCGGTGATCGCCCCCGGGCGGCTCGATCGCGGCGCGCACGTGGTCGGTCACCACGGCCGGCACGGTGTCCGGCTCGACGCTCCAGCGAGATCACGGCCCCGACCGGCAGACCCTGGCCGCCCCCGGCGGGCGCACCTCAGCTGGGCCCTGACCAGGGAGGATGTTCGGCCGCGGCCCGGGGCTCACCCCTTGGCGACGTGGCCGAGGAGCCAGTCGACGAGCGGGCGGAGGTGGCGCCAGCCGTCGCGGACCTCGGTGAGCGCCCCGCGCCCCCGCGCCTTCGACCTGGGCACGCGGCGCTCGGCCCCCAGCGAGCTGTGGCGGAGCAGCTCGATGCGCGGGTGATCGGCCGGGTAGCCGCGGGGCTGGGTCTTGACCCGGTCGCCCACCAGCTCGAACCCGTCCTTGACCAGACGGTCGGTGATCTTGACGAGCGCGCCGCCGGTGTGTCCGTCGTCGACCGCGGCGCGGTAGCGTGCGGTCTCGGCGGGGTCGTAGGCGTGGAAGCCCGCGCCGAGGAACAGGCCGTCGGCCTCCAGCTGGAGGTAGTAGCCGACGCTCCCGCCCGCGCCGACCGTGACGCCCTGGTAGGTCTTGTAGGGCGACTTGTCCTTGGCGAACCGGGTGTCGCGCTGCGGCCGGAACAGCTTGGCCTGCCCGAACTCCTCTTCGAGCTCGTCGAGCAGCGCGAGCAGCGGCTCCCGGACGGAGCCCTCGTAGACCTCCTTGTGGCCGTGCCAGTAGTCGCGCGAGTTGTCGGCGGCCAGCCCCTCGTAGAAGGCGAACGCCCTGGCCGGAATGCCGTCGAAACCCATGCCGCTCCTTCCCTCTCTTCCTCTTCTCCGCCCTCTTCCCCGTCACGCTCGCGGCACGCCCGCTCTCACAGCGCGCTCACGAAGCGCTCGACCACCTCGGCGGCCTGCTCGGCGTTGAGCCGGGGGTCGCACGCGGTCCGGTACCGCGACAGAGGAGGCAGCGCGGAGAAGGGGAGCGGGGTCGGCACGCATTCGGTCACGTCCTCGGGCGTCATCTCCAGATGCAGTCCCGCCGGGTGCCGCCGCAGGGAGCGCAGGACCCGGACGAACGCCCCGACCTCCTCCAGGACCGCCCCCATGGGCCGGGTCTTGCGGCCGGTGCCGATCCGCATGGTGTTGCCGTGCATGGGGTCGCACAGCCACACCACCGAGGTGCCCCGCCTGGCGACCTCGCCCACGACCTCCGGCAGCAACCGCCGGATCCGCGCGCTGCCCATCCGCACGATGAAGGTCAGCCGGCCGGGGACCGCCTCCGGGTTGAGCAGGCGGCTGAGCCGTACGGCGTCCGCCGGGCGGACCGTGGGGCCGATCTTCACTCCGATCGGGTTGGTGATCGAGGCGGCGAACGCCACGTGCGGGCCGTCGGCGGAGCGGGTGCGGTCGCCGATCCAGACCGAGTGCGCCGAGGAGGCGAACCGCCCGGCGCTCCCCTGCCTGGCGAGGGGATGCTCGTAGTCCAGCAGCAGCGCCTCGTGCGAGACGTGTGCCCGCTCGACGGCCTCCCGCCCCTCCCAGGAGGCCCGCACGGTGGCGAGCACCCGCTCGGCGCACTCGTAGGCCCGCAGCAGCCGCAGCGGGTCGGGGAAGCGGGCGTCGGGGTCGGCGTCCGGGCTGTTGACCGCGTCGCCTCGGTAGGCGGGCATGACCGTCCCGTCGGGGACCCGCTCCCACGCCTCGGAGCGCGGCTTGCCGTACTGGCCGGCGAGTCGTCCGATCGGCACGACCGGGACGCCGGCGGCGGCGCCCACCCCCCGGGCCAGGCGATAGAGCTGGTCGAGCTTCCTGCCGACGTCGCACGGGTTCGACTCGCGGAACCGCTCGGCGCAGTCGCCTCCCTGGAGCACCAGCGCCCGGCCGTCGGCGGCGCGTCCCATCGACTCCGCCAGCCGCGCGCACTCCTCCTCGGTGACCAGCGGCCGCAGCGCGGCCAGCCGCCGCCTGACCTCCTCGAGCAGGCCGGGGTCGCTCCAGTCGGGCTGCTGGGGCGCGTGCCCCGGCGTCAGCGCCGTCACGGCCGCCTGCCGCCCCGCCGGTGGGCGATGTCGGCGCGCAGGCGGGCCTTGTCGACCTTGCCCACCGGGGTGTACGGCAGGGCGGAGACGTCCTCGACCCAGTCGGGGACCTTGTAGGCGGCCACTCCCCGCTTGCGGAGGAACGTCTGGATCGTCTTCAGGCTCGGCGCGCCGTCGCGGGGGACGATGTAGGCGCAGGTCCGCTCCCCCAGCAACGGGTCGGGCATGGCGACCACCGCCACGGCGTGCACCTCGGGATGGGCGAGGAGATGGTCCTCCACCTCCTCGACGGGCACCTTGTCGCCGCCCCTGTTGATCACGTCCTTGACCCTGCCGGCGATGACGAGATGGCCGGTGTCCGTCAGCCGGGCGAGGTCGCCGCTGCGGAAGAACCCGTCCGGGGTGAAGGCCGCGGCGTTGTGCTCCGGCGCCCGGTAGTAGCCGCGGATGGTGTAGGGGCCGCGGACCAGGAGCTCGCCGACCTCCCCCTGGGGGACGTCACGGCCGTCCTTGCCGACGACGCGCACCTCGTCGGCGGGTGTGAGCGGCCTGCCCTGGGTGGACACGAGCACCTCTCTGGGGTCGTCGGGGCGGCTCTGGCTGAGCAGGCCCTCGGCCATCCCGAAGGACTGCTGGAGCCGGCCCAGCGTTCCGCCCACCTGGTGGGCCAGTTCGCCGGAGAGCGCGGCGCCGCCGACCTGGACCAGGCGGAGGCTGGAGAGGTCCTGCCGGGACCAGCCCGCCGCCTCCACCCACAGCTGGGCGAGCGAGGGGACCAGGCCGGTGACGGTGACCCGCTCGCGCTCGATCAACGCGAAGGCGTCGTCGGGGCTCGGCGTCGGCGCCAGCACGACCGTCCCGCCCGCGTGCAGCGTCCCGAGGACCCCGGGGCAGCCGAGCGCGTAGTTGTGCGCGACGGGCAGCGCGGCCAGATACACCGAGGTCTCGTTCAGGCCCGCGTTCTCCGCGCTCACCCGGATGTTGCAGGCGTAGTCGTCGTGGGTGCGCGGGATGAGCTTGGAGCGGCCGGTGGTCCCGCCCGACAGCAGGAACAGCGCGACGTCCCCGGGATCCGGCGAGGCCAGCGGCACGGGATCCCGCTCGACGTCGGCCAGGGCCGTGAACTCCTGCGGGTCCCCGACGACGATGACGTGGAGGAGGGAGGGCGTCGAGGCCCGCACCTGCCGGGCGAGCTCCCGGTGGTCGAACCCCTGGCAGGTGTCGGGGACGACGTAGGCGACGGCGCCGGCGGCCTCGGCCAGGGGGCCGATCTCGCTGTGCCGGTGGGGCGGCAGGGCCAGGACCGGCGCCGCCCCGACGCGGAACAGCGCGAAGCAGAGGAACACCAGCTCCGGGATGTTGGGCAGTTGGACCAGCACCCGGTCACCGCGGCCGACGCCGAGCTCGCGCAGGCCCGCCGCGAGGCGGTCGGCGCGCGCGTCGAGCTCGGCGTAGCTCCAGCGCGACTCCCCCGACACCAGGGCGGTCTTCGAGCCGTGGGTCCTGGCCAGGCGGCGCAGCAGGTCGCCGAGCGTCTCGCCGCGCCAGTAGCCCTCCCTCCGGTAACGCTCGGCCACCTCTTCCGGCCACTCCACACATCCGGGCATCATCGGCTTGTCCCTCCTCAGGGCCTCAGGGGGCTATCCGCACGCTCCGCCAGCCGTCGCCGGCGATCTCCCGGCGGTAGCGGAAGCGGTCCTGGATCTCGTCGGTCCGGCGCTGCCAGAACTCGACCTCCTCGGGTGTCAGCCGGTAGCCGCCCCAGTGGACGGGGCGCGGCACCTCCTGTCCCGAGAAGCGGTCGCCGGCCTGGTCCAGCTGCGTCTGCAGCACGCTCCGGTCCCCCACCACCCGGCGCTGGTCGCTGGCCCAGGACAGCAGCTGGACGCCGCGGGGCAGGCCCGCGAAGAAGGCGTCGGACTCGACGTCGGTGAGCCGGGCGACGCCGCCTTCGGCCCGCACCTGACGGCCCACCTCCAGCCAGCCGAAGCAGAGCGCGGCCTGCGGGTTGACGGCCAGGTCGGCGCTCTTGCGGCTGCCGTAGTTGGTGAAGAACACGAATCCGTCGTCGACGTAGGCCAGGTCGACCCAGCGCGCCGACGGTCGGCCGTGGATGTCCGCCGTGGCGAGCACGGCCGCCCGGCCCGCGGCCGGGCCGGTGCCCAGCCACTCCTCGTGCCAGCTGCGGAACTGGGCCAGCGGGTCGCGCTCCAGCCTCTCGGGGTCGATCCCGTCTCTTCTGCAGGAGGCGCCCAGCCGGATGAGATCGGTGGTCGTCGACATCGGCCTCTCCATCCACCATTACAAATTTTATAGTCATATGCCGTGCGTGGCATGATTTAAACGCTAATGCCTATAATTATCTAATGCAACGTCGATCGGAGACCGGAGAGACGATGAATGCTCGCGCCCGGCAGGCCGCCGGAAATCTTCTCGCCCGCCACCGGGAAATCACGCTGCGGCGGAATTTCCGGCTGCTCGGCCTGGACTGGGACCTTCTTCCCGGCGTCTACGCCCCGCACCTGTCGCAGTCCTCGGCGCTGTACGCCGAGTGGATCCCCTACCCGGTGCACGGCTCCCTCTGCGAGATCGGCAGCGGCACCGGCTACGTGGCCGTCACCGCCGCCCTGCGCGGATGCGACGCGGTGACCGCGATCGACATGAGCCGGGCCGCCGCCGACAACACCCGGCTCAACGCCGTACGGCACGGCGTCGCCGACCGCGTCCGCGTGGCCTGCGGGGACATGTTCGCCCCGCTGGAGGCCGGCGACCGCTTCGACCTGATCTACTGGAACTCCAACTTCGTCGAGGCGCCCTCGGGCGAGGGCACGGCCGACGACCTGGAGCGGGCGTTCTTCGACCCCGGCTATGTCGCGCACGACGCCTTCCTGCGCGACGCCGGCGGCCATCTGAACCCCGGCGGGCGGCTGATGCTCGGCTTCACCGACCTCGGGAACCCGGCGCGGATCGGCGAGATCGCCGCCCGGCACGGCTGGCGGCCGGCCGTTCTCCGGGCGGCCCGCTGCGCGGCCCCGGAAGGGGAGATAAATTACCAGCTCGTCGAATTCCTCCGGAACCGATGAATGCCGGAGGAATTCCTCCTCACACATGAGAAAGACCGATGGCGGCGGCGCGACAAAAGGCGCCGCCGCCGTCCGGGATATCGGCGGGACGGCCGGAGAAACGTGATCGCGGGAAACTCCGGGACGGCCCCGGGAATTCTCCGGGACGACGGATTCCCGGGGACGGAGATTCTCCCGGGGCGCCGCCCGCCGGCGACGGCGGGGGCGCCCCGGCGGCACGGCCGAGGCGGGTGCGGCCCGGCGGCGTAGCCGAGGCAGGCGCGGCCCGGCGGCTCAGCCCTCCTGCTTCACCGGCGTCTGCTGGTGGAAGGCGAGCTTCCACGCGCCGTCGCGGCGGACGTAGGCGCTGCTCATGTAGAGCTGGAAGACGGCGCCGCCCTCCTTGAGGCTCACCGCCGCCCGGTAGGTGATGACCGCGCTGTCGTCGGTGAGCGGCAGGACCTTGACGTCGTGCAGCGTGTAGTCGTCGAAGGGCGATTTGCTGGCGTCGATGTCGTCGGCGAGCTCCGCCCCGGTCTGCAGGCCGTCCGGCTCGACGCACAGCGTCCGGTCGGTGACCAGCCGGCGGTAGAAGTCGCCGTCCCCCACCGATATCGCCGCCCAGCCCTGCTCCTCAAGGGCGAGCAGTTCCCTCTCGATCGTCTTGGCATCCACTGTGGTCTCCTCTCGTAGGGGGTCACGGGTCATGACGTGTCACGGGGCCGACGGCCACGGGTCGGACAGGCGGCAGTGGCGCAGCACCTCCCTGACCAGCTCGCCCTCGTGGGCGACCAGATAGAAGTGGTCCCCGGGGAAGGCGCGCAGCCCGAAGGCTCCGGCCGTCTGGTCGGCCCACGCCGCCGCCTCGTCCACGTCGACCTCGGGGTCGGCGTCTCCGAGGCAGGCGCAGATCGGCGTCCGGATCGGCGCGCCGGGCCGCGGCTCGTAGGTCTCGACCAGCCGGTAGTCGGCGCGGAGCGTGGGCAGGACGAGCGCGCGCAGCGCGGGGTCGGCGAGCGTCTCCTCGCTCGTCCCGCCGAGCCTGCGCAGGTCGGCCAAAAGGGCCGCGTCACCGCCGAGGTGCACCCCGGCGGCCCTGAGGCGGTCCGGCGCGGGCCGTCCGGAGACGACGAGGCCGGCCAAGGGACCCCTCCCGCGCTCTTCGAGCCGCCGTGCCACCTCGTGCGCCACCGCCGCGCCCATGCTGTGGCCGAACAGCGCGATCGGCACGTCCGGCAGCTCCTCCAGCGCCGCCGCGACCGGGCCGGCCAGCCCGTCCATGTCCGCGGCGGGCTCCTCCCCGATGCGGTCCTGGCGGCCGGGATACTGCACCGCGTACAGCTCGACGCCGTACGGCAGCCGCCCCGCCCAGGTCCGGAAGAAGCCGGCCGCGCCGCCCGCGTGCGGGAAGCACACCAGCCGCAGTCTCGGCGCGGGATCGGCGCGCTGGCACCGCAGCCACCGGTCGCGCATCTCGGTGGTCATGATCGTCATGTGAGCAGCTCCTCGTGCTGCGATCTCATGGCGGAGATCAGCTCGTCGGCGGAGATCGGGCGGGGCGCCGGGCCCAGCAGGCGTTCGGGGAATCCCAGTGCCCCCGCCATCGCCTGCCACACCTTGCAGACCGAGAGGTGGTACTGGCCGTCACGGAGCGGATCGACCCCCTCGCGCTGCGCCTCCCAGGTGGCGCGCAGGGCCCGCTCGACCCCCGCCGGCCACATGTCGCCGAGGATCTCGCGGTAGCTGGGCGCCCGCGCCGGCCCGATCGGCGCGCTGCTGGGGAAGTCGAGGTGCTCGTCGGCCGCGCCGTCCAGCGTGGCGAGCAGCCTGGCCTGCGCGGGCAGGTGCGGGCGGGGGGACCACAGCACCGGCCCGTGGGTGTTGGCCAGCGTGAGCGTCCCCCCCTCCGTCCCCAGGGTGATCCGGTGCAGGAAGTGCGCGTGGTTGTCGGGGTCGGCCGGGTTCAGCTGGTTCTGCACCCGCAGGGTGAGCGGCACCCCGGCCAGGACTCCGGTGAGGGTACGGAAGGGCGGCTCGACGTCGGACAGCCGGCGGATCTCCTCCGGCACGGCCGGAGGGTCGGCGAACCGCCACGGCCGCAGCCCGCCCAGGGTCCGGCCGAGGATGTCGAAGAGGTTGTACGAGACCTGGACGCCGCAGACGGCGTCGACGAACAGGGGGCGCTGGCGGGCCAGCAGCACCCGCGCGGCGGCCGTGAACCTGCGTACCGGCGGCAGGTGGGTGTAGTGCGTGTTGACCTGGTAGAAGACGCCCTCCCGGCGGGCCGCGCGCAGCGAGGCGGCGAGTTCGTCGTGGAGCAGGGGGCCCTCCTGCAGCACGTGCACGCCGCGGGACATGAACTGGGCCGCGACCGCGCTGCCCGGGCCGCCGTTGACCTCGCCCAGGAGCACCACGCAGGCGAGGTCGACGCCGTCCGGCACCTCCGCCACCCGCGTGTACAGCGGGACCCCGGCCTGCCGCGCGCAGCGCCGCGAGCGCTCGCCTCCCCTGGCCAGCACCCCCGCCAGCTCGAACGGCACGCCGGGCCTGGCCAGTGCCGCCAGGTGCACCCGTCCGAAGCCGGTGCCGCAGACGATGACGCGTGGCCGTCCGCTCACAGGACTCCCTCCTCCATCTCGGCGGCCCGCGCCGCGCCGTCGACGATCTCCAGCCGGGTGACCGCCGGGTCGTCGAGGAGGGCCTGGAAGACGGCGCCGGCGTCGAGCACGTCGGCCGCCTCGTGCAGTCCCGGGCGGACGAGTCCCCGCAGGACCGCCCCGACCGCCGGCACGGCGGCCGCCGCGCTCAGCTCGTAGCTGTCGGCGGCCCGCGCGAGGAGCGTCCGGGTGACCGGCCGGCCTCCCGTCTCCCCCGCCATCTCGAAGACCATCTGGAAGTACGGCGTGCGCCCGAGGGACTCCAGGTGTGAGGCCCGCACCAGCTCGTCGGCCGCGGCGTCCGGGTCCAGCTCGGGCAGGCGGGCCAGCGCGGCGAGCGTCAGCTCCCCGTCGAAGACGCTCGACCACTCGACCTCGGCGATGCCGAGCGAGCGGGCCAGCCGTTCGGCCTCCGCGCTGAGGTAGGGGTAGACGTTGACCCGGCCGGGGAAGTGCGGCACCTCGACCCCGTGGCGGGGTCTGGACGCGCCGGGGATCACCTGGTGCCCCCGCCAGACCGCCAGCGGCGTCGCGTACCCGCCGGACAGCGAGGCCACGTAGTCGAGCGCGGCGGCCGGGGTGAACCTGTCGACGCCGCCCACGTGGGCGGTCAGGCGGTCGACCCGGTCGAACCCCTGCCCGGCGAGATGCCTCGGCAGCAGGGCCGACAGCCCGGGCATCATCCCCGCCGAGAGGATGACGACCTGCCCGGCGCGCTCCCACCCTCCGCGCTCCCGCCCCGCCGGATCCCGGCCCGGGCGGGCCGCGGAGCCCGCCGCGGAGGCCGCCGCCAGACGGTCGAGCACGGCCGCGTCGCCGGCGACGTCGACGTAGTGGGCGCCGGCGGCCAGCGCGGCGCGGGCCGCGGTGTCGAGGACCCGGTTGGACGGTCCCGCGCAGTTGACCACCACGTGGCAGCCCTCGCAGAACGCGGCGAGCGCCGCGGCGTCGCGGATGTCGACGGCGACGGCCGCGTCCGCCCCGGCCCGGGCCGCGGCGAGCGCGCGGACCCGGTCGAGGTCCCTGCCGCCCAGGCGCAGCGGGTCCGCCCCGGCTCCCCGGAGGCGGCGCACGACCGCCCCGCCCACGGCCCCGTAGCAGCCGAGGACTCCGACGACGGGTGCCCCGCGGTCGCCGTTCACCGCGCCGCCCGGGCCGTGGACAGGAAGCTCGCCACCTCGTCGACGTTGGGCGGCTGCAGGCAGGTGAAGTGGTCGCCGGGGATGTCGACCACCTCCAGGTCGCCCAGGCACAGCTCGCGCCAGAGACCGGTCATGTCGTCGCGCAGCCACGGCAGGAAGCGGGTGTCGCCGAGCTGCCGCAGGAAGGTGATGTCCCCGGCGTACGGCTCCGGGGTGTGCGTGCCGACCGCGAGGAGGCTGTGCCGTACCACCCGGAACAGGGAGCTCACATGCCGCTCGACCTCGGGGTCGGACCGGGTCGCGGCGGCGGCGCGGCCGATCGCGGCCAGCCGCTCCCGCTGGGGGCGCCCGGCGAGCCGCCGGAAGGCGGCGGCGGCCGACTCCAGGCCCGGGTCCCCGGTGAGCCCGGTCACGAGGCCGGCGGGCACGCGGTCGGGGTCCTGGCCGAGCAGGGACTCGAACACCCGTGACATGGCGGCCTCGTCGCCCGGGTAGCCGGCGTCGGCGGGGTCGATCCCCATCACGCGGGCGAAGACGTACTCGACGACCAGCTCGTCCTCGATGATCCGCGGCAGGGTGTAGCTGCTGATCACGGTGAGGCTCTCCACGGCGGCGCCCGCCTCGGTGAGGTGGCGGGCGACCTCGGTGGCCAGGAGGCCGCCCATGCAGTAGCCCACGACGTGGAAGCGGGTGGAGCCGGTGCCGAGCAGTGACCTGGCGTACCGGGCGGCGCGCCGGTCGATCAGGCCCTCGGGCTCCTCGGCGAGATACCGCTCGACCTCGGTGATCGCCAGGCCGGCCAGCGGCCCGCCCTTGGCGGCCAGCAGCCGGGCCAGCGCGCGGTAGGGCGCCAGGGTGCCGCTGCCCTCGTGGACGAGCACGCGCAGGGCGCCGTCGCCCCCGTCCTCCGCGCCGCCGAGCGGGATCAGAGGGGAGGTCTCGCCGCGGGCGCCGGGATCCTCCTCGGCGTGCGCCCGCCGGACGTGCTCGGCCAGCGCCGCCACGGTGGGCCGGTGCAGGATCTGGCGGACCAGGTCGTCCCAGAACAGCTCCCGGGTCTCTGTCACCTCCTCGCGCAGGCGGGCCGCCAGCTTCGCGACGACCAGCGAGTCCCCGCCGAGCTCGAAGAAGTCCTCCTCCCGGTTGACCTCGGCCAGGCCCAGGACCTCCGCCCACACCGCCGCGAGCCGCCGTTCGAGGTCGTCGCGGGGGCCGCCGCCCGCCGTGGCGCGCCCGGACGCCGCGCGGGGCAGCCAGGAGCGCAGCGTCGCGTGGTCGACCTTGCCGTTCGCGGTGAGCGGCAGGGCGTCCACGACCTGCGTGTGGCTGGGGATCATGTGTTCGGGCAGCCGGTCGGCCAGGTGCCCGGTGAGGCCGGCCACGCCGAGCGGGGCCCGGTCGCTCTTGAACCGGGCGGCGAAGACGTTCTGGCCGAGGGGGCCGGTGACGTCGTCCGGCCCCGGCAGGCACAGGGTGGTGTCGGCGCCGGCCTCGGCGAGGAGCCCCAGCCACTCCCCGCGGTCCAGGAAGGTCCGGTCGCGTCCCCTGCGCAGGTCCTCGTAGTCCCACTTGCGCGGGTCCTTGTCCGGCATCATGAACTCCATCGAGGTCATGATCTGGTAGCTGTCCTTGGTGGTCTCGATGAAGACCAGCCAGCCGCCCGGCCGCAGCATCTCGCGGAGCCGGGCCAGCACCCGGCCCGCGTGCCGGGAGTTGTGCAGCACGTTCGCGCACAGGATGACGTCGCGGTCGTTGGGGGCGTAGCCCTGCTCGCGGTAGTCCTCGTTGAGGTCGAACAGCCCGTAGCGCACCCAGGGCCGGTCGCCGAACCGCCCGCGGGCCTCGTTGAGGAAGAACGGCGAGACGTCGGTGAACAGGTAGTCGACGTCGAACTCGGCCAGTGCGGGGATCATCTGGGCGCTGGTGCCGCCGACGCCCGCGCCGACCTCCATGACGCGCAGGGGACCGTCGTGCCGGGCGGCGATCCCGCGGAGCACCTCGATGGCGGCGTGGTTGACGTAGCGGCTGATGATGTTCTCCCGGTAGGCCGCCTCGGAGATCTCCAGCCGGCCTTCGGGGAACAGCAGGGGCAGCGGGTCCAGCTCGTCGCGGAGCAGCTCGGGCAGGCGCTCGGTGCTGTCCTTGAAGTAGTCGATGAGCACGGCCTTGTAGCTGTCCTCGCGCTGGAGCTCGGCCACCGCCTGCCAGGCCCGTGCCAGGTCGCCGGCCTCGATCACCCGCAGGGCGCGCAGGCCGTCGCCGTCGTCCTCGACCAGGCCCTCGCGCTCCAGGACCCGCAGCCACCGCCGGACGAGCCGGTGGTGGCGGGGCGCCGCCCCGGTCGCGGTCAGGACCTCCTCGGTGGTCACCGTCTCCGCGGTGGAGCCGAACAGGCCCTGCCGCCGCAGCGCCCACAGCATGCCGAGCACCGCGGCCCGGTCGAGCCTGCCGATGAACTCCATGAGCTCGGCGCGGTCGATGTGGGCGGTGTGCGGGTCGGCCGCCGCGGCGGCCGCGGCGGCCAGCTCAGCGGCCGGGTCGTCGCCGGCGGCGGCCCGCCGTACCGGCTCGGCGAAGGCGGCCAGCCTGCGCTCCATGCCGGTGCCGTCGACCAGGACGTGGGCCGCCGCGACCGACGGGTGGGACTGGATCGCCGCCTCCACCTCGGCCGGCTCGATGCGGTGCCCGCGGATCTTGACCTGCCGGTCCGCCCGGCCGAGGAATTCGATCGTGCCGTCGCCGTGGTAGCGGCCCAGGTCGCCGGTGCGGTAGAGGCGCTCGCCGGTGGCGGGATGGCGGATGAAACGCTGGGCGGTCTTCTCCTCGTCGCCGAGATAGCCCAGCGCCAGGCCCGCGCCGCCGATGTACAGCTCGCCGGGCACCCAGTCGGGGCAGGGGCGCAGGGCCTCGTCGAGGACGTGGAAGGTCTGGTTGGCCAGCGGCGTGCCGTACGGGATGCTCCGCCAGCCGTCCCGGACCTCGCCGATCGGGTGGTGGATCGACCAGATCGCCGCCTCGGTGGCGCCGCCGAGGCTGACCAGCTCCAGGCCCGGCAGGCGTCCCCGGACGCGGTCGGGCAGCGCGACGGGGATCCAGTCGCCGCTGAGCATCGCCAGCCGCAGTGACGGCAGGTCGATCTCCGGCTGGGAGCCCAGGTAGTGGTCGAGCATCTGCAGCTGCGCGGGCACGGAGTTCCAGACCGTGACGCCGTGCTCGGCGATCAACCGGGCCCAGTGCGCGGGGTCGCCGCGGCCCGCGGCGTCGGGCAGCACGAGGGCGCCGCCCAGGGAGAGGGGGCCGAAGATGTCGTAGACCGACAGGTCGAAGCCCAGCCCCGCCAGGCCGAGGACGCGGTCCTCCTCCGTCACCGCGTAGCGCCGGTTGACGTCGGCCACGGTGTTGAGGGCCGCCTGGTGGGAGATCATCACTCCCTTGGGGTCGCCGGTCGAGCCCGAGGTGTAGATCACGTAGGCCAGGTCGCCCGGGTCCGTCTCCGGCTCCGGGGGCGGGAGCTCCGACGGCGGGAGGAGGTCGACGTCGACGAGCCGGGCCCCCTCCGGGCGGTCGCGGACCCATGACTGGGTGAGCACGTGCCGGACGCCGGCGTCGGCGAGGATCCGCGCGCGCCTGGCGGGCGGCTGGCCGGTGTCGACCGGCAGGTAGGCGCCGCCGGCCAGGAGCGTGCCGAGCACGGCGACGACCTGCTCCCAGCCCTTGTCCATCATGACCGCGGCCAGGTCGCCCGGCGCGAACCCCCGGGTCTTCAGCGTCCGGGCCACGCCCGCCGCCCTGGCCAGCAGCTCGCCGTAGGTGAGGGTCCGCCCGTCCGTCACGACGGCCGCCCTGCCGGGCGCGCGGCGCGCCCGGGCGACGACCTCCCCGTGCAGCGGCCCGCGCGGCGACGGGGCGGCGGTCGCGTTCACCCGCTCGCGCCGGTCGGCCTGTACGGCGGGCAGCCCGATCGGGCAGGCGCTCTCCCACGGCCCGTCCGAGGCGGCCAGGGCGCGCAGCAGCCCCTCCAGCGCGCCGAAGGCGTCCTCGACGACGCCGGCGGGGAACACCCCGTCCCGCACGTCCCACCTGACCTCCAGCTCGCCGCCCTCGACCACCGCCTGGCAGTCGATCCACACCTGCGGCGTCTGGCTCCTGCCGTACACCACCTCGGCCAGGCCGCGCATGCCCTCGTGGCCCGACGCCTCGTCGCTGAGCCCGATCGTGCTGGTGAAGACGGCCGGCATCAGCGCGGCGCCCCGGCCCCGGCGGCGGGCGATCTCCCGCATGACCTCCACCCCGGAGTAGAGCCGGTGGTCGAGGTCCTCCCAGAGCCGCTCCTGCAGCGCGCGGGCCCGCCCGTGGAACGTCGCGTCCGAACCGCCGTCGACGGCCAGCAGGCTGACCGTCGTGAAGTCGCCGACCAGCCCTCCCACCTGGGGATGGAGCGGCTGCCGGTTGAGGAGGGTCAGGTTCAGCGAGAACCGGGGACGCCGGCTCCACCTGGCCACCACCTCGGCGTAGGCGGCCAGCACCGCCGTGGACGGGGTCACGCCGTGGGCGCCCGACCTGCTCCGGAACCGGTCCCACTCCCCGGCGTCGAGGATCATCCGGTGGCGGGTGAAGCTCCGGCCGGCCCCGGCGGCGGCGTTGTCGCGGACCGGCAGCTCGGGCGGCCCCGGCAGCTCTTCGACGCGCCCTTCCCAGTAGTCGCGGTCGCGCTCGTAGGCGGCGCCGTCGCGCAGCCGGCGGGCCGCGAGCAGGTAGTCGCGGAAGCCGATCTCCAGAGGCGGCAGGACGTGTTCCGGATCGAGGTAGAGCCGTTTGAGCTCGGTCAGCAGCAGTTGGATGCTCAGGTAGTCGGCGATCAGGAAGTCGATCGAGACGTGCAGCAGCGCCCGCCCGTCGGCACGCGTGACGCGCAGCTCGAACAGCGGCCAGGCGCCGGCGTCGTAGACCCGGTGGTCCATCTCGGCGCGGACCCCGTCGACGTGCGCGCTCACCCGTCCGGCGGGCTCGCCGCGCAGGTCCGTCACCTCGATCCGGTAGTCCGGGACCTCGGCCGAAACCTGCTGGTAGCCGTCGACGTGGACGACCGCCCGCAGCATGTCGTGGCGGCGGACCAGGGCGCGCCAGGCGGCCTCCAGCCGGGGCGGGTCCAGGTCGGGGAAGGCCAGCTCGGCGTAGACCTGGCAGGCCGTGCCCCCGTAGTCGAAGGCGTCCCTGCGGCCGAGGACGTAGGCGGCCTGGACGTCGGTCAGCGGGAACGGCTCGTGCCGCTCCCCCGGTGCGGGGGTCAGCTCCGGGCCGGGCCGGCGCAGGTGGTCGAGCAGGGCGCCCCTGTGGGCCGACAGCAGTGCCCGCCGCTCATCGGTCATCACGCCCTGCGGCGCCCGGAAGCGGAGCCGCCCGGACTCCTCCCAGAGCCGGACCCCCTGGCGTTCGAGCTCCGCGACGAGCCGTCCGGCGCTCACGCCCCGCCCCGCCCCGGTCCCGCCCGGCTCCTGCGGCCGCGCGCCCTCTCCGGCCCGCGCGGTCTCCTCCGCCCGCGCCGGTTCCTCCACCCGTACAGGCTCCTCCGGCCGCCCGGCCGCGGCGCCGTCTCCGTCGATGCGCTCGGTCCGCTCGGTCATATGTCGCCCTCCTCGAAGGCCGCTGTCTCGGTCTCGGTCCGCTGCTCGATCAGGGCCGCCTGTTCGGCGACGGTCGGGCCCGCGAAGATCTCTCGCAGGGCCAGCTCGGCGCCGAACCCGGCCCGGATCTCCTCGGCGAGGCGGGCCGCCAGGATGCTGTCGCCGCCGAGGGCCACGAAGCTCTGGTGCCTGCCGGCCCGGTCCAGGCCGAGCAGCCCGCACCAGATCCGGCTCAGCGCCTCCTCGACGGGGCCGGACGGCGGCGCGTCCTCGCCGCTCCCCTGCCCGTCCCGTCCGGCGAGCTCCGCCAGCGCCCCGCGGTCCACCTTGCCGTTGGCGTTGAGGGGCAGGCGGTCGAGCATCGTGATGGTGGGCGGCACGGCGTAGGGCGGCAGGCGTCCGGCGAGCCAGTCGCGCAGCTCCTGCGGGCCGGTGCCGGCGGCGGCCACCACCAGCGCGGCCAGCCGGCGGGTGGGGTGCCCGGCCGCGGTCACCACCGCGTGCTCCACGCCCGGGTGCGCCGCCAGCGCGCTCTCCACCTCCCCCAGCTCGATCCGGTGGCCGCCCACCTTCACCTGGTGGTCGGCCCGGCCGAGGAACTCCAGCGTGCCGTCCGGCCAGTAACGGCCCAGATCACCGGTCCGATACCAGCGCACACCCGCACGCTCGACGAACTTGGCCGCCGTGACCTCCGGATCACCCCGATAGCCCAGCGCCACCCCCACCCCGCCGATCCACAGCTCACCCGGCACCCAGTCCGGGCAGTCCCGCCCCCTGGCGTCCACCACACGGAAACACTGGTTCCGCAGCGGGAACCCGTAGGGGATCGACCGCCAGTGTGGATCCACCTCGGTGACCTCGAAGGCGTTGGACCAGATGGCCGCCTCCGTCGCCCCGCCCAGGGCGACCAGCCGGCAGCCCGGCGCCGCCGCGGCCAGCCTGCCCGGCAGGTCCAGTCCGACCCAGTCGCCCGAGACCATCGCCAGCCGCAGACCCGGCGGCAGCCCCTCGGGCACCGCGACCAGCAGCATGTCCAGCAGCGCCGGGACCGTGTTCCACACCGTCACCCCGTGCGCCGCCACCAGCTCCGCCCAGCGGTGCGCCTCCCGCCTGTCCTCCTCCTCCACCAGCACCAGCGCGCCGCCCGCCGACAGCGGCCCGAACACGTCCCACACCGACAGGTCGAAGTCCAGCGCCGACAGCGCCAGCACCCGATCACCGGCCCCCACCCCGAACCGCTCACCCACATCCACCACCGTGTTCAACGCCGCCCGATGCGACACCTCCACACCCTTCGGCTCCCCCGTCGACCCCGACGTGAAGATCACATACGCCGGCGCACCCGGATCCACCTCCACCGGCCCCGCCAGGGGAGCCCCGTCGGTCACCGCCGCCGCCACCGGCGCGTGCTCCACGCCGTCCGGGGAGATCCCGGAGTCGCCCGGGGAGATCCCGGAGTCGCCCGTCAGCGCCAGCCGCACGCCGGCCCGCCGGTAGATCCGGTCCCGGCGGATCGGGGGCTGGTCCACGCCCACCGGGACGTAGGCCGCCCCCGCGGCCAGCACGCCCAGCGCCGCCACGTACTGGTCCGTGCCCCGCGGCACCGTCACCGCGACCGTGTCGCCCGGCCCGACGCCCCGCGAGCGCAGCCATCCCGCCACCCGCAGCGCCCGGCCGGCGAGCTCGCCGTACGACAGGCCGCCGCCGTCCCGGACCAGCGCGGCCCGCTCCGGCTCCGCGGCGGCCAGGGCGAAGAAACGCGAATGCAGGGCGCCCTCGGGCACCGGCCCCGCCGTGCCGTTCGCCTCGGCGCGGACCACGAGCTGACCCGCCGGCACCGCGCAGGGCGCCACCGCGTCCCAGGCGCCCCCGGCCAGCCACTCCAGCATCTCGGCGAAGGCGCCGAACATCCCGTCCAGCACGCCCGCCGGGAACAGCTCCTCGACGGCGTCCCAGTTGAACAGCAGCCCGCCCGCCGACTCCACCACCTGGTGGTCCAGCCACACCTGGGGCGTCTGGGAGACGCCCCAGACGGGCTCGGCGAACAGTCGCGCGCCGGCGTTCCACGGATCGTCGCCCGTCACCCCGAGCGTGCTGGTGAACACCACCGGCATGGAGACCTCGGTGGAACCGGTGCGCCTGGCCAGCTCCCGCATGACCCAGATGGCCGAGGCGTCGCTGTGCTCCAGGTCGGCGACCACCTGCCGCTGCAGGCGCCGGGCGCTGTCGAGCCAGGTCTCCCCGGCGGCGGGCCGGTAGGCGACGAGCAGCAGGGAGGTGAAGTCGCCCAGGACGTTGCCGATGTCGGGGTGGACCTCCCTGCGGTCGAAGAGGGTGAGGTTGATCGTCAGGTCCTGCCTCGCGCTCCACGCCCCCAGCACCTCGGCGAAGGCGGTGGCGAGCACGGTGGAGGGGGTGAGCGCGTGCTTCCTGGCGGTCTCCTTGACGGCCCGCCACCGCTCGGGCGACAGACGGGCCTGGCGCCGCACGAAGCGGGGACGGCCGATCCGCGAGGGGTCGGCGGCCAGCGGGAGCTGGGGGGCGGGGGGCAGCTCGGCCACCCGGTCGGACCAGTACGCCTGCGCCTTCTCAAGTGAGGCGGGGTCGGGCCGGACGCCGAGCACGTAGTCGCGGAAGGACATGTCGACCGGGGGTAGCTCGGCGCCGGGGTCGGCGTAGAGAGCCTCCAGCTCCCGCAGCACGGTCATCGAGCTCAGCGCGTCGAGGATGATGTTGTCGAAGCTGATCCCGATGCGGGTGCGGTCCCCGGCGTAACGCACGGCCCGCACGTCGAACAGGGGCCACCGGGTCGCGTCGATGAGCTGGTGCGACATGGCCTCCCGCAGCTCCGCCAGGGCCTGGTCGGCCCGGTCGCCGTCGGCGCCGGGCACGTCGGTGACCGGGATGCGGAATCTCGGCACCTCGGGCAGGATGCGCTGGCGGCCGTCGGGGAGGAACTCGGCGCGCAGCATCTCGTGGCGCCGGATGAGCAGGTTCCACGCCTCCTCCAGCCGGGCGAGGTCGACCCCGGTGACGTCGTATTCGGTGTAGAAGTGGCAGCCCACGCCGCCCAGCGCGAAGTCGTCGGTCCGCCCTACCCAGTAGGCGCGCTGCACGTCGGTCGGCGGGAACGGGTCGTGCCGGTGCGCGGGGTCGGGTGTCAGCCTCCGCTGCGCGGGCGCGGGGCCGCCGAGGTCGAGGGTGGCCGCAAAGTCGGCGAGGACCGGTGTCTCGAACAGCCGGGAGAGCTCCGCGCCGCCGATGCCCGCCGCGCGCAACCTGGTCATCAGCCGCGTCGCGAGCAGGCTGTCCCCGCCGAGGGTGAAGAAGTTCTGGTCCCGGCCCACGGCGGGCAGTCCGAGCAGCTCGGCCCAGATCTCCGCCACGGCCGTCTCGGTCGCGCCGCGCGGCGGCACGGCCGGCTCGGCGCGCCCGGCGAGCTCCCCGTCGAGGATGCCCCGTACGGCCTCCCGGTCGACCTTGCCGTTGGCGCTGAGCGGCAGGTCCGGCAGTGCCGCGAACCGTTCGGGGATCATGTACGGCGGCAGGCGTCCGGCGAGCCAGTCGCGCAGCCCCGCCGGGACGGTGCCGCCGGGCGCCGTCACCAGCGCCGCCAGCCGGCGGGCCGCACCGCCCACCGTGGTGACCACCGCGTGGCCCACATCGGGGTGCGCCGCCAGCGCGCTCTCGATCTCCCCCAGCTCGATCCGGTGGCCGCCCACCTTCACCTGGTGGTCGGCCCGGCCGAGGAACTCCAGCGTGCCGTCCGGCCAGTAACGGCCCAGATCACCGGTCCGATACCAGCGCACACCCGCACGCTCGACGAACTTGGCCGCCGTAACCTCCGGATCACCCCGATAGCCCAGCGCCACCCCCACCCCGCCGATCCACAGCTCACCCGGCACCCAGTCCGGGCAGTCCCGCCCCCTGGCGTCCACCACACGGAAACACTGGTTGGTCAGCGGCCTGCCGTAGGGGACCGACGTCCAGTGCGCCGGCACCGTCGCCGGCACGTCGGAGAAGTTGGACCAGATGGCCGCCTCCGTCGCCCCGCCCAGGGCGACCAGCCGGCAGCCCGGCGCCTGGTCCGCCAGGCGGCCGGACAGGTCCAGTCCGACCCAGTCGCCCGAGACCATCGCCAGCCGCAGGCCGTCCAGCGCTCCCGGCGTGGTCTCGGCCGCGACCAGCAGCATGTCCAGCAGCGCCGGGACCGTGTTCCACACCGTCACCCCGTGCGCCGCCACCAGCTCCGCCCAGCGGGCCGCGTCCTTCCGCTCGTCCTCGGCGACCGGCACCAGCGCGCCGCCCGCCGACAGCGGCCCGAACACGTCCCACACCGACAGATCGAAGTCCAGCGCCGACAGCGCCAGCACCCGATCACCGGCCCCCACCCCGAACCGCTCACCCACATCCACCACCGTGTTCAACGCCGCCCGATGCGACACCTCCACACCCTTCGGCTCCCCCGTCGACCCCGACGTGAAGATCACATACGCCGGCGCACCCGGATCCACCTCCACCGGCCCCGCCAGCCGGTCGGCGCCGCAGAGAGCGGCCACGTCGTCGACGGAGGCCACCGCCCGCGACAGCGCGGCGATCCGCTCCCGGCGGACCCGCGGCTGGTCCACGCCCACCGGCACGTAGACGCCGCCGGCCGCCAGCACGCCGAGCACGGCGACGATCTGGTCGGCCCCCTTCGGCAGAGAGACGGTCACGGCGTCGCCCGGCCCGACGCCCCGCGAGCGCAGCGAGGCCGCCACCCGCAGCGCCCGGCCGGCGAGCTCGCCGTACGACAGGCCGCCGCCGTCCCGGACCAGCGCGGCCCGCTCCGGCTCCGCCGCGGCCAGGGCGAAGAAACGCGAATGCAGCAGTCCCGGCGGCACCGGCCCCCGGGTGTCGTTGACCCGGCCACGGACCGCACGCTGCTCCTGGGGGAGGAGGTCAGGGACGGGCCCGTCCCAGCCGTCCCCGTCCAGCCAGCCGAGCAGGCGGGAGAAGGCTCCGGCCATCCCGTCCAGCACACCGGCCGGGAACAGCTCCTCGACGGCGTCCCAGTTGAACAGCAGCCCGCCCGCCACCTCGACCACCTGGTGGTCCAGCCACACCTGGGGCGTCTGGGAGAGCATCCAGCCCAGGTCCCCGAGGCTCTTCTGGACGTCGGCGCCCACCAGGTCGCCCATCCCGACGGCGCTGGTGAACACCACGGGGGCGGTCACCTGGCCGGCGCGGCGGCCGCGGCTGAGGTCTCGGAGCACCTCCACCCCCGAGTACGCCGAGTGCGCGATGTCGGCCTGGAAGCGGTTCTGCAGCGTCCTGGCCCGGTCGGCGAAGGACATCTCCTCCGACAGGTCGACCTGGAGCAGGAGCAGGTTGGTGAAGTCGGCGACCATCCGCGGCACGTCGGGGTGGAGCGTCTGCCGGTCGAACAGCGGGAGGTTGAGCAGGAAGCGGGGCCGGCCGCTCCACGCGCCCACCACCTCGGCGAGCGCCGTCGCCAGCACCATCGGCAGCGTCAGGCCGTGCCCGCGGGCCCGCTCGGCCAGCCGCTGCCGCAGCTCGGGCGGCATCCAGTGGTCGCGGCGGACCACGCGCACCCGCTCGACCCGCTCCGGCTCGACGGCCAGCGGGAGCCGGGGACCGGCCGGCAGGTCGGCGAGGCGCTCCTGCCAGTACTCCCGGTCCGTACGGCGGTCCTGCCGGCGCCGGGCCTCCTGCTCGGCGAGGTAGGTGGGGAATCCGTAGGTGAGCGGGGGCAGCGGGTCATCGGGCCGGGAGTAGAGAGCGGCCAGGTCCTCAAGGATGATCTGGATGCTGCGCACGTCGGCGACGAGCAGGTCGAAGCCGGCGTGCAGCCGGTGGGCGCCGCCGGGCAGCAGGGTGAGCCACAGGTCGAACACCTCGCCGCGCTCCACCTCCAGGCGGCGGTGGGAGAGCCTCTCCCGGAGCGCGGCGAGCCGTCCGGCGACCGCCTCCGCGGGCTGCTCGCGCAGGTCGTGCACGGTCAGGCCGGGCCACGGGCTGCGGTCGAGGATCTGCTGGGTGCCGTCGTCGAGGAAGCGCGTGCGCAGCAGCGCGTGCCGCCGCAGCAGCGCGTGGACGGCCTCCTCCAGCGCCGGCGCGTCCACGCCGGCGCCGTCGAACTCGGCGTAGAAGTGGCAGCCGACGCCGCCGAGCACCTGGCGGTCCTGGCGGCCGATCCAGTAGGCGTGCTGCACAGGGGTGAGTCTGAACGGGGCGCTCTCGTCCACCTCCGGCACCGCCTCCGGCGCCGGCCGCTGCCCGCCCGTGCGGGCCGACAGCAGTGCCCACCAGGCCGCGAGTGTGGGCTGGTCGAAAAGGTCGGCGAACTTGACCTCCGCGCCCCCGCGCTGCCACTCGCCGGCCAGTTGCATCGTGCGGATGGAGTCGAGGCCGTGGCGGACCAGGTCGTCGTCGTCGCCCAGCTCCGCGGGGTCCATGCCGAGCACGGCGGCGACGGTCAGGCGGACGGCGTCGGCCGTCAGCGGCCCGGCGCCTGCCGGGGCGGGCGTCCGGCCGGGGGTGCCCGCCGCCCACTCCCCCGCGGCGGGCCGGGGCGCGAGGGACAGGCAGTCGGTCCGCAGCACCTCGATCTCGCCGTGGCGGTAGCGGTTGAGCAGGGCGGCGCGTCCTGGCCCGTCCCCGGTGTCCGGGCCGAGCTGCCCGGGGGCGACGAGCGCGACGGTCTCGGCCACCACCTCGTGCTCCTCGGCCACGACGGCGCGCATCCGGCCGACGAGCTCGGCCAGCCGAGCGGGCGGGAGATCCCGTTCCGTCTCGGCCGTCAGCAGCAGGCCGCCGCCGGAGACCGGCTGCAGCACACGGCACGGGCGCCCGGTGGCCTCGGCCAGCGTGCGTTCCAGGTCCTCCGGGCTGTGAATACGATCCTGAACGGTCAGATCATGTCGCCGCGTCGCCATGTCCCACATAGCGAATCACCCTGACACGGGCCTCGGAGAACAGGCAATCAACGGAATGACCTGAGCCGGGGAAAGCGGGCGGACGGGGTAGCCGATATGTGATTAAGTATGGCTTGCCTAACTCATGGAAGGCTCCGCCGTGTCCTGCGACAATGCGAACGGTATATCCGTCCGGCCCCATCCATGGGCCTGTCGGAAATAATTCACCACCTATTTCGAGGTGCCCGATCGGGCACTTGACCCTCTCCGCGGACCGCCCTAGCTTCGGCATGGCCGGCTCTGGAGAGGAGGCGACAGATGTCCAACACGCTCGGGGTTCTCGCGAACCAGGTGGTTTCCGGCCCGGAGGAGGCCCGCGCACTCGGAGACGATTACGTCACCGCGGTCGGCAAGATTCTCAACAGCCATGTCCGCAACGAGGCGGCGGGGGCCGCGATATTCGACGAGCCGTCGATCGCGCTCGCGCCGACGCCCCGGGAGAAGTGGCTGGCCTGCAGAATGGCGATGGAGGAATACGGGCACCATCTGAAATTCAACAAACTCGCCGCCGAGCTCGGCGTGGAGGACCCGCACGCGCGGTCGCCCCTTTCCGTATTCGAATACGAGGTGACCACCTGGACCGAATACGTCATGACCAAGGCGATCGTCGACCTCGCCGAGGTCGTCCTGATGGAGGACCTCGCCCACTGCTCCTACCTCCCCCTCCGCAAGCTCTGCCGGTCGCTGATGCCGGAGGAGCGCTTCCACGTCGGGTTCGGCACCACGACCGCGCGGCAGCTGGCGGCCGATCCCGCCGGACGCGACGAGGTACGGCGGGCGGCGCACGAGCTGATCACGATGACGCTCCCCTTCTTCGGCCGCAGCGACTCCAGGAACAACGAGACCTTCCGCCGCTGGGGCATCAAGCGGATGACGAACGACGAGTGCCGCGCGGAGTTCGTCCGCCGGACGCGGGCGCTCCTCGAGGAGGAGCTGGAGCTCGATCACCCGGAAGTGGACGTGCGATGGCACGGCACTTCGAGTTGAGCGCGCCGCCCTCCGGCCTGGCCACGGAGCTGGGGCCGGGCGGCGACCGCGTCGAGCGGCTCCTGCGCGGCGTCTGCGACGCCACCCGGCCGAGCACGGCGCCCGGTTTCACCACCCCCGCGCCGGCACGGCCCGCCACCCGCTTCACCGTCGTGCGCGATCGGGCCGCCGCCACGGCCGCCATGGACCTGGTCGACCCCGGCTGGCTCGCCGATCTCGACCGGCGCCGCGCGGCGGCCCGGTCGCGGCTGCTCGACGCGGGCCGCGAGGAGCAGCTCGAACTGGCTGAGCACGTGGCCATGCTGGTCGCGACCCCCCGGCTCGACCCGGCCGACCAGACCGACCCCGGGGCCCGCGCGGTCTCCGGCGCCCTGCTGTGGCTCATCGGAACGGTCGTGGCCGGCGCCCTCGCCGACGGGGACGGTGAGGAGGGCGAGGACGGCACGCTCGCCGAGCTCGCCGACCTGCTGACGGACGGGTGGTGGCCGATCGGCCGCGTGAACGGCCGCTTCCTGATCACCCCCTACACCGCCGACCGAGGTGAGCCGCGTGACTGAGCGTCCGGCCGTCCGCCGGGACGGCCTCGTGACCGACATCCGGGTCGGCGGTGACGGGGCCGCCCCGGCGGCCGGCCGGACGAACGTCGCGGCCGAGCTCGCCGGGCTCGCGCGGCGCAACGGCTGGGGCGCGGCGCCCGCCTTCCACACCGGTGACCGCGTCTGGAGCCACGGAGAGGTCCACGACCTTGCCGCCCGGACCACCTCGGCCCTGGTCGGGCTGGGCGTGCGGCCGGGTGACCGGGTGATGGTGGCACACGGCGACGGCATCGCGTGGGTGGCGGCCTTCCTCGGCGCGGCGCGGCTCGGCGCGACGGTCGTGCCGGTCAACCCGGAGCTGACCGCCGCCGATCACGCCTTCATGGCCGAGGACTGCCAGGCCGCCCTCGTCGTCGCCGGGGAGGAGGTGGCCGACCACTTCGACGGCCTGCCCTGCCTCACCGGCGACCGCCTGCTCGCGCTCGCCGGCGGGGCGGCCCCCGGCCCGGTCACGCGGGTCACCGGCGCCACCGCCCTGTACGCGCAGTACACCTCCGGCACGACCGGGGCGCCCAAGGCAGCGCTGCACCGCCACGCCGACCTCGCCCGCTACCACCGCGCTGCCGGGCAGGGGGTGGTGGACATCCGGCGCGCCGACGTGACGCTGTCGGTGTCGAAGCTGTTCTTCGCCTACGGCCTGGGCAACGCGCTGGTGTTCCCGCTGTTCTCCGGTTCGTCGGCGGTCCTGCTCGCCGACCGGCCCGGCCCCGGGCAGATCGAGGAGGCCGTCGAGCGCCACGGCGTCACTGTGCTGTACGCGGTGCCCTCCGCCTACGCCAACCTCGCCGCCGAGTGCGCCGGCGCCTCCTTCGCCTCCGTGCGGATCGCGGTGTCGGCGGGCGAGGCGCTCAACGAGACGCTCGCGGCACGGGCACGGGACCTGCTCGCGGCTCCCGTCCTCGACCAGCTCGGCTCGACCGAGGCGGGGCACGCGTTCTGCTCCAACACCTCCCGCTCCGACGAGGCGGGCACTATCGGCCGCCCCCTGGCCGGCTACGAGCTGCAGGTCCGCGACGACGACGGCGGGCCCGTCGCGGACGGCGTGGGAGAGCTCTGGGTCCGCGGCGCCTCCGTCATGAGCGGATACCTCAACCGGCCCGAGCAGACCGCCCGGACGCTGGTGGACGGCTGGCTGCGGACCGGGGACCGCGCCGAGCGCCGCCCCGACGGCGCCTACGTGCACCGCGGCCGGCGCGACGACCTCGAAATGGTCGGCGGCATCACCATGTCGCCCGTGGAGGTGGAGGCGGTCCTGGCCGGGCATCCGGCCGTCGCCGAGGTGGTGGTCGCCGTCGTCGCCGACGAGCGCGGCGCGAGCAAGCTGCGGGCCTTCGTGGTCCCGGCCGTGGCCGACCCCGATCCGGCGCGGCTGCAGGAGGAGCTGATCGCGCTGGCCCGCAGCCGGCTGGCCCCGTTCAAGGTCCCGCGCAGCGTGCGGCTGTGCCGGGCGCTGCCGCGGACGCACACCGGCAAGCTCCGCCGCTTCGCCGTCCGCAACGGGGATTGGTGACCACATGACGGCGGGCAGCCCGCCGCCTCCCGCAGACCGACCCGGGGAACCGCCGTGCGCACTCTGATCATCGACAACTACGACTCCTACACCTACAACCTCTTCCAGCTCATCGCGGAGACCTACGGGGTCGAACCCGTCGTCCTGGCCAACGACGACGACGGCTGGCACCGGATGGGCCTGGACCGGTTCGACGCGCTGATCATCTCCCCCGGTCCCGGGCGGCCGCAGGTGGAGCGCGACATCGGGGCCTGCCTCGACGTGATCCGCGAGTCGGGGCTGCCGGTGCTGGGGGTGTGCCTGGGCCACCAGGCGCTCGGCTGGCTGTCGGGCGCCGACGTGGTGCCGGCCCCGGCCCCGATCCACGGCTACGTCGAGGAGATCCGGCACTGCGGGCGCGACCTGTTCCGCGACCTGCCGCAGGGCTTCCACGCCGTGCGCTACCACTCCCTGTGCGTGGCCACCCCCGCCCCGGACGACCTGGAGATCACCGCGTGGACCGGGGACTCCGTCGTCATGGGGCTGCGGCACCGGACGATGCCGTGGTGGGGGGTGCAGTTCCACCCCGAGTCGATCTCGACGGAGTACGGCCCGGCGCTGCTGCGCAACTTCCGCGAGCTCGCCCTGCCGGCGCGGCACCGGGAGCGCGGCGGGACCCGCCGCGCGCACGGCCCCCGATGGTCGCTGGAGGTGGAGCGCGTCCCCGGCGCCGCCGACGCCGAGCAGACCTTCACCGAGCTCTTCGGTGCGCAGCCGTACGCCTTCTGGCTGGACAGCAGCCGCACCGGCCAGGGGCTGGCGCGTTTCTCCTTCCTCGGTGACGCGGGCGGCCCCCACGGGGAGGTGCTGTCCTGCAGCCCGGGCGCGGGCAGCGTCCGGGTCCACGACGCCTCGGGGATCGGCACGGCGATCCACAGCTCGATCTTCGACGTGCTGGACGAGCGCGTGCGGGCGCGCGCCGTACCCGCCGATCCCGCGCTGCCGTTCGACCTGAACGGCGGCTACGTAGGGCACTTCGGCTACGAGCTGAAGCGCGACTGCGGCGCGGCCTCGCCGCACGTCTCCCCGCTCCCCGACGCGGTCTGGATGTCGGCCACCCGGTTCGTCGCGGTCGACCACGAGGCGGGGCAGACGTGGGCGGTGGCGCTCACCGACGGCGGGCCCCGCAGCGGGGCCCTGGCCAGGCGCTGGGTGGCCGAGGCGGCCGAGACGTGCCGGCGGGCGGCCGGGACTCCCGCGACGGCGGAGGGGCCGCCGGCCGGGGAGAAGCCGCCTGCTGGGGAGGAGCCGACGGCCGGGGAGGAGTTCGATCCGGAGCCGTGGCTCGTGCGGTCCCGCGCGGACTACCTCGCCGACATCGAGGAGTGCCTGCGGCTGCTGCGTGCCGGGGAGAGCTACGAGATCTGCCTGACCAACGCGGCGGAGATCCCGTTCGACGGGTCGGCGCACGCGCTCTACCTGCGCCAGCGCCGCCTCAACCCCGCCCCGTACGCGGCCTACCTGCGCCTGGGCGACCACGAGGTGCTGTGCTCGTCACCGGAGCGCTTCCTCAAGGTCGGCAGGGACGGGGTCGCGGAGTCCAAGCCGATCAAGGGCACCGCCCCGCGCCATCCCGAGCCGCGCAGCGACGCGGCGCTCAGGGACGGGCTCGCGTCGTCGGACAAGACCCGCGCGGAGAACCTGATGATCGTCGACCTGCTCCGCAACGATCTCGGCAGGATCTGCGACATCGGCACGGTGGACGTGCCGCGCTTCATGGCCGTGGAGTCCTACACCACGGTCCACCAGCTTGTCTCCACCGTGCGCGGCCGGCTGCACGAGGGCATGAGCGCGGTGCCGGCCGCACGCGCCTGCTTCCCCGGCGGGTCGATGACCGGCGCGCCGAAGCTGCGCACGATGGAGATCATCGACAGGCTCGAAGGCCGGGCGCGGGGCCTCTACTCCGGCACGATCGGCTTCTTCGGGCTCAACGGCACCGCGGACCTCAACATCGTCATACGGACCGCGGTCGCCCACTCCGGCAGGCTCACGGTCGGCGCGGGCGGGGCGATCGTGCTCGACTCCGATCCCGTCGAGGAGTACGAGGAGATGCTGCTGAAGGCCAGGGCGCCGCTGCGGGGCCTGAGCGGCCTGCCCGGCGCGCCGGTCAGTCGCGCGGTCCCCGCTCCGGGTCGGGGAGCAGCCCGCGGTTGAGCGCGACGGCGGTCGCGAGCGTCCGGTTGGAGCAGTTGAGCTTGGCCAGGATGTTGGCGACGTGCCGTTTGGCGCCGTGCTCGGAGATGCCGAGGCGGCGGGCGATCTGCTTGTTGCTGAGCCCCTCCGCCATGAGGGAGAGGGTCTCCCGCTCGCGTGAGGTCAGCGGCGAGGCGGCGCGGTCGGCCCCGGGGTGCCGCTCGGCCTCCGTCTGCCGGGCGGCCTCGGCGCGCCTGACCCGGGCCAGCAGCTTGCGCGCCAGCGGGCCGGGCATCGGCATGAGGCCGCTGTCGAGGTCGGCCAGGGCGCTGCCCAGGGAGTCGCGCGTCAGGTCGTTCTCGAGCAGGAAGCCGTCGGCCGGCAGTGCCGCCGCCTCGACCAGGGCCCCGTCGCTGGCCGCGCGGAGCAGCAGCAGGATCCGCACGTCGTGCTCGACCGCGGTCCGCGCCAGCTTCTCGGCCACGTGCTGCTCGCCCGGGGTGGGCAGCACCAGGATGTCGGGACGCCTGGAGCGGAGCAGCTCGACGCCGTGGTCGAAGTCGTCGGTCGCGCAGGTCTCGTCGACCATGGAGAGATCGTCGAGCATCGTGCAGAGCCCGCAGCGGATCACCTCGTTCCCCATGGCCACCAGCACGACCCTGCCGGGGAGATCAGCCTGATCCGAGAGGTGGCGCAGTGAAGTCATCCTCGTCCCGTCGTCGCAGTCGGCCCCCCGACCCGAGGGCGCCTACCCACGGAGGAACCGAGTATTCCCCGGTGTCACCGGCATCGCGGAGCGTGTCACCGGCGCTCGGCGACCGCGCCCGCCTGGCCGGCCCAGCTGATCCGCCCCTCGTCGATCGCGCAGGCGGTGTCGCAGTGACGGGCGACCAGGTCGAGATCGTGGCTGACCAGGACGACCGTCAGGCCGCGCTCCTCGCGCAGGCGCATCAGCAGCTCCATGAGGGCGTGCGCGGTCCGGGCGTCCAGCGCCGAGGTCACCTCGTCGCAGACGAGCACGGCGGGGTCGGCCGCGAGCGCGCGGGCGAGGGCGACCCGCTGGCGCTGCCCGCCGGACAGCTCGTGCGGCAGGCGGCCGGCGGTCTCGGCGGGCAGGGCCACGTCGGCGAGGAGCCGCTCGACCCGGGCCGGGACGTCGGCGGGGTCGGCGCGCCGGTGCAGCCGCATCGGGCGGGCGAGGACCGCGCCGACCGTGCGGACGGGGTTGAGCGCCCCGAGCGGGTCCTGCGGCACGAGCTGGACCAGCCTGCGCTGCTCCCCGGTACGGCGGGCGAGCCGGAGCGGGAGCGGCCGGCCGGCCAGCTCGACGACGCCTTCGGCGTGCGGGTGCAGGCCGGTGATGGCCCTGGCGAGGGTGGTCTTCCCCGCGCCGGACGGCCCGATGACCGCGTGCGCGGCCCCCTGGCCCAGCTCCAGCTCGACGTCGTGCAGGATGGTCCGGCCGCGCCTGCCCGCGCGGGCGCGCAGCCGCCGCATGGCCAGCGCCGGCGAGCTCCGCGCCGTCCCCGGAGCCGTCCGCCCCGAGCCGGCGCCCGGAGCCGGGGCCGGGACCGCGTCCGGGGCCGGGCGCGGGACCTGGGCCTCCTCCGGTGCCGGCCTCCGTGGGGCGTCCGGGGCCGGGAGCCGGGCCGGGCGCGAGATCACGTCCGGGACCAGGACCGGGGCTGTGTCCGGGACCAGGACCGTGGCCGAGATCGTGTCCGGGGTCCGGGGGGCCAGCTCGATCACCCGGTCGGCGATCCGGTCGACCAGGTCCCTGTCGTGGGAGGCCAGGATCACGGCCATGCCGTGGCGGTCGGCGAGCTCCCGGACGAGCAGGCCGATCTCCCCTCCCAGTGACGGGTCCAGGCCCGCGGTCGGCTCGTCGAGGAGCAGCAGGTCCGGGCGGCGGGCGAGGGCACGGGCCAGGGCCAGGCGGCGCTGCTGGCCGCCGGAGAGCTGGTGGGGGCGGCGGGCCAGCAGCTCGTCCCCGGCGGGCAGGCGCACCTCCGCCAGCAGCCGGCGGAGCTCGTCGAGGCCGGGCCGGACCGCGAGCTCGGCCAGCAGGTGGCGGACGCGCATGCGGGGGTTGAGCCGCGCGGCCGGGTCCTGGTCCACCAGGGCGATGTGGTGGCGGCGGAGCCGGCGCAGCCGTACCGGATCAAGGCCCAGGACCTCCTGGCCCAGCACGCGCACCCGCCCTGAGCGGTGGGTCAGGCCCTCCGGCAGCGCCCCCAGCATGCCGCGGAGCGCGGTGGACTTGCCGATCCCCGAGGGCCCGGCCAGGGCCACGACGGCGCCCCGCTCCCCGGTCACCGGGGGCACGTCCACCACGACGCCGCCCGCCGGGTCCGTCAGGACGAGCCCGTCCATCTCCACCACCGCCGTCCTGGAGCTCACAGCCTGGTCACCGCCTGCCGTCCGGGCCGCGGTACGAGCACCTCGGCGGCCGCCTGCACACTCAGTGCCAGCACTCCGATGGCCAGGCTGGGGACGACGACCGCCCAGGGGTTGAGCAGGATGCCGGGCGCGTTCTCGCGGACCATCAGGGCCCAGTCCGCGGCCGGCGGCTGCGGTCCGGCCTCCAGGAAGGCCGCGGTGGTGACCACGTACACGGCCGCCACGAAGCGCAGGCCGAGCAGGACCAGCAGCGTGGCGCGGAGGTTGGGCAGCACCTCGCGCCAGATGAGCTGGGGCAGCCGCTCTCCCCCGGCGGCGGCGGCCTCGACGTACCCCGACCCGGCTATGGGCGCCGCCGCCCCCGCCACCATGCGGACCGCGTACGGCAGGGAGACCACGACGGCCGCGGTGACCAGCGCCACCCGGCCGCCGCCCCGCCAGGAGAGCACCACCAGCAGCACGGCCAGCACCGCGGGCAGCAGGATCATGAGGTCGGCGAGCCGCTCGACCAGCCGGCCGAGGGCGGGGCGCAGCGCGGCGGCCGTCCCCAGCGCCGCGGCGGCGACGGTGACCGCGCACGCCACGGCGAGCGAGGTGAGCAGCAGGTCGCGGCCGCCGCCCAGCAGGCGGCTGAGGACGTCCCGGCCGAGCTCGTCGGCGCCCAGGGGGAGGCCGGAGCCGGGCAGCGCGTAGGGGGCGGCGACCGGGGTGTCGATCGCGTGCGGCGCGAGCAGCGGCCCCGCCAGCGCGATCGCCGCGATCAGGCCGGCCGGCAGGAGGCGGAGCACGGTCCTCATGAGCGCCTCACCGAGGCCCAGCCTCGCACCAGGTCCGCGGCCAGCAGCACGGCGAGGACGGCCACGCTGGTCGCCACCACCACGCCCGCCACCAGGGGGGTGTCCCGGTCGCGGACCGCTCCGGCGAGGACGCTGCCGACGCCCGGATAGTTGAAGATCGTCTCGACGACGACGGCGCCGCCGAGCAGCATGCCCACCGACGTCGCCGCGCCGGCGGCGATCGCGGGCAGGGCGCCGGGCAGCACGTGCCGCAGCAGCACCCGGCGGGGCGGGAGCCCGTCCAGGACGGCCGCCTCGACATGGGGCGCGGTGCACTCGTCGGCCAGCGCGGCGCGGACGATGCGGGTGTTCCACCCGATCTGCGGCACGGCGAGCGAGAGCACCGGCAGCACGAGCATGGCCGCCGACGCGGGCCCGCCGCCGCCCGCGGCGGTCACGGTGACCGCGGGCAGCAGGCCCGCCCAGAGCGCCAGGACCAGGACCAGGACGCTCGCGACCACGAACTCCGGCAGCGCCGCCACGATCGTCGACGTCCCCGAGATCGCGCGGTCCAGCGCCGAGGAGGGGCGGAGCGCCGCGGCGCCGGCCAGCGCGAGCGCGGCCGCCATGGTGACGGCGAAGGCGAGGCCGCCGAGCAGCAGCGTGCCGGGGAAGTGGCGGCCCAGGACCTCGGCCACCGGCTCGCCCCGGGACGTCACGCCCAGGTCACCGGCCGGCAGACCGGCCATCCAGCGCAGGAACCGGCTCCAGAGGGGCTGGTCCAGCCCGAGCTCCGCGCTGCGGGCGGCGACGGCCTCGGCCGTGGCGCCCCGGCCGAGGCTGGCGCGCGCGGCGTCGCCGGGCAGGAACTCCATCGCCGCGAAGACCGCGACGAGCAGGGCGGCCAGCAGCGCGACCCGCTGGGCCAGCACGCCCAGTCCCCGCAGGAGGAGGGGCGCCGGCCCGGACGGGGCGGGCCGGGCCGCCCGGCGCGCGGGCGGGCCGGGCATGGCGCGGCCGGCGGTCAGGCGCTCAGCCATGCCCGCTCCAGCTGGACTCTGCCGTAACCGGGCAGCCTGGGCAGGCCGCCGACCCCCGCGGCGGCCAGGTCGACGCCGTCGGCCATGCCCCACAGCAGGTAGCCGGAGCGCTCGTGCTCCAGCCGCTGGAGCTCGCGCAGCGCGTCCGCGCGCCGGGCGCCGTCCGGGGTGCCGACGGCCTTGCGGTAGGCCGCGTCGAAGGCCGGGTCCTTCCAGCCGGCCTCGTTCTGGGCGGCGTCGGAGCTGAGGGTCTTGCCGGCGAAGAAGACCACCGAGTCGTTGGTGCCCCAGTAGGTGGTGTACAGGGGGGCCTTGAGCCAGGTCCTCTCCCAGAAGACGTCGGGGTCCTGCTTGACGACCTTGATGGTGATCCCGGCCTCGCGCATCTGGGTGGCGAACAGGGTCGCCGACTCGGCCAGGCCGGGGACGTCCTCGGTGGTGAACAGCTCGTAGGCCGCCCTCCTGTCGAAACCGGCCCCGTCGAGCAGCCTTCCGGCCTGTGCCAGGTCGCGGCCGCGCTGGGCCAGGTCCCCGGCGTAGGCCGGATCCGCGGTGCCGAGGACGTCGTTGGCGACCGCGCCGTAGCCGGACAGCACCTGCCTGACCATGGCCTCCCGGTCGACGGCCAGGCGCAGCGCCAGCCGTACGCGCTCGTCGGCGAAGGGGCCGTCGGCGGTGCGCATCACGATCGGCATGGCCATGTCGTCGGGGCGGCGGATCACCTGGACGCCGTCCCTGCCCTCGGCGGTGCGGGCGGCGACCGCGCCCACGTTGGAGGCCAGGTCGATCTGGCCGGTCAGCATGGCGTTGGCCATGGCCTGGGGCGACTCGAACATCCGCACCTCGATGGCGTCCAGCGGGACCTCGCCGCCGTGCCAGGAGTCGTTGCGGACCAGGCGGGCGCTGCCGTTCCGGAAGGACTCCAGGCGGAACGGGCCGGTGCCCGGCGCCCTCGCCACGTCCTTGGTGTCCTCCTTCAGCGTGAAGGTGGTCAGCCGGGCCAGCAGCGGCACCTCGCTGTTGGGGTAGGCGCTGGTGAGCGTCACGGCGTTGCGGCCGTCGGCCCTGATCCCGCCGGCGCCGATGCCGGGCAGCCGGGTCGCGCCGGCCGGTGTGGCGCGCAGCCTCCGCAGCGACCAGGCCACGTCGGCACCGGTGACCGGCGTCCCGTCGTGGAAGGTCGCGCCCTCGGCGATCGTGAAGCGCCATCGCTTCAGGTCGTCGCTGGGCTCCCAGCGGGCGGCCAGCCGGGGGGCCACGTTGGGCCGGTCCCCGGGGACCGTCAGCGCGTCGTGGACCAGCGCGAGGATGAGGTAGTCGCTGTCGTTGACCTGGACGCCGTGCGGGTCGCGGGTGACCGCGGACGCCTTGCCGACCGCTCCCACCCGCAGGGTGCCGCCCGGTCTGGGCGGACCGGGCGGGGGCGTGGCTCCGGCGGCGTCCCGCCGGGGTCCGGAGCCGCAGGCCGACAGCAGCAGGCCCACCCCCAGTCCTCCTCCGGTCGCCAGGATCCGTCTCCTCGTCAGCTCCACCTCCGGCTCCTCCCTTACGGCGTCATTAAGGTTTGCCTACCCTAATTTTTTCGCCAGCTCAAGGCCGGAAATGTCCGTTTCGATGAATATTTGCAGATCACGAGCTTATGACGGAGAGATTATATTTTTATAACTTAGGCAAGCCTTGCCTTATCAATTCTTGGTGGACTAGCGTCGCATTCCATCGATCGACACCCATGAACTCCGGGACCGGAACGTCATCTCTCGACGGACCAAGGCGGTAATCCAGGTGTACTCCAACCCGACCCCTGTCCGAGAAATCGGACCTGACACGCTCATCAGCCGAGCAAATGCCCTTGTATCGATGTATGAAACGGCGTCGAACCCTGAACTGATCCAGCACCTCCCAGAGGCGGCCGCCGACCTCGGGGATCTCTGCCCCCCGCCCGCCCCGGCCACCGGCCTGTACGTCCTGCGCGGCCTGCCCGTCGACGACGCCGGCCTCGGCGCGACCCCGCCGCACTGGTCGGACGCCTCCCCCGAACGCACGGCCGTCTGGGACGTCGCCCTGCTGCTGCTGGCCGCCGCCGCCGGCCGGCCGTTCGGCTGGGAGGGACAGCAGGACGGGCGGCTGGTGCACGACATCGTGCCGAGCCGCGGCCACGAGCACGGGCAGACCGGCGCGAGCAGCACGGTCACGCTCGCCGCGCACAACGAGGACGCCTTCCACCACAGGCGCGCCCACCTGATGCTGCTGGGCTGCCTGCGCAACCCCGACCGGGTGGCGACCAGCGCCGCGGCCGTGCGCCACACCGATCTCGACGGGGCCGACGTCGAGACGCTGTCGGCCCCCGTCCTGCCCATCCTCCCCGACGACGCCTACGACGAGGCCCGGCGCTCCCCCCTCGAACCTCCCAGGGTCCCGACCCTGTGGCAGGGCGAGGACGGCCTGTGCCTGCGCTTCGACCCCGCCTACACGCCGCTGGAGCAGGCGGGCCCCGGCTACCGGGCCGCCTACGGGCGGCTCGGCCGCGAGCTGGAGCGGGTCAGGACCGGCGTGCGGCTCGACCCCGGCGACGTGCTCGTCATCGACAACGACGCGGTCGTGCACGGCCGCGAGCCGTTCCGCGCCCGCTACGACGGCACCGACCGCTGGCTAAAGCGGGTCAACGTCCGCCTGCCCCACCGCGCCCGCCCGTCGGCCGAGGCCACCGAGCACGGGTACGGCCAGCAGCCGATCGATCCCTGCCAGGAGCGGTGATGCGGGTTCTGAGCAGGAGCGACCTGGCCAAGGTGGAGCTCGGGCCGGCCGAGGTGATCGCGGTGGTGGAGGAGGCCTACCGCGCCCTGGCCGCCGGGCTGTCGGCCAATCCGAGCAAGCTGACGCTGCAGCCGCCCGACGGGCACTCGGTGTCCTACGCCATGCTCGGCCGGGACGGCACCCGCGGGGTGGTCGCCTTCAAGACCTCATACCGGTTCCACCCCCGGCGGGAGTGCTATTACACCTCGCTGACGCTCTACGACGACGTCTCCGGGCGGCCCGTCGCCCTGATGGACTGCGGCGGGATCGGCGCGATGCGCACCCCGGCGGCGTCGGCGCTGCTCGCCCGCGAGTGCGCCGCCCCCGGCAGCCGCAGCGCCCTGGTGGTCGGCACCGGGGTGCAGGGGCGGCAGGCCCTGCCGTACCTGACGGCCACGATGCCCGAGCTGGAACGGCTCATGGTCTTCGGCACCCACCCCGGCGGACTGCGCGCCGTACGGGACTCGGTGCCCGGGCGCGAGGTGGAGGCCGTGCCGGACCTGCGGGCCGCGGCGGCGGAGGCCGACGTGGTGCTCGCCGTCGCCGGCCCCGCCACCACCGCGGCGGTGGAGGCGGACTGGCTCCGGCCGGACGCGCTGTGCGTCCTGGTCGGGTACGGCCTGGCCCCCTCGACCCTGCACCGGGCCGACCGCGTGCTGGCCACCAGCGCCGCGCAGATGGCGGTGACCGGCACCGACCTGGCCGACGAGCACGGCGTGCTGCGCCCGGTGGACGCCGAGCTGCCCGACGTGCTCGCCGGCCGGGCCGAGGCGCGGACCGGCGGCGGGCAGCGGATCTTCGCCTACAACAGCGGCCTGGTGATCACCGACATCGCGCTCGGCCACCACTTCGCGCGGGTGGCCGGGGAGCGCGGGCTCGGGCAGGTGATCGACCTGTGGGACTGAGCGCGCCTCTGCCCGCCAGGCTGTCGGAGCCGGCGCGCACCCTGCTCGGCGAGGGATCCGGGCTGCTGCGGGAGCTCGCCTACGGCCTGCGCGGCCCCTACCACGTGCTCCTGCCCGACCGGTTCGCGGCCAACCTGACCGCCTTCCTGGAGGTGCTGGAGGAGACCGGCGTCACCGGCGAGGTCCACTACGCCAAGAAGGCCAACAAGGCGGCGTGCTGGATCGAAACCTGCGCGGAGCTCGGCGCGGGAGTGGACGTGGCCAGCGTGCCGGAACTGCGGGACGCGCTGGGCCACGGCGTGCGCGGCACGCGGATCGTGGTGACGGGCCCGGCCAAGTCTGACGACCTGCTCCGCCTGGCCGTACGGCACGACTGTCTGGTCACCGTGGACGCCCTCGACGAGCTGGACCGGGTCGCCGCGCTGGACGGCGCGCGGATCATGCTGCGCGTCACGCCGCCGAGCCAGCCGCACAGCCGGTTCGGCATGACGCCGCAGGAGCTGGAGCGGGCGCTGGAGCGGTGCGGGCCGCCGCGTCTGGAGGGGTTCAGCTGCCATCTGTCCGGCTACGAGGTGGGGCCCCGCGCCGAGACGGCCGCCCTGCTGCTGCGCTGGTGCGAGCGGGCGCGGGCCCGGGGCCTCCCCGCCGCCCGCATCAGCATCGGCGGCGGGTTCGCGGTGGACTATCTGGCGGCCGAGGACTGGCGGCGCTTCACCGACGATCCCGCGCACTTCCACGCCGGCAGGCGGTTCGACGGGTTCTACCCCTACCACTCGCCGGTGGCCGGGGCGGCGGCGCTGCGCGCGGTGCTGGCGGCCAGACCCGGCGGCGGGAGCGCGGACGTGGCGGCCCTGCTGCGCGGCTCCGGGGTCACGCTGATCCTGGAACCGGGCCGCGCCCTGCTCGACCAGGCGGGCTTGACGATCTTCCGGATCCAGGGCGTCAAGGACGCGCGGCACGGCAGGGAGTACGGGATCGTCACCGTGGACGGCACCAGCCTGAGCCTGTCCGAGCAGTGGTTCAACAGCGAGTTCCTGCCCGAGCCGGTCCCCGTCCCGGCGCGGGAGGGGCCGGCGTCGGAGTCCTGCGTGGGCGGGGCGAGCTGCCTGGAGTCCGACATGCTCACCTGGCGCAGGATCGCCCTGCCCGGCCGGCCGAGGCGGGGGGACCTGCTCGTCTATCCCAACACCGCCGGATACCAGATGGACTCCAACGAGTCACCGTTCCACGGGCTGCCGCTGCCGCCCAAGGTCGTGGTGAACGCCGACGGGAGCTGGCGGCTGGACCGGCCGCCGGCCTGACCGGAGCAGCCCGACCAGAGGAGTGATCACGCTGCGGATCGTACGGAAAGTCACCGACCTGATCGGCCGGACGCCCCTGCTGTCGCTGTGCCAGGACCGCTCCGGCAGCCGGCTGCTGCTGAAGCTGGAGCAGTTCAACCCGCTCGGCACCGCCAAGACCCGGATGGCGCTGGAGATGGTGTGCGAGGCCGAGCGCCGGGGCGCGCTCCGTCCCGGCGGCCACATCATCGAGTCCACCTCGGGCAACACCGGCCTGGGGCTCGCGCTGGTGGCCGCCGAGCGCGGCTACCGCTTCACCGCCGTGGTGGACGGGCACGCCTGCCCCGACAAGCTGCGGGCGATGCGGGCGATGGGCGCGGAGCTGGTGTACGTCACCGGCGACGGCGAGCTGGCCACCGCGGCGCGCGAGGAGCTCGCGGCCCGGCTGGCCAAGGACACCGACGGCGCGGTCTTCACCGAGCAGCACAACAATCCCAGCAACGCCGGGGGGTACCGGGCGCTGGCCCGCGAGCTGGCCGAGGCGCTGCCGGAGGGCGTCGACCACCTGATCGGCGCGGTGGGCACCGGGGGGTCGCTCTGCGGGACGGGCCGCGAGCTGCGCCGCACCATGCCCGGCGTGCGGATCGTCGGGGTGGAGCCGGTGGGCTCCATCGCCTTCGGCGGCCCCGGCGGCCCCTACCACCAGTCGGGCACCGGCACACCGCCGGGCGCGCCGATCGGGGCGCTGGTCGACTTCGACCTGATCGACGAGGGGCGCAAGGTCTCCGACCGCCGGGCGTTCGGCACCGCGCGCGCGCTGGCCCGCCGTACCGGCCTGCTGGTCGGCGGGTCGGCGGGCGGGGTGGTCCACGAGGCGCTGCGCCTGATGACCTCCGTGCCACCGGGATCCACGGCCGTGGCGGTGGTCAACGACACCGGGGAGAAATACCTCGACACCGTCTTCGACGACGCGTGGATGGCCGGGCACGACCTGCTCGACCCCGGCGTGGAGCGCGAGGTGGGCGAGCTGCTGGCCGAGCTGTCGTCCGGCCTACGCTAGGGCGGCGGCCAGGTCCTTGGGCATGATCGACTTGATGTCCTCCCACCCCCCTTCGTCGATGTGTTCCCGCAGCGCGTGGACCACCGTGTGGATCAGCCGCTCGGCGTCGCCGCCGATCTCCTCCAGGATCTTGTCCGGGAGCCTGCCGCGCACCCGGGCGACGAACTCCGCGGCGTCCATCCTGATCGGGGCGCGGCCGGGATCCCAGGAGCCGTAGTAGATGCCGCGGGTCAGCATCGGCAGCCGGGAGCCGAGGCGGGCGATCTCGTCGACGGTGAGGCGGTCGCGGAGAGTGTGCAGGACCACCCGGAGCGCGGTGTAGGAGCGGTTCCTGCGCGCCTTCGGCCATCCGTAGGCGTCCTCGATCACCTTGAGAACGCGGTTCGTCTTGTCCACGGCGGTGTCGAAGGCCGGGAAACCCGTTTCGACCATCCGACTCATCTCCCTCCCCTTGAACTGCCCCCTTGAACTGCTCGGACGGCGGACGGGCGGGCGCCGGGCCCCTCCCCCTCCTCCGGCGCCCGCCGGAGCCCCGTGCGCCGGCGCCGGGTCCGCCGGGACTCTAGGCGCCGGCGCCGGACCCGTCGGCCTCCGACGCGGCCCGGAGAAGCTCCCGCACCTCCGTGTCACCTGTCTGGGTGAAGTCCACGTAAGCCTGCCCGACCGCGAAGAAGGGCGACGGCGTGCTGGCGCAGACCACCTCGTCGACCAGCTCCGCCAGCTCCCGGCAGGTGGAGGCGGGCGCGGCGGGGACGGCGGCGACGATCCGCGCCGGCCGCAGCGGGCCCAGGGCGTGGATGGCCGCGCGCATGCTCGCACCGGTCGCGAGACCGTCGTCGACCACGATGAGGATCTTGCCGGCGAGGTCGGGCATGGTCCTCGCCTCCCGGTAGAGCCGTTCCCGCCGGCGCATCGCGCGCCGCTCCCGTTCGGCCGCCTCCTCGACGGTCTCCGGCGAGAGGCCGCGGCCGCCGATGATGTCGTCGTTGAGCACGGTCACGCCGCCGTCGGCGATCGCCCCCATCGCCAGCTCCTCGTGGCCCGGGACGCCGAGCTTGTGGACGAGGAAGACGTCGAGCGGGGCGGCGAGGGCTCTGGCGATCTCGTAGGCCACCGGCACCCCGCCCCGGGGCAGCCCCAGGACGACGACGCCGGGCTGGTCCCGGTAGTGCCCGAGGAGACCGGCCAGAACGCGGCCGGCGTCCCGGCGATCCCGAAACAGGCGATCCGTCATGGCTACCGCCTCCCCATTTGCAGCACTCCTTTATTCCCATTTAATGGCAATCTAAACTTTTAATGCCATCCTAAATTAGAGCACTCCGGACATTCGACGGAGAGGTCAAACCTCCGTTGGTGAAATCGGGGAAATCCCAGGCAGACAATCGGGTAGGGAAGCGCCATGAATGACGAAGCCGATACGACGCGATGGGATGTCCCGACTCCGGTCATGGTGGACATCCGGCTTTCGGTCAACCGTAATGACTATCCAATCACCGTGGACACCCGGGAGACGCTTCTCGACACCCTCCGCGAGCAGCTCGACCTGGTCGGGGCGAAGAAGGGCTGCGACCACGGGCAGTGCGGGGCCTGCACGGTGCTGGTGGACGGGCGGCGGGTGAAGTCCTGCCTGACGCTGACGGTGACCCTCGACGACCGGGAGATCACCACCGTCGAGGGGCTGGCCGAGGGAGACACGCCGCACCCGCTGCAGGCGGCGTTCATCGAGCACGACGCCTTCCAGTGCGGATACTGCACGCCCGGACAGCTCTGCTCGGCGGCCGGGATGCTGGCCGAGGCCCGGGCGGGATGGCCGAGCGCGGTCACCGCGGACCTGAACGCCGCGCCGCGCCTGGACGACGACGAGATCCGCGAGCGGATGAGCGGCAACCTCTGCCGCTGCGGCGCCTACGTCAACATCGTCGCCGCGATAGGGGAGGTGGCCCGGTGAGGCCCTTCGTCTACCGGCGGGCCGCGGACGCGCGGGCGGCCGTGGCCGCGCTGGAGGAGCAGCCCAAGGCCATGTACCTGGGCGGCGGCACGAACCTGGTGGACCTGATGCGCCTGGGCGTCGCCTCGCCCGAGGCGTTGGTGGACGTCACCCGGATCGCCCCCGACACGGTCGAGGAGACCCCGGACGGCGGCCTGCTGATCGGCGCGGGCGTCCGCAACAGCGATCTGGCCGCCCACCCGGCCGTGCGGCGGCGCTACCCGATGCTCGCCGAGGCGGTGCTGTCCGGGGCGTCGGGGCAGATCCGCAACATGGCCACCGTCGGCGGCAACCTGTTGCAGCGCACCCGCTGCTCCTACTTCCAGGACGTCTCCAAGCCGTGCAACAAGCGGCGGCCCGGCTCCGGCTGCCCGGCCGTCGAGGGTGACCACCGCAACCTGGCGATCATCGGCCACTCCCCCGCCTGCGTGGCCACCCACCCCTCGGACATGGCCGTGGCGCTGGCCGCGCTCGGCGCGGGCGTGCGGGTGGAGGGACGGCACGGGGCCCGCCGGGTGGCGATGCCCGGCCTGCACCGGCTGCCCGGCGACGAGCCGGACCGCGACACCGTGCTGGATCCGGGCGACCTGATCACCGCGGTGGAGCTGCCGGCGCTGCCGGCCGCGGCCCGGTCGCGCTACCGCAAGGTCCGGGACCGGGCCTCGTTCGCGTTCGCGGTGGTGTCGGTGGCGGCGGCGCTGGAGGTCGCCGACGGCACGGTCCGCGACTGCCGGATCGCCTTCGGCGGGATCGCCCACGTGCCCTGGCGGGCCGAGCTCGCCGAGGAGGCGCTGCGCGGGGCCCCCGCCACGGCGGCCGAGTTCGCCCGGGCGGCGGACACCGAGCTGGCCCGGTCACGGCCGCTGCGGGAGAACGGATTCAAGGTGCCGCTCGCCCGGAACGTGCTGGTCCGTACCCTCACCGAACTCGTGGAGACACCATGACCACCACGACCCCGTCGTTTGTCGGCTCGGCGCTGGACCGGGTGGAGGGCCTCGACAAGGTCACCGGCCGGGCCCGGTACGCCGCCGAGCGCTCCCCGCGGGACCTGGCCTACGCGGTGCCGGTGCAGGCCACCGTCGCCCGCGGCGAGATCCAGGCCGTTGACGTCGACGCCGTCCTCAAATACCCGGGCGTGATCGCCGCCATCTGGTACGGCAACGCCCCCAGGCTGGCCCCCGCCGACGACGCCGAGCTGGCCGTGCTCCAGTCGCGGCGGGTCGCCTACCGCGGCCAGTACGTCGCCGTCGTGGTGGCCGAGACCCTCCAGGGGGCCAGGGAGGCGGCCGGGCTGGTGCGGGTGGAGTACGCCGCCGAGCCGCACGACGTCGAGCTGCGCGCCGACCACCCGGGGCTGTACCGGCCGGACCACGTCAACCCGGCCTTCCCCACCGACACCGAGCAGGGCGATCCGGACGCGGCCCTCGCCGCCGCCCCGATCGTGCTGGAGGCGACCTACAGCACCCCGGCCGAGCACAACAACCCGATGGAACCGCACGCGACGGTCGCCGTCTGGGACGGCGACGGGCTGACGCTCCACGACTCCAACCAGGGGGCGCCGGCGGTCCGCGACACCGTCGCGTCGCTGTTCGGCATGCCGCCGGCGAACGTCCGGGTGATCTCCTCGCACGTGGGCGGCGGCTTCGGGTCCAAGGGCGCCCCGAAGCCGCACGTGATCCTCGCCGCGCTCGCCGCCAAGCAGACCGGCCGCCCGGTCAAGCTCACCGTGACCCGGCAGCAGATGTTCGCGGTGACCGGCTACCGCACGCCCACGATCCAGCGGGTACGGCTCGGCGCGGACACCGACGGGCGGCTGACCGCGATCGTGCACGAGGCGTTCGAGCAGAGCTCCACGGTCCGGGAGTTCGCCGAGCAGACCACCGTGCCCACGCGGATGATGTACGCCGCGCCCGGCCGGCGCACCAGCCACCGGCTGGTCCGGCTCGACGTCCCCACCCCGTCCTGGATGCGCGCGCCCGGCGAGACCCCGGGCATGTTCGCGCTGGAGTCGGCAATGGACGAGCTGGCGATCGCCTGCGGGCTCGACCCGGTCGAGCTGCGGATCCGCAACGAGCCGGAGATCGACCCGGAGAGCGGGCTGCCCTTCAGCTCCCGGAACCTGGTGGCCTGCCTGCGCGAGGGGGCGCGGCGGTTCGGCTGGGCCGGGCGCGACCCCGCGCCGGGGATCCGGCGCCGGGGCCGGCTGCTGGTCGGGACCGGGGTGGCGGCCTCCACCTACCCGGTCTACCGGAGCCCCTCCCGGGCGAGCGCCCGCGCCGAGCCGGACGGCCGCTTCACCGTGCGGATCGCCGCCACCGACATCGGCACCGGCGCCCGGACGGTGCTCACCCAGATCGCCGCCGACGCGCTGCGCACCTCGCCGGACCGGGTCCGGGTGGAGATCGGCGACAGCGCGCTGCCCACCGCCTCCCTGGCCGGCGGGTCGATGGGGACCGCCTCGTGGGGCACGGCCGTGGTGCGGGCCTGCGAGGCGCTGCGGGAGGAACTCGAGCGGCGGGGCGGGGACCCGGCCGGCGGCGTCGAGGCGGACGCCGACACCACCGAGGAGATCAAGGGACAGCAGCGGTTCGCGCGGCACGCCTTCGGCGCCCAGTTCGCCGAGGTGGGGGTGGACGCCGACACCGGGGAGACACGGGTGCTCCGGCTGCTCGGGGTGTTCGCCGCCGGGCGGATCGTCAACCCGAAGACCGCGCGCTCGCAGTTCATCGGCGGCATGACGATGGGGCTGTCGATGGCCCTGCTGGAGGAGAGCGTCATGGACCGCGAGTTCGGCGACTACCTCAACCACGACTTCGCCCAGTATCACATCGCGGCCTGCGCGGACGTGCGCGACGTCGAGGCGTTCTGGATCGAGGAGGACGATCCGCACCTCAACCCGATGGGTTCCAAGGGCATCGGCGAGATCGGCATCGTCGGCACCGCCGCGGCGGTCGCCAACGCGGTCCACCACGCCACCGGCGTCCGGATCCGCGACCTGCCGATCCGCCTCGACAAGCTGGTCGGGTAGGGCCATCCCACCCGGGAACCCCTCTCCGCGCCGCCACGCGCTCCCTCGTCGGGGCGCGTGGCGGCGCCCTCGTGGCGGGCCGCGGCCTAGGCGGACTTGGCCAGCATGTCGTTCGGGTCCAGCACGTACTTGCGCGCCGCGCCCTTGTCGAATTCCTCGTAGCCCTGCGGTGCCTGGTCGAGCGAGATCGGCGTGGCGTTGACCGCCTTGGCGATCTGCACCCTGTCGTTCAGGATCGCCATCATCAGCTGGCGGTTGTACCGCATGACGGGGCACTGGCCGGTGGTGAAGGCCAGCGACTTGGCCCAGCCGAGACCGAGCCTGATCGACAGGGATCCCACCTTGGCCGCCTCTTCCGCGGCCCCCGGGTCACCGGTCACGTACAGGCCGGGGATGCCGAGCGCGCCGCCCGCGCGGGTGACCTCCATGAGCGAGTTGAGCACGGTGGCGGGATGTTCGGTGCCCGCCTCCGAGCCGTGGCCGCGGGCCTCGAAGCCGACCGCGTCGACGCCGCAGTCGACCTCGGGCTCGCCGAGGATCTGCTCGATCTGGTCCTTCGGCTCTCCTGCGGAGACGTCGATGGTCTCGCAGCCGAAGCTGGCGGCCTGGGCCAGGCGCTCCTTGTTCAGGTCGCCGACGATGACCACGGCGGCCCCGAGCAGGAACGCCGAGACGCCGGCGGCGAGCCCGACCGGGCCGGCGCCCGCGATGTAGACGGTCGACCCCGGCTTCACCCCGGCGGTGACGCAGCCGTGGAAGCCGGTCGGGAAGATGTCCGAGAGCATGGCCAGGTCGAGGATCTTCTCCATCGCCTGGTCCTTGTCCGGGAACTTCAGCAGGTTCCAGTCGGCGTAGGGGACGAGCACGTAGTTGGCCTGCCCGCCGATCCAGCCGCCCATGTCGACGTAGCCGTAGGCGGAGCCGGGCCGGTCCGGGTTGACGTTCTCGCAGACCCCTGTCTTGCCCTCCTTGCAGTTGCGGCAGCGGCCGCAGGCGATGTTGAACGGTACGGAGACGAGGTCGCCCACCTTGATGAACTCCACGCCCGGACCCACCTCGACGACCTCACCGGTGATCTCGTGGCCGAGGGTGAGGCCTGCCGGAGCGGTGGTGCGGCCGCGGACCATGTGCTGGTCGCTGCCGCAGATGTTCGTCGCGACGGTCTTGATGATCGCCCCGTGCGGGACCTTGCGCCCCACGTTGGCCGGGTTGACCCCCGGGCCGTCCTTGAGCTCGAATTCGGGGTAGGCGATCTCCTGGACCTCGACCTTGCCGGGTCCCTGGTAGGTGACGCCTCTGTTGTCCGGCATGACGTTCCCCCTCCTCGCCGGAAGCGCCGGCCGGACGGCCGTCCGCCGCTGTCACGGGGCCGTGCGGGCCGCCTGCCCGCGTCCGGTACGCCCGGACACGTGACGGGCGGCTGCGACGGGCGCCGCGGACGGGGACGGGACGGAGCCGAGTCCGGCGTGGTCCGGCGTGCCGTTTCCCGTGAGGGGGGCAGCGGCCGGGCCCGGGCGGAGGAAGCCATGGCCTCCATGGCCTCCGAGCGGCCTTCCCGGCGGGTAGCCGGCCATCGCAACCCCCGACGACGGTGGTTCTTTCCCCAGGTCAAAGTACATACCCGACGACTACTCCAGTAACCGGGCAATCTCCCCATAGAGCCGGAGAGCGGCCTCCCGCCTGACCGGCCGGGCGGTCCCGCCGGGCTCCGTCGGGGCCTGGATTCCCCGGGCGTACGGCGCGCCCCGGCGGGCGGCGCTCAGCGTCCGCCCGGCACATGCCGCGTCCCAACGGCGCTCAGCACCCGCCCGGCACATGCCGGGCACCGGCGGCGTTCAGCACCCGCCCGGGTGCGGCGCCGGGCACCGGCGGTGGACCCCGTCCACCCGCTCGGTCACCCCCCGGCGGTCGAGATGCTCCAGCAGCGGCACCGCGACCCGGCGGCTGGTGTCCAGGGCCTGCCTGGCCTGGCTGACCGTGAACGGCTGCGGCAGCCGGGCGAGCAGTTCCGCCGCCCGCGTCTCCGCGCCGGGCGCCAGCAGGATCCCGTCGGCCACGCGGAGCAGGGCTCCCGTCCGCACGGCCGCCGCCAGCTCCCGGGGCCCCAGCCCCAGCTCGGCCAGCCGCCCGGCCTCCGGCGCCCGGAAGGGGTGCGCGGCCAGCTCCGCGCGGAGCCGCTCGACCGCGCGGGCCACCGGGGCGGGCAGGCCCGCGGGGCCGCTGACGATCCGCCCGTCGACGACGGCGAGCGGGGGCCGCACGAGCGCCGCGACCAGCCGCCGGTCGGGCAGGCCGAGCCCGTGGCGGGCCGCCTCGACCGGCATGCCCGGCTCCAGCGGATGACCGGCGGCGTAGCGCCGTACCGCCTCGGCGAGCCGCTCCCCCAGCGCCGACCAGTACGCCGGGTCGGCGTGCCAGTCGCCGCACACCGGCCGTCCCGCCGGGACGCACCCCATGGCCAGCAGGTCACCCGCGCGCAACAGCGGGTGGCCGACCGGCAGCGCGGCGGCGTCCGGCGGGACCGCCAGCCGGGCCGCGCGCTCCCGGGCCGCGCCCCTGCGGCGCAGCGCGGGCGGGCGTACGTCGAGCACGCTCGCCCCGGCGATGACCCGCACCTCGGAACGGTCCCGGCCGGGGTCGCGCAGCAGCAGCACGTCGCCCAGGTGCAGCGGCAGCGGCCGGGCCAGGCGGAGCCGTACGATCCGCCCGCCGAGCGGCCGCACCGCGCACACCACCGCCGCCGACCCGATGTGCGCGGTCAGCCGCCGCGGCAGGTCGGCCCCGTCCCGGCCGGCCGGCCCGCGCTCCCGGGCCGGAACCTCCCGCCCCCACCGGCCGCCGCCGGCCGCCCCGCCCGCTCCGGCTCCCGCGGCCGCTCCCACCGGGGAGATCCGCACGTCCACCAGGTCGGTGCACGTCCAGCCGCCCGGCGTGACCAGTGCCTCGCCCCGCCCGGGGAGGGCCTGCCCGCGCAGGTTGACCGCCACCCGCGCCACACCGGTCACCGAGGCCAGCGGCTCCTTCAGGCATTCCAGTCCCCGCACCCGCACCGGCCCGCCGGGGAGGGCCAGCTCGTCCCCGACCGCGATCGTGCCCGCCGGCAGCGTCCCGGTCACGACCGTGCCGCTGCCCCGCACGCTGAAGACCCGGTCGATCCAGAGCCGCACCGGCGCCCGCGGATCGGCCGCCGGCAGCGTGGCCACCAGCCGGTCCAGCGCCCGCAGCAGCTCGCCGAGGCCCTGCCCGGTGCGCCCGCTCACCGCCAGCGTCCCGGCCCCGCCCAGGCCACCGGCGGCCAGGCGGGCCCGGGCCTGATCGGCCGCCGGCCCGGGGTCGGCCAGGTCGCAGCGGGTCACCACGAGCAGGCCGTGCCGTACTCCCAGGGCCTCCAGGGCGACCAGGTGCTCCTCGGACTGCGGCATCCAGCCCTCGTCGGCCGCCACCACGAACATGACGGCGGGCACCGTTCCCACCCCGGCCAGCATCGTGCCGAGGAACCGCTCGTGTCCGGGGACGTCGACGAAGGCCAGCCGCTCCCCCGAGGGCAGCGCCGTCCAGGCGTAGCCGAGCTCGATCGTCAGTCCCCGCCGCCGCTCCTCGGCCAGCCGGTCGGGCTCCATCCCGGTGAGCGCCCGCACCAGCGTGGACTTGCCGTGGTCGACGTGGCCCGCCGTGGCGACGACGTGCATCAGCCCCGCGCCCTCAGGACCGCCCGTACCACGTCGCCGTCCCGGTCCGGGGGGAGGGTCCGCAGGTCGAGCAGGAGCCGGCCGCCCTCCACCCGGCCGACGACCGGAGGTTCGCCGGTCCGCAGCGGTACGGTGAACCGCTCGGGCAGGCTCACCGCGGCGCTCGGCAGCCGCACCCCCGGTGCTCCCCCGCCGCCCACGGCGGCCTCGCTCGGCACGGCTCTCGCGTCGACCCCGGCCTCGGCCAGCTCCCCGGCGAGCGCCTCGGCACGCTCGCCCAGCGCCGCCGGATCGGCGTGCAACGCCTCGTGGACGGGCGTGGCCGGGCCACGCAGGGTGGCCTCCAGCGCGGCCAGCGTCAGCTTGTCCACCCGCAGGGCACGGGCGAGCGGGTGCCGCCTGCACCGCTCGACCAGGTCACGGCGGCCGAGCAGCAGGCCCGCCTGCGGCCCGCCGAGCAGCTTGTCGCCGCTGGCGGTGACCAGGTCGGCGCCGGCCTTGAGCGTGCCCGCCGCGTCAGGCTCCCCGGGCAGCAGCGGCTCGCGCGCCAGCAGGCCGGAGCCGATGTCGGCCACGACGGGCACGCCGAGGTCGCGGAGCTCCGCGACCTCGACCGCGCCGGTGAAGCCCTCGATCCGGAAGTTGGACGGGTGCACCTTGAGCACGAACCCGGTCTCCGGTCCCACTGCGGCCGCGTAGTCGGCGTGGGAGGTGCGGTTGGTGGTGCCCACCTCGCGCAGCCTGGCACCGGTGGACACCAGCAGGTCGGGGATGCGGAACCCGTCGCCGATCTCCACCAGCTCGCCCCGGCTGATCACGATCTCCCGCCCGGCGGCGAGCGCGGTGGCCACCAGCACGAGCGCGGCGGCGTTGTTGTTGACCACGTGCACGTCCTCGGCCGCGGGCACGGCCCGCGCGAGCGCCTCCACCGCGCCCCGCCCGCGACGGGCGCGGGCACCGGTGGCCAGGTCGAACTCCACGTCGGCGGAGCCGGCGGCGGAGACCGCCGCGGAGACCGCCGCGGCGGACAGGGGTGCGCGGCCGAGATTGGTGTGGAGCAGCACTCCGGTCATGTTGAGCACCGGCCGCATACCGGCGGCGTACGGCGGCAGCGCCGCCACGGCCGCGTCCGCGACCTCCTCGGGCGCGATCTCGCCCTGCCGCGCCCGCCGCTGGGCGTGGGCCACCGCGTCCTTGACGACCGCCCGGCCCAGCCTCTCCACCGTCGCGGCCAGCCGCGGATCGGCGAGCACGAGGTCGGTGCGGGGCACGCGCCTGCGTGAGTCCATGGTTCGAAAATAGAACGGAGGCGGACGGGAATCGAACCCGCCGGGCCGAGGACCTCGGCCTGTTCCCCTCCGCCCGGGACGCGCCCGGCTCCGGCCGCAGGGAGCCCGCCCGCCCGCGAGGAGGACGGGCGGGGCGCCGGTCAGTCGGACGTGAGCGAACCCGGTCCGCGGTCCTCGTAGGTGATGTTGTTGGTGTCCACCCAGATGGCGTCCGTGTGCGAGGACGCGCCTCCCCCCTGGTAATACCTGTCGGGCCCGTATCTCCAGGAGCATCCGGTACCGCTGCAGAACAGCGCCTTGAGGCGGAACCTGCCCGTGGTCATGCCGTTGTCGCAGTCGATCCACGCGGTGTGCAGGTCGGCGGACCATCCCCTGTTACAGGTCACGGCATGAGCCGGAGTCGCGGTCGCGGTGAGCGTCAGGGCGGACGACAGAGCGAGGGTCGTCGCGACGGTCAGGGCCTTTTTGAATCTCATGTGGGGGGGTTCCCTTCTGCCGTGGATCCGCCGCCGAATGGGCGCTCCAGGTCGAGATCATCCTTGTATGACTCGATGGGACCGGCAATGATTCATCCATATTTGTCCGCTTATGGACAGAAAGAACTCCCGCTATCCATCATCACCGTATGAGGCGGCCCCTGAGACATTGTCCGCATGCCCCCCGCCCGGCCCGCGGAGAATGCGGACCAGGCGGTCGAACCGGCGCGGTCGCCCTCTCCGGTTCTCGCGCGTTTCCCAGGTGGCGGAGGCGGACGGGAATCGAACCCGCCAGGCCGAGAACCTCGGCCTCGTCGGTTTTGAAGACCGCGGGGGCCACCAGGCGCCCACACGCCTCCAGGGGAGAACCTAACAGCAGACGGGTAAAGCCCCAGGCAGCACGTGTGGGGGCGGCGCGCCGCGCTCCCCCCACGTGGACCGTCGCAGACCTAGCAGGGAGTGCCGCATGGCGAGAGCAGCTGAGCGGGGTGTCTCCGCTCCCCCCTCCTCGCGGGGGCCGGCGCGGGAGGCGGTCCGGCTGACGCGGTACGCCCACGGGGGCGGCTGCGCCTGCAAGATCCCACCCGGCGAGCTGGAGGAGGTCGTCGCGGGCCTGCTCGACGGGGCTCGACCGGACCGCCGGAACCTCCCCTCCCCCGCCGGAGAGCTGGTCATCGGGCTCGACGACGGGGACGACGCCGCCGTGGTCCGCATCGAGGGGGGCCGGGCGATCGTGGCCACGGCCGACTTCTTCACGCCCGTGGTGGACGACCCCTACGACTGGGGGCGGATCGCGGCGGCCAACGCCCTGTCGGACGTCTACGCGGTGGGCGGGGAACCGCTGGTGGCGGTCAACCTGCTCGGCTGGCCACGCGAGAGGCTGCCGATGGATCTGGTGAAGGAGGTGCTGCGCGGCGGCCTGGACGTGGCCGGGGCCGCGGGATGTCACGTCGCGGGGGGCCACAGCGTCGACGACCCGGAGCCGAAGTACGGCATGGCCGTCACCGGCCTGGCCGATCCCGACCGGCTGCTGCGCATCGACGCGGGGCGGCCGGGGCTGCCGATCTCCCTCACCAAGCCGCTCGGCGTCGGCGTGCTCAACACCCGGCACAAGGCGACCGGCGAGGTCTTCCCGCAGGCGGTCGCCGCGATGACCACGCTGAACCGGGACGCCTCCCGGGCGGCGCTCGCCGCCGGCGCCGGGTGCGCCACGGACGTGACCGGATTCGGCCTGCTCGGCCACCTGTACAAGCTGGCCAGGGCAGGCGGTGTCACGGCGGTGGTCGACGTGGCGGCCGTGCCGTACCTGGAGGGGGCCCGCGAGGCGGTGCGGGACGGCTATGTCAGCGGCGGCACCCGGCGCAATCTGGCCTGGGTGGAGTCCCACCTCGATCCCGGCCGCATCGGTGAGGAGGACCTGCTGCTGCTGGCCGACGCCCAGACCTCCGGCGGCCTGCTGGTGGCGGGCGAGATCCCCGGCGCCCCGGTCATCGGCGAGCTCGTCCCCCTCGACGGCCCGGCCCTGCGGCTGCGCTGAGCCCTCCGGGCAGGCCCGCCCACGCCCGCACTGAGCCCTCCCTGGCAGGGCCGCCCGCGCCGGACCGTTGCGGGCGAGCGGCCAGGCCGGGCGGGGCTGGGCCGCCGGGTCGCTACGGCCAGGTCCGGGCCGGCGGCGGGAGCGAGGCAGGCTCTCCGGCCTCCAGGCGCCGCCGCTGGGGCACCACCGTGTACTTCGGGTCGGCGGCCGACGCCCTGCCGGCCTCCAGGACGCCGAAGCGGAGCAGCAGCGAGCCCGCGCTGAGGGCGAGACCGGACAGCGCGGTGAGGGCGCGGCTGCGGCCGGCGACCGTGGCGAGCAGGCCGCCGCCCGCCGTCAGGACGCGGGCCGCCCGCATCCGGCGCCCCGCCTTCCCCTGGTGGTACGGCTCGCCGACCAGGCCGAGCCGGCGCTCCAGCACCGCACCGGCGGCCGTCTCCACGGCGGCGCCGAGCACGGCGACGGCACGGGCCGGGCCCGCCTCCGCGCGGGGCGTGGCCAGCATGCCCGCGGCTCCCGCGCTGGCCAGCGCGCTCCCGGCGAACATGAACGGCAGCTCCCGGTGCGCCTCGTGCCAGGCGGGCACGGCGGTGTCGGCCAGGAGCACCGCGGTGTAGGTGGCCATCAGCGGCCCGGTGGCCACCCCGGCGACCAGGCTCGCGGCGCCGCCCGCGAGAGGCAGCACGGCGGCGACCGCGGAGGGCAGGGAACCGGCGACCCGAGAGGCAGGCCGGGCGCCGGCGACCCGGGCGGCGGGCCGAGCTGCGGCGAGCCAGGAGGCGGGCCGGGCGGCGGGCCGCACGCCGGCGACCCGGGAGGCGGGCCGGGCGGCGACCTCGGAGGCGGCGGCGACCGCCGTCAGCCCGCCGTGGACGGCCAGGATCCAGGAGCCCATGCTCATCGGCGAGGTGGGCTTGAAGACGCGCAGCATGTTGAGGAACCGCTCCGGCCTGCCGAGCTCGGCGACCAGGAAGGCCGCCCCGGCGGTGGCTCCGAGCGCCGCGGTGACCCCGGCGGTGAGCGCGAGCCGGCCGTGCCCGGAGAGCCGGGCCGCCGCCCCCATCACCGACGACGCCCCGGACAGGCCACCCAGGTAGAGGTATGTCGGCATGTGGGGTTCGTGCCAGACCGGGGGTTTGATCACCGGCTGCCCGTAGTAGGACCGGAACTCCGCCTCCGGCACCATCTCCCGCTCCCGCGTCACCGCCGCCACCCCCGGCGGCGCCCGCGGGCGCCGGCCCCGCCCATCAACCTCTCCCCAGGAACGACACGGCGACCGCGCCGACGAGGGAGAGCGCCGCCCCCGCGGCCCACCGCCACATCGTCGGCAGGTCCCTGGTGGTGACCACCGGATCGGGGGGCAGGCCGTACACCTCGGGGTCGGCCAGCAGCAGGAAGAACGCGCCGGCGCCGCCCACCCCGTCGCCGGGGCTCGCGCCGTACAGCCGGGCCTGCGGCCTGCCCTCCTCGTGCAGCCGCTCCACCCGCTCCTCGGCGCGGGTCCGCAGCTCCTCCAGCGGCCCGAACTGGATGGAGTCGGTCGGGCAGGCCTTGGCGCAGGCCGGTTCCAGCCCGCCGAGCTGACGGTCGTAGCACATCGTGCACTTGAACGCCCGGCCATCGCGTTCCCTGCGGTCGATCACGCCGTAGGGGCAGGCCGGCACGCAGTAGCCGCAGCCGTTGCAGATGTCCGCCTGCACCACCACCGTGCCGAACTCGGTGCGGAACAGCGCCCCGGTCGGGCAGACGTCCAGGCACGCGGCGTGCGTGCAGTGCTTGCACACATCCGATGACATCAGCCAGCCCTCGATCCCCTCGGACCCGCCGTCGCCGCTCTGCCCGGGGCCGGCAGGCACCCGGCTCAGCTCCTCGATGAAGGCCACGTGGCGCCAGGTGCTCGCCCCCAGGCTCCCGGTGTTGTCGTAGGAGGTGGCCCGGAAGACGAAGCCGTCGTCGGGGACGTCGTTCCATTCCTTGCAGGCGACCTCGCACGCCTTGCAGCCGATGCAGACGCTCGTGTCGGTGAAGAACCCCATCCGCTCAGTCATGGCGGTACTCCTTGATCAGGGCGAGCAGGGCCTCTCCCCGGGGACGCCTACCGGGCCGCAGGTCACAGGTCATGGCCTTGCCCTCCTGGATGTAGACGTTCGGGTCGAGCACTATGGGCAGCAGGTCGTTGGTGACGTCACCGGTGGCCAGGCCGCCGCTGCCCCAGCCCCAGTGGTAGGGCAGGCCGACCTGGTGGACCGGCCGGCCCTCGATCCGCAGCGGCCGGACGCGCTCGGTCACCAGGACTCGGGCCTCGATCGCGGTGCGCGAGGTCACGATCGTCGCCCAGCCCCCGTTGACCAGCCCCGCCTCGGCGGCGAGCTGCGGGGAGACCTCGCAGAACAGCTCCGGCTGGAGCTCGGCCAGGTAGGGCAGCGGCCGGCTCATGGCGCCGGCGGTGTGGTGCTCGGTGAGCCGGTAGGTCGTGAGCACGTAGGGGAAGCGCGGCGAGAACGGCGGGTTGTAGGGCGTCTCGGGGCCGTGGTAGATCTTGCGCGCGGGGTTGGCCTGCTGGCCGTACAGCGTGTTGCGCACCGGCGACTCGTGCGGCTCGTAGTGCGCCGGCAGCGGCCCGTCGGCCAGTCCGGCCGGGGCGAACAGCCAGCCCTTGCCGTCGGCCTGCATGATGAACGGGTCGGTCCCGGCCAGCGCGTCCTCGGCGCCGGCGCCCTCGGGCGGCAGGTAGTCCGGCGGCTTGTCCTTCTCGAAGTCCGGCACGTCGTCCCCGGTCCATTCGCCCCTGTCGGCGTCCCACCAGATGTAGGCCTTGCGCTCGCTCCACGGGCGGCCCTCGGGGTCGGCGGAGGCCCGGTTGTAGAGGATGCGCCGGTTGGCCGGCCACGCCCAGCCCCATTCGGGCGCGACCCGGCTCTGCTCGCCGCGCGGCCTGCGGCGGGCCGCCTGGTTGACCTCGTCGGCGTAGACCCCGCAGTAGATCCAGCAGCCGCACCGGGTGGAGCCGTCGGGCTTGAGCTCGGTGTAGGCCGACAGCGCCCGCCCGTCGGGACCGGTGCCGTTGATCTCGCGCAGCACCGCCTCCGCCGAGGGCTCCCGGTGCTCGCCCTCCTCCGGGTAGTCCCAGGTCAGCTCGCGCAGCGGCCGGTCGATCTCGTCGCCGGACAGCCGCTGCCTGATGCGTTTGCCGAGGTGGTAGTAGAACGACAGGTCGCTACGGCAGTCGCCCGGCGGGTCGAGCGCCTTCTCCCGCCACTGCAGCAGCCGCTGCGTGTTGGTGAAGGTGCCCTCCTTCTCCACGTGGCTGGCCGCGGGCAGGAAGAACACCTCGGTGCCGATGTCCTCGGTGCGCATCTCCCCGGTCTCCAGCTCGGGGCCGTCCTTCCAGAAGGTGGCCGTCTCCACCAGCGTCAGGTCCCGCACCACCAGCCAGTCGAGGTTGGCCAGCCCGAGCCGCTGCGCCCGGCCGCCGGAGGAGCCGACCGCCGGGTTCTCCCCCACCACGAAGTAGCCCTTCACGGTGCCGTCGATCTGGTTCATCACGGTCGTGAAGTGGCCGTGGTCGCCGGTCAGGCGCGGCAGGTGGCCGAAGCAGAAGTCGTTGTCCTCGGTGGCCGCATCGCCCCACCACGCCTTGAGCAGGCTCACCATGTAGGAGCGTTTGCGGCCCCAGAAACCGGTGTCGGCGCCCACCCCGGCCAGATACTCCGCCAGCCCCTCGTCCCGGTGGGCGTGCGGCATCGGCAGGTATCCCGGCAGGATGTTGAACAGCGTCGGGATGTCGGTGGAGCCCTGGATGCTGGCGTGGCCGCGCAGCGCCAGGATGCCGCCGCCGGGGCGGCCCATGTTGCCCAGCAGCAGCTGCAGGATCGCGGCCGTGCGGATGTACTGCACGCCCACCGAGTGCTGGGTCCAGCCGACCGAGTAGACCCACGCGGTGGTCCGCTCCCGGCCGGAGTTCGCGGTGACCGCCCCGGCGAGCTCGGCGAAGTCCTCCCGGGAGATGCCGCACAGCTCGGCCACCGTCTCCGGGGTGTAGCGGGCGAAGTGCCGTTTGAGGATCTGGTAGACGCAGCGCGGGTGGGTCAGCGTCGGGTCGGTGGGCGGCCTGGCGAGCATCGCGGCGCCGCCGGAGCCGTACTGGTCAGAACCCGCCGCCTCGGCATGACGGGGGCCGCCCTCCAACTGCTCGTCGCGCAGCCCGGCGGCGGCCTCCTCGTGCGCGCCCTCGTAGGACCAGCTCGACGGGTCGTACTTGCGCGTGTCCGGGTCGAAGCCGGAGAACAGCCCGTCCAGGTCCTCGGTGTCCTGGAAGCGCTCGGAGACGATCGTCGAGGCGTTGGTGTAGGCCAGGACGTACTCGCGGAAGTCCAGCCCGTTGGCGAGCACGTGGTTGATCAGCGCGCCGAGCAGGACGATGTCGCTGCCCGCGCGGATCGGCACGTGCTTGTCGGCGAGCGCGCTGGTCCTGGTGTAGCGCGGGTCGACGTGGAAGACCTTCGCCCCCCGCGCTCTGGCCTCGACCACCCACTGGAAGCCCACCGGATGGCATTCGGCCATGTTGGAGCCCTGGATGACGATGCAGTCGGACTCGGCCAGATCCTGCTGGAAGTCCGTAGCGCCACCACGCCCGAAGCTGGTCCCCAGACCGGGGACGGTGGAGGAGTGTCAAATACGCGCCTGGTTCTCCACCTGGACCGCGCCGAGGGCGGTGTACAGCTTCTTCATCAGGTAGTTCTCTTCGTCGTCGAGCGTCGCCCCGCCCAGGCTGGCGATGCCCATGGTGCGCCGTACGACCCTGCCCTTCTCCTCCTGCTGCCAGGTCTCCCGCCGGGTCCGCAGCACCCGGTCGGCGATCATGTCCATCGCGGTCTCGAGGTCCAGCGGCTCCCAGTCGGTGCCGTGCGGCCGCCGGTAGAGCACGCGGGTCTGCCGGCCGGGGTGGGTGACGAGCTGCTTGCTCGCCGATCCCTTGGGGCAGAGCCGCCCGCGCGAGATCGGCGAGTCGGGGTCGCCCTCGATCTGGGTGACCGTGCCGTCCTTGACGTAGACGAGCTGGCCGCAGCCGACCGCGCAGTAGGGGCAGATCGATCTGGCGACCGTGTCCGCCTCCTCGGTCCGGGGCCGCAGCGCGTCGGTCCGTGCCGACCGGGCGGCGTCGCCCCTGCCGTCCTCTCCCCTGAGCTGGCGGATCACCGGCCAGCGGGAGATCCATCCCCCCTGTGCCATGTTGCGTGTCCTGCCCCCGATCCATCTGGTCTAATCACCTCACGAGGGACAGGCCACTGATCGGCCCCCGGCCGGGGCCAGGTCACAGCGGGTGCGGCCGGATCCGGTGGGGACCGTGACGGCTCTGGATGACTTATTTCAGGGCCTGATCTAACATGGCCGGAGGCTGGGGGAAGGAAGATCATGGTCAGGGCCGAACGCAGAACAGTGCGCGATCTCCGCCGGGGGAACCGGGCGGTGCTGCTGCGCACGCTCTACTTCGAAGGCCCGACCAGCCGCCACGAGCTCAGCGAGCTGACCGGCCTGAGCGCCGCCTCGGTCAGCAACGTGACCGGTGACCTCATCACCGACGGCGTCGTCGTCGAGGCGGGCCTGGTGGAGTCCGACGGCGGGCGCCCCCGGGTGCTGCTCCGCGTCAACCCGGAGTTCGGATACACGATCGGGGTGGACGTCGGCGAGACCCATGTCCAGGTCGAGCTGTTCGACCTGGACATGAACGAGCGGGCCAGGGCCGAATACCCCCTCCGCCCGGCCCGGCACGACGTCGACCTGGTCGTGCGGCACATCCTGTCCGGCATCGACGCCGTGCTCGCCACCGGCGCCGTCGATCCCGCCCAGGTGCTCGGCGTGGGCATCGGCGTCCCCGGCATCGTCGAGAGCGGGCCCGAAGCGCTCATCCACGCCCAGACCTTCGGCTGGGACGCGGTCCCCCTCGGCACGCTCCTGCGCGCGGGCACCTCGCTCCCCCTGTACGTGGACAACGGCGCCAGGACGATGGGCCAGGCCGAGCTGTGGTTCGGCGCCGGCCGCGGGACGCGGCACACCATCGTCGCGCTGATCGGCTCGGGGGTCGGGGCCAGCGTCATCACCGACGGGATCCCCTACCGCGGCGTCAACAGCAGTGCCGGCGAGTGGGGGCACACGAAGATCACGATGGGGGGCCGGCCCTGCCGGTGCGGCGGCCGCGGCTGCCTGGAGTCCTACATCGGGGCCGAGAGCATCCTGGAACGGGCCGGCCTGTCCGCCGAGGTCGCCGACGAGCAGGCCGTGCTGGCCGAGCTGGTCGCCGCCGGAGGCCCCGTCATCGACGAGACGGCCGACTACCTCGGCGCCGGCCTGGCCAACCTGATCAACCTGTTCAACCCCGAGCGGATCGTCATCGGCGGCTGGGCCGGGCTCCTGATGGGCCGGCACCACCTGACGAGGATCAGGAGATCCGCCGCCACGAACTCCTTGACCCAGCCCTACGATTCGGCCTCCATCGTGCTGGGCCGCCTCGGCCCCGACGCGGTCGCCCTGGGCGCCGCCACCCTCGTCGTGGAGGACTTCCTGCTCGCCAAGGCCGTCCCGCCCGGCCGGCGCTCAGCCGCGGTCTGATCTCACCTGTCCCGACTAACCGGAATAAACCTCCGCTTAGCCGGGGTTGCCGTTGTCATGGCTGAAGACAACATCCGTGGCGTGGCCCGCGGCACCTCCGACGTCCCCCTGTCGATCCTCGAACTGGCCACGGTCGGTTCGGGTGTCAGCGCCACCGAGACCCTGCGGGCGAGCACCGAGCTGGCCAGGCGGGCGGAGAAGCTGGGCTACCACCGGATCTGGGTCGCCGAACATCACGGGATGCCCTCGGTGGCCAGTTCCTCCCCCGCCGTGTTGATCGCCCACCTGGCCGCGGCGACCACGAACATCCGGCTGGGCTCCGGCGGCGTGATGCTGCCCAACCACGCGCCCCTGATCGTCGCCGAGCAGTTCGGCACCCTCCACGCGCTGCATCCGGGCCGCATCGACCTCGGGCTCGGCCGGGCTCCGGGCACCGACCCCGCCACGGCCCGGGCGCTGCGCCGCCACGGCCTGGACGCCGACGACTTCCCCGAGCAGCTCGCCGAGCTGACCGCCTTCCTGGACGGCGCGTTCCCGGCGGGCCATCCGCTCGAGAAGGTCGTGGCCACTCCGCGGTCGCCCGAGTCGGGCCGGCCGCCGATCTGGCTCCTCGGATCCAGCGGCTTCAGCGCCCAGCTCGCCGGCCTGCTCGGGCTGCCGTTCGCGTTCGCCCACCACTTCAGCTCGGCGAACACCATCCCCGCCCTGGACCTCTACCGCTCGGCCTTCCAGCCCTCGGCGGTGCTCGACCGGCCGTACGCGATGATCGGCGTCTCCGCCGTCGCCGCCGACACCCCGGAACAGGCGCTCCGCATGGCCCGCTCGGGCGGGCTGTCCATGCTGCGCCTGCGTCGCGGGGCCCCGCAGCCGGTCCCCACCCCCGAGGAGGCCGAGGCCTACCCTTACAGCCCGGTGGAGCAGCAGATCATGGACGACTACCTGTCCAACGTGGTGCACGGCGACCCCGCCCAGGTGCGGGCGGGTCTTGAGGAGTTGCGCAAGCGCACCGAGGCCGACGAGTTGATGATCACCACGCTGGTCCACAGCACCGCGGACCGGATCCGCTCCTACGAGCTGGTCGCCGAGACCTACGAGCTGCCGCGGAGTCTGTGACGGACCGCATGGAGCGGGGCGGGCGCGCCACGGCGCCGGGCGCGCCGCCGACGGATCGCGGATCACCCGGGCGGCGGACGCCCGCCCGCCATGGATACCCATCCGGACAACGGGCGCACGCCCGTTATGGATACTCGTCCGGCGACAGTCCGTCCCGGTGCTCGCCGCCCTCGACCGGGTCGGGGAACGCGCGCTCCTCGGGTGGGTCGACCAGCTCGACGAGCTGCCGTACGGCGGGGCTGTCGAGGACCGCGGCGAGGGCGCCGACCAGCCCCTCGCCCAGCGGGCGGAAGACCTCCGTCACCGCTTCCACCACGGCCTGCGCCTGGGCGCCGAACACGACGCCGACGTCATGCATGAACTCCGCGGAGACCCCCGGCAGGGGCGGCGCCGGTAATGCGAGCTGCCGCCTCGGCGGAGCTTTTTCGGGTGGTGCCCAGCGCATGGAGTCCTCGCTCATGGCGAGCCACTCGTCGACGACTCCGTCGATGGCGTCGAGCACGTGGTCGGGATCGCTTGGCATAGCGGCTCCCCCGGTGGCTGAGATTCGATAAGACGACGGTACCTCGCCGCGCTCCGGCGGGGAGGGGCCGCCCGCCGTACGGCGCCGCAGATCATGGCCCCCGCGCCCGCCTTCCCGCGGACTCCGCGGGCTCCGGCGCATCGGCCGGGAGAGCGCTCTCCCGCTGTGCTATAAAGGCCGTATGAGCGAAGATCTCCCGCTGACATCGGGGTCTCCCACGCTGGAAGACGTGGCCCGAGTTGCGGGTGTCTCCCGCGCCACCGTCTCCCGCGTGATCAACGGCATCCGCAACGTCGATCCCGCGATCCAGGAGACGGTCAGGCAGGCCATCTCCACCACCGGCTACGTCCCCAACCAGGCGGCGCGCTCCCTCGTCACGCGACGCACCGGGGCGATCGCGCTGGTGGTCTCCGGAGCGGGCGGCGAGAGCGAGCAGGACCCGTTCCCCAGCCAGGTCTTCGCCGACCCCTTCTTCGGCCGCGTGGCCAGCGGCATCGTCGGCTTCCTCCGCCCCCGCGCCATCTACCCGACCCTGATGTTCGCCGAGACCTCCGAGTCCCGCGCCCAGGTGATCACATATCTCCGTCAGGGCAACGCCGACGGAGCGATACTGGTCTCCACCCACGCCGAGGATCCGCTGCCGCGGCTGCTCGTCGGCTCGGGACTGCCCGCCGTGCTCTTCGCCAGGCCCGCCGAGCCCATCCCCATCAGTTACGTCGACGTCGCGCACAGAGCCGGGGCGAAACTGGCCGCCGACCACCTGATCGCCCGCGGCTGCCGGCGCATCGCGACCATCTCCGGCCCCCTCGACGTCCCCGCCAGCCAGGACCGCCTGGCCGGCTTCCGCGACGCGATGGCCATGCACGGCCACCCCTACATCCCCTGCGTCGAGGGGAACTTCACCCACGACAGCGGCGAGGCGGCCATGGAGCGGCTGCTGGCCGAGCATCCGGAGATCGACGGTGTCTTCGTCGCCAACGACCTGATGGCCCAGGGGGCCCTGCTCGTGCTGCGCCACCACGGGCGCGGGGTGCCCGACGACGTCGCCGTGGTCGGCTTCGACGACAGCAGCGCGGCGCTGGCCTGCCGGCCGCAGCTCACCACGGTCCGCCACCCCGTGGAGGACATGGCGGCCGAGATGGCCCGCCTGCTGCTGGCCCACATCGACCAGCCGGGCCGGCAGGTGACCTCGGTCATCTTCGAACCCACCCTGGTGGTCCGTCAGTCCGCCTGAGCGCGCCCGTACGGCCCGGCCCGCCCTCGGGGCGGCCCGGTGACGACGGCGGGCGCACACTGGAGAACGTGGACCACAACGCCGAGCTCAGGGAGTTCCTGCGCAGCCGCCGCGCGCGCCTGAGCCCCCAGCAGGCGGGCGTGCCCACCACCGGCGGCACCCGCCGGGTGCCCGGCCTGCGCCGGGAGGAGCTCGCCCACCTCGCCGGCGTCAGCGTGGACTACTACACCCGCCTGGAGCAGGGCCGCCACGTCAACGTCTCGGAGAGCGTCCTGGACGCCGTCGCCCGCGCGCTGCGCCTGGACGGGGTGGAGCGCGCCTACCTCTTCGAGCTCGGCCGCTCCACGCCCCGGCCCACCCGCCGCCGCACGCCCGCGCGGCCGCAGCGCGTGCGCCCCGGGCTGCACCGGATACTGGAGGCCCTGGCCGGCGTGGCCCCGGCGCTCATCTTCGGCCGGCGCACGGACGTGCTGGCCGCCAACCGCCTCGCCCGCGCCCTGATCACCGACTTCGACGCGCTGCCGCAGCGCGAGCGCAACCTGGCCCGCCACATGTTCCTCGACGAGGCCGCGCGTGACCTCTACCTCGACTGGGACACCGTCGCCGCCGAGACCGTCGCCGCCCTCCGCCTGGACGCCGGCCGCCACCCCGACGACCCGCAGCTCGCCGAGCTCGTCGGCGAGCTGGCCGTCAAGAGCGAGGAGTTCCGGACCTGGTGGGCCGACCGCAACCTCCGTGAGCGCACCCACGGCACCAGGCGCTACCACCATCCCGTCGTGGGCGAGCTCGTCCTGTCCTACGAGTCGGTCGTCTTCCCCGGCGACGCCGACCAGACCATGTGCGTCCACACCACCGAACCCGGCAGCCCCTCGGAGACGGCGCTCCGGCTCCTGGCCAACTGGACGGCCCCCCAACCCCCGGCCGTCCGGCCCTCCGCCACCGGCCTCCGGCCGCCCGTCCGGGGCCCCCGGACGTAGCCCGCGGGGTGCCGATGTTTCGCCTGTGACAGCGCTTTCCTCAAGCGCTTGTCACTTGTCAATCTCGACGCGGTTCACCGGAAAAGTCAGGCACTTGCTTATAACGTGCACGGCGCGCTTTCAGGCAGAGTTACGCAGGTGAAGACTCCGTCAGGCGGTGGTCGGCTGGCAGATCAGCTGTCGATCGGTTTTCTCACATCTGTCTTTCCGACATCGCTGCTCGACGAGGTGATAGAGGTCTGCGGATGCGCGGAGCGGCGGCGGCGGGCGCTGCCGGCCCGTCTGACGATTTACTACGTGCTGGCCCTGTGCCTGTTCTCCGACAAGAACTACGACCAGGTCATGCGCCTGCTGCTGAACGGCCTGGCGTGGCGGTCACGCTGGGTCCACACCTGGGAGCCGCCCAGCGCCTCGGCCATCAGCCGGGCCCGCGCACGGCTCGGCGCGGAACCCCTGCGCGTGCTCTTCTACCGGGTGAGCGGCCCGGTGGCGCACCCCCAGGCCCCCAGGTCGTGGCTGGCCGGCCTCCGGCTGGTCACGATGGACGGCACGACGCTGGTCGTCCCCGAGACCCATGACAACTCGGCCTTCGGCCATCCTGCCGGGGCGGCCGGCCTCCCCCGCGTCCGTGTGGTGGCCGTGGCCGAGAACGGTACGCACGCGCTGATCGACGCGACGTTCGGCGGTTCGGCCGTGGAGCAGGACACCCTGGCCCGGAGGCTGCTGCGCTGCCTGGAGTCCGACATGTTACTGCTCGCCCGTTCCGGCTCGCGGGGGTTCGACCTGTGGCGCCAGGCGGTCGAGACCGGCACGCACCTGCTGTGGGGGATGACCGGAGCCGACGCGCTCCCCGTAGGGCGCGGTTTCGAGGACGGCTCCTACCTGTCCCGGCCGGTCGGCCTGGGCGGCCCGCCCCTGCGGGTCATCCCCCTGCCGGGCACGGAATGGCTGATCACCACGCTGGTCGACCCGGAGCAGGCGTCCGCCGCCGAGCTGGCGGCGCGCTATGCCGAGCGGTGGGTCCTGGACAGCGCGCTGGCCTGGCTCTGCTCCGGCCGCCGGGGACCGGCGGCCGTGTTGCGCTCGCGGAGCCCGGAGATGGTGGCCCAGGAGATCTGGGCCCTGCTCTGCGTCTACCAGGCCGCGCGGGCGCTGAGCTGTCAGGCCGCGGGCCACCCGGAGGCGCTGTGCGCGTGCGCCCGCGTCTAGCCCGGCCCCCGCGCCTGCCGGCACCTGACCTCGTGGCACCTGACCTCCTGGCATCGGACCTTGTGGCATCGGACCTTGTGGCATCGGACCTTGTGGCATCGGGGCTCCCGGCGGCGGAGGGCGGCCCGTGCGGTGCGCACGGGCCGCGCGGGCCGCGGACGTCATGGCCCGCCTCTCGCGCGGGTGCGGGAGAGGCGGGCCGGCCCTGCCGGGCGGACGGGACCGCTCAGGGGTTCTCAGGAGGTGAGGTGGAGCTTCTGGTCGTAGACGCCCGAGTTGGCGGTGGTCTCACCGAGAAGCTGGAACGTGGCGCTGAAGGTGGCCGTGCCGGGGCACAGGAAGCTGCCGCTGTCCTTGTTGAGGCTGTAGTTGACAGCTCTGGCCTGGGCCTGCACCACGGGCTGCGGGCGGTTGGCGTTGGTGGGGTTGAAGGCGTCCAGGACGATGCTGTTGCCGGCGCCGGAGCCCCGGTAGGTGCAGTTGATGGTGCCGAACCAGCCGGTGCTCACCGAGGAGACCTTGACGCTGTTGAGGGTTACGGTGCCGTCGCGGCCGTTGGGGATCGGGGCGTAGGTGACGTTGCCGTTGTTCCAGGGGAGCCCGACCGCGGTCACGGTGGACTGGCCGCCGGCGCTGTTGGGGCACTGCGGGCCGGGGCTGTTGCTGAAGTTGTAGGCCGAGACGTTCAGCGCGGTGCCGTCCGACTGCACGGTGCCGTCGATGACGCCGACGTTACAGGTGGCGGTGGCGAGTGAGGTGCTGATCGATACGTTGCCGATCAACGTCGCCCTGACCTTGCCGGAGTAGAGCGCGCCGAACTGGTCGTTCCTGTGGATCTTGGTGGTGGCCGCCCAGGCGGAGGTCGGGACGGAGGCGAGTGCCAGCACGACGGCGGTCACGGCGAGGACGAGATTTCGGAGGCGTTTCATCGGCCACTCCTCTGTAATTTACCGGACATCGCGAGAGTAGATAGCCGCATATCATCAGTCAATGTCCCAATGTCAAATACTTTGGTCAGACGACAATCTCACGCCGCGAATCAATGGGAATTCTGTTGAGATAAGCGCTGCATCGCCGGAGCCGCAGATCGGCGAATTAAGCGGAATCCCACACTTCCCGGAGCGCCACACGCGGGCCGTCGCGGCATCCTGAAATACCAGCTCAGACGGGCTGTCGACGGGCGGTTGCGGTGCCGGCGGCCGGATCGCGGCCTCCCGCCAACGACCGCCGCAGCCCCGGGGTCCCGTGTTAGTGTCAAATCATGACAGGCGCGCCCCGGCCCGCTCGGTATGCCTTCTCAAGTCACGTCGGCGCATGCGGCTCCGGCCGTAAACACCCACTCCGCGAGTCAGTAAACAATGCGACCAGCAGACATATCCGCCGGCCATGTCCGGACACCGGCCACCGCACCGGAATTTCTCGTCGGGTCATATGCGAAAACCAAGCGCTTGAATCAACGGTTCTTTCCGGCCCGGACGGGCGCGGGCCGTGACCCCGGGACCCGCCGGGTCAGGCCGCACGACCCCTCCGCCCCCGCCCCCCGCCTCCCACTCTCGTCTCCCGCCCTCCGTCTCCCCGGCCGCTCCGCCCCTCCGCCTCCCACCGGTCCGGGTGCCGCGGGCGGCGGCCGGGGAATCCCCGGGGGGCGAAGGTGTTGAAGTGAGGGTGAACGCAGCATCGCCGGCAACACGGTTGTCGATCCTGGACCGCTCCCTCGCCCGGCGGGGGCACGGCCACGCGCAGGCGCTGCGCGAGACCGTACGGTTCGCCCAGGAGGCCGAGGCCCTCGGCTACCACCGCTTCTGGGTGTCGGAGCATCACGGGGTGCCCGGGGCCGCGGGCTCGGCGCCGACCGTCCTGGCCGCCGCCGTCGCCGCCGCGACCTCCCGCATCCGGATCGGCACCGGCGGGGTGATGCTCCCCAACCACCCGCCGCTGGTCGTCGCCGAGCAGTTCGGCGTCCTCGAGTCGCTCTACCCGGGCCGTATCGACATGGGCCTGGGCCGGTCGGTCGGCTTCACCGGCGGCATACGGCGCGCGCTGGGCCACGACAAGCGCGACGCGGAGGACTTCGGGGCCCAGCTCACCGAGCTGCTCGGCTACTTCACCGGCGACCAGCAGGCACATCCGGGGGTGCACGCGTTCCCGTCCGAAGGGCTGCGGGTGCCCGCGTACGTGCTCGCCACGGGCACCGGAGCGGACATCGCGGCCGGGCACGGGCTGCCGCTGGTGATCGCGGCGGCGGGCGGGCAGGAGCGGATGCTGGAGGCGATCGCCCGTTACCGTGCGGGCTTCCGGCCCTCGGCCTGGTCGGCGCGGCCGTACGTCGTCGTCGCGGCCGGCATCGCGGTCGCCGGGACCACCGAGGCGGCCCGGCGGCTGCAGGCGCCCGAGGCGTGGGCGACCGCCGTCTCGCGCACCCGCGGCGTCTTCCCTCCGCTCGCCCCGGCCGGGGAGATCCTCTCCTCGGACATGACGGCGCGGGAACGCGCCCTCTTCGAGGAGGCGCTGCGGGGGCAGATCCACGGCACGCAGGAGGAGGTCGCGCTCGCGTTGAAGGGGCTGGTCGCGCGGAGCGGCGCCGACGAGGTGCTGGTCACCATGAACACCTTCGACCACGGCGAGCGGCTCGACTCCTACCGCCGTCTGGCCCGCCTGGCGGGCATCACCGCGCCCACTCCGGCCGCCGCGGGGGCGGGAGCCTCTGACGGCCGGTGGTGACGGCGGCCCGGCCGCGCGGCGGGAGTCCCGGGCCGGCCGGCACGCCATCGAGCCGCCCGCGATGAGCGGCCCGTCCGGGTGGGAGCAGCCCGGCTACCGGCGGATCACGATCGCGCCGCGCCCCGGCGGCGGCCCCACCTCGGGCGAGGCCGATCTGCGCACGCCGTACGGCAGGGCGCTCAGCGACTGGTCGATCAGCGGCGGGACGCTGACGCTGCGGATGGAGATCCCGGCGGACGCCACGGCCATCGTCCGCGGCCGGGAGGCCCCCGCGGCGGCACTCACCTCGACGGACGCGATCCGGCGGGCCGTACAGTGAGCTTGGGGGGAGGCAGGCCGGCGCCGCTCCTCGGCGGGCCGGGCGCCGCGGATCGCCGGCGGTCGCGGCGGCCCGGCAGGGCCCGCCGGAGTGGAACCCCGCCGGCGCCCCGGCACCGTGATCCCATCGGCGGGGGAAGAAGGTCACGCGATGCCCGACACCGTGGATCGGCTGTTCAGCGCCTACAACGCTCATGATCTGGACGCGTCGTTGCGGTGCTACCACCCGGACGCGGTCCACGTGGGTCCGCAGGGTCAGGGGGAGGGGCCGGAGGAGATCTGCTCCTACCAGGCGCACATCTGGGAGAGCTTCCCCGACATACGCATAGTGGTCTGGGAGAAGACCGCGTGCGGCGACCTCGTGGTGGTCGAGGGGACGGTCACCGGCACCCAGACCGAGCCCTTCCTGCTGACCGGGGGCGAGGTGCTCCCGGCCACGGGCCGCCGCGTCAGCGTGCGGTGCTGCTGGATCTTCGCGCTGGCCGACGGCCTCGTCATCAGCCAGCGCGTCTACTTCGACCAGCTGGAACCGTACGTCCAGCTCGGCCTCCGGTTCACCCCCGAACCACGCTGACCGGCCGCGTCCTCGTCACCGGTGGGGCGCGATCTCCCGGGGGCTCCCCTCCATGCGGACGATCTGGAAGCCGGCCATGGCCAGCACGGCGGGCAGGTGGCGTATGACGTTGCGGTCCTTCTCCTTGGACGACTCGGGCAGGCGCGCCCAGTCCTCCATGTCGGGGTGCCGCTTGCGGACGGTGTCGCGAGAGGGGCCGTGGGTCCAGCCTTCCGCGGCGCGCTCGTCCATCCAGCGCCGGTGCTCCATGGCCGCCAGCCGCTCGATCTCCGCGTCGGTGAAGGTGAACCCGAGCTCGGGGTTGACCCGCGAGGCGAGGACGGCGCCGACGGCCTTGAGCTTGCGGCCGATGTCCTGGGCCTGGCCGCGGTTGGCCTTCTTGAGGGTCTCGGGCAGCTCCGGCCACGGGAGCAGTGAGTCGTTGGTCTCCAGGGAGTCGCCGTTCTGGAGGCAGTCGTAGACGTAGTTCTCATGGATGGCCCGCGCCAGCTGCTCGATGAGGTCCTCGGCGATCAGGCGCGGATCACCGGCCTCGTCGGTGACGGCGAACACCTGCAGGAGGCCGGCCAGGTTATCCAGGAGGCTGACCCCCTGAAACGCCTGGTCGAACATCCCCTGCCGTTCGACCCGGATCACCAGCGAGCGCGGTGTGCCGGTCCACAGCCGCAACGTGGTCAGCGCGGTCTTCAGGGCCAGGTCCTCGTCGGGATAGCACACGTACACCCGCTGCGGCACGCCGGGGAACCGGTAGCCCTCGGAGTCGAGCCGGCTGGGGTGGACGGCCGTCAGGTCGAGGGCGGAGTCGACGAAGTCGTATCTGCGCCGCATGGTGGCCAGCGCCGCGTCGGCGTCGGTGTCGACGACGGTCACCGGCAGTCTCGGCTGCGACTGCGGAGAGCGCAGCCGCCACCGGCGGGCCAGCCCGATGAGCAGCGCGCGGCCGAAGCCGTCGAGGCCGAAGATCATGATCGGCAGGCATTCACCGACGGGGTCGCGGTCCAGCAGCACCCGGGCGGCGAGCTCGTCGCGGTTGAAGAAGTCGAGCCGGAGACCGGGCGGATCGGCCACGCCCAGCCGCCGGGCGCGCAGCGCGGTGCAGAGATCGGGGTCGGGGATGAGGACGTAGGCCGCCAGCGGGCCGGGCGCGGCCCGCCGGACACCGTGGGCGGCCAGGGCGATCCCCGTGTTCGTGGAGCTGTCCTGCTCGCAGGCGTAGAGCACCTCGGCCCTGGCGACCCCGGCGGCCTTGAGCACGGCGGGGTTGCGGGCGTCGCCGACCACGTGGAGCACGCGGGGGTCGTCCAGGAGGGTGACGGGGGTTGAGGTGATCACCACGACGTCGCGCCCGGCGGCGCGCAGCCGCTCGACCAGCCCCCGCGTCATCGGGCTCTCCCCGCAGATCACGGCGTGCCGCCGCGCCTCCCGCGCCCGGATCCGCCGGATCTCACCGGCGAGCATGAGCCGGGCCGCCTCGAACAGGGCGTAGATCGTCACAGCGGGCGCGATGAACCTGGCCACCTCCAGCGTCCACGGCAGCGGGGCCGTGCCGTCGAGGGGGGTGGGGTCGAGGACGAACAGCTGGAGGACGTAGTAGACGGTGTCCAGCGGCGACCGCGCGAACTCGGGCCTGGACAGCAGGTAGGTCCGCATGCCGACGCAGCCCAGCACGGAGGCTGCCACCGCCAGGAAGACGAACATGATCCGGAGCCGGAAGGCGGCGAACGGTGGCTTCACTCATGCCTCACTCATGACGGTGTCGAAGTGTGCGTGATCGCGCTCACGGCCCCCGGACCGGAAATGGAACGGCTCTCCCCACAGTAACGGCCGGATCTGCCGATCGCCCGGGATACGGAGGAGCGGCCTCCGGCCCGGCCTCGCGCCATCCCCCGGGGCGCAGGGACCCGCCCGGCCGCCCGGCTCCGGTAAGCGCAGCATCGGCGCAGGTGAAACGGGGTAAGAGCCCTTCAGCAGGTCCGATATCGGTCCACATGATCCGCTGCGGCCGTGCGGGGGGATGCTTCATGGCCATATTCCAGACGGGATCCGGCGTACTGCGCCGTAAACCCATCGAGCACATCGAAGAACCAGAGGGTGACAAGACCGAGCAGCTCACCCGTGTGCTGGGGCTGTGGCAGCTCACCGCGATCGGGGTGGGCGGCATCATCGGCGCGGGCATCTTCGCGCTCGCGGGCACGGTCGCCAACGGCACGGCCGGTCCCGCCGTCGTGGTGTCGTTCCTGATCGCCGGGATCGCGAGCGCGGCGGCGGCGCTCTCCTACGCGGAGTTCGCCGGGCTCATCCCGAAGGCGGGGTCGGCCTACACCTACGGCTACGCGGTCCTCGGCGAGCTGCCGGGCTGGTTCATCGGCTGGGACCTGCTGCTGGAGTACACCGCCATCGTCGCGGTCGTCGCCATCGGCATCTCCGGATACTTCTCGTTCCTGATCAGCGACCTGGGCGCGCAGCTGCCCGCCTGGATGCTGGGGGCCCCGGGGACGGGCGGGGGGCACCGGGTGGACCTGTTCGCCGCCATACTGTGCCTGCTGATCGCCTACCTGCTGAACCTCGGCATGCGGAACGCCGCCCGGTTCGAGACGACCGTCGTCGGGCTGAAGGTCGCCGTGGTGCTGCTGGTCATCATCGTGGGCTTCTTCTACATCAACACCGACAACTACACACCGTTCTTCCCCTACGGCATCGGGGGCGCCATCACGGGGGCGGCCACGGTCTTCTTCGCCGTCTTCGGTTACGACGCCATGAGCACGGCGGCGGAGGAGTCCAAGGACGCCCAGCGCCACATGCCGAAGGCGATCGTCTACTCGCTCGCCATCTCGATGGTCCTGTACGTGCTGGCCTGCCTGGTGCTGACCGGCATGCAGCACTACACGGAGATCGACAAGGAGAGCGGCTTCTCCACGGCGTTCCAGTCGGTGGGCCTGAGCCGCCTGGCCGACGTGATCGCGGTCGGGGCGATCATCGGCATCCTCACCGTGATGTTCACGTTCATGCTCGGCGTGAGCCGCGTCTGGTTCTCGATGAGCCGCGACGGGCTCCTGCCCAAGTGGTTCGCCAAGACGCACCCGACACGGCACGTGCCGACGCGCGTGACGTGGATCATCGGCATCGCCTCGGCCCTCATCGCCGGCTTCCTGCCCATCAGGGAGGCGGCGGAGCTGACCAACATCGGCATCCTGCTCGCCTTCGCGGTCGTGTGCACGGCGGTGATCGTGCTGCGTTACCGGCAGCCCGACCTGCCGCGGACCTTCCGCTGCCCGGGGATGCCGGTGGTGCCCGCGATCGGCGTCGTCTTCTCGCTCTGGCTGATCACCTATCTGCAGTGGCAGACGTGGGTGCGCTTCGCGGTGTGGTTCCTGATCGGCCTGGTCGTGTACTTCGCCTACTCCTACCGCCACTCCGAGCTGGCCAAGGCGCAGACCGCGACGCACGAGGGCGGGGTGTGACCGGCCGGCCGCCGGACCGCGGACGCGGACGGACGGCCGGCCGGCCGGCCGGGAAGGTCTCAGGCGAGTCCTCTGGACAGGTCGGCCGTGAAGGAGACCGCGCCCGCGGCGGTGCGGACCCGCACCCTCCCTCCGGAGCAGGAGACCTCCGGGTCGGCGGTGCCCGGCACGATCACGGTCAGCAGGGCCCTCGCCGCCGGGGAGAGCACCGTCGGGCTCACGACCCTCCTCAGGTAGCCGGGCGAGATCTCCTCCGGGCGCACCGACTGACCGCCGACCGGCGTGCACGCGGGCAGCCGGAGCTGGAGCAGCGACGCCTTCCACCGCCCGTCGGCCAGGACCACCCTGCCGCCCGCCACGGCGGTCGCGCTGAGCCCGGGCCCCAGGTGCCACAGCGGGCGGACCTGCCGTCCCGGCGGGACCGTGTCGAGCACCGCCATCAGGTCGCCGCCGTGCTCGACCAGCACCGACCGGGTACGGCTGACGCCGTAGGCGTCGTCGGTGAGCCGGAAGGACTGCCGGCCGGGGCCCGTGGCCGCCTGCAGCAGGCGCGCGGCCGTGCCCTCCCGGAAGCCGGCGCCGACCACGACGGGGACGTTGTGGGCCTGCGGCGAGAGCGTCCACTTCTGGTAGGGCGTCTTCTCGTAGGAGTGGAAGCCCGCCTCCACCAGGAGGTCGCGCCGCTGTGCGTGGTAGGTCACGCCGAGGTGGTCCTCGTGACCGTGGAGTGCGCGGCCGGGGCCGAACCGGATCGAGTAGTAGGCCGAGCCGGCGTCGTTCCAGGCGGTCCGGCCGAAGACGTAGCCGCCGTCGAAGACCTTCACGGTCTGCCGGTCGGCGGGGAATCCCTCCGGGCGCAGGTCGGCGGGGCTGTCGCCGATGGGTGCCAGGCGGCCGTCGGGCTGGGTGGCGTGGGCGACGTAGGTCTCCAGCGACCGCCGGCGCCGGGTGAGGTCGGCGGGGACCGCCACCCCGCAGTCGCGGGCCTCCTCCATCGCGACGCCCAGCCGCTGGTGGACGTAGACCCCGTAGCGGGGAGCCTGCTCGCGCAGCACGCCCTGCCCGTCGATCGCGAGCCTGGCCGAGGCGCTCATCCGGCGCAGCGCCAGGGCCGTCCAGTCCTGCTCACCGAAGCGGCAGCCGATGGCCAGCAGTGCGATGTCCTGGTCCAGTCCGTGGTTGTGGCCACCCTTGTAGAGGGCGGCGTCGGCCAGGATCTCGGCGTGCTCGGCCAGCGTGGCGGCCAGCCAGTCATCCTTGACGTGGGCGCTGAGGCAGACCAGGGCCGGGGCCCGCAGCGCGACCGGGTGCTCGGCCCAGGCCCACTCGCTGGTGCCGGGCCCGCCGCGCGGGTTGTCGCGCACCCAGTCCCTGGCGATCTCGACGGCGCGGTCGAGGCGGTCGCGCCGCCCGGTGGCCTCGTAGTCGACGACCAGCCGCCCCATCCAGCGCAGCGTGTGCAGGTTCAGCGCCCACGAGCGGTTTCCGTAGGGGTCGGTGTGCCAGTCGATGTCCCTGCCCAGGTCGACCGGGGGCAGACCGACGAAGGCGAGCCGTCCGCTCATCGCGTCGGTCGCCGGCACGGTGGAGAACTGGTCACCCTGGCAGGTGACCTTGCCCCGGCTCTCGGCCAGGGAGAGCTTGGCCGGCCCGCAGGCCAGGAGGGTCAGAAAGGTCAGGAAGGCCAGGGTGAGGACGCCCAGGCCGATGGTCCCCCGTCGTATAACAAGCAAGCGTTTGCTCCATCAATGGGCGCGAGCGGCCCCTGCGCGCTCGCGACATGGAAAGAAGACGACATCCCCGGCGGGGCGAGGCCCCTCGCCCCGCCGGGTGTTTCAGGAAGCTCCGAGGAGCCCCGGACGGCCGTGCGCCGGCCGCCGGGCCGCGTACGGCCGACGGCTCACAGCCGGACTCGCGACCGGCGACTCATAGCCGGTCGCCCACGGTCGGCCGCGCACGAGCGACTGCTCACAACCGGTCGCGCACGGCCGACCGCGCACGAGCGACTGCTCACAATCGGCGGCTCATGGCCGGGCGGCGCGGCGGTCGCCCGGTGGAGCCGTGAGCGTGATCGCGACCACCGGGACCGCCGCACGCCTGGCTGACACTCTGATCATGAACCGTTAGATGCGCGGCCTCCCGGAGTTGTTCTCGGCCGGACGGCCTTTTCGGCCGCGGGATCGGCAGGGACCGGACGCCGGCCCCCGGAACGGCCCGCCTGCACGGCGCCGCAGGGCATCCACCCGGCGGGATCCCGCTGGAGATCCACCTCGCGCCGGACTTGAGAAATAAAACCCCCTAGGGGTATGTTACTGCCACAGCGATACCCCACCGGGGTACAGGCGAGAGGAGAATCCCATGTGCACGGCATGTGCGTGCGGCACCCAGGACAGCGCCTCCACGCAGGCGGCGGCGAGCGGCGCGGACGCGAACGTCTACACGGTCAGCGGGATGACCTGCGGCCACTGCGTCTCATCGGTCTCCTCCGAGATCGGCAAGGTCGGCGGCGTGACCGGCGTCCAGGTCGACCTGGCGAGCGGTTCGGTCTCCGTCAGCGGAGCGGGCTTCTCCGACGAGGAGATCCGCGCGGCGGTGGAGCAGGCGGGCTACACGCTGGCCGGCGCCTCACCCGTCGGCGCCTCCCAGACAGCCTCCTAGACAAAGGCGCGTCCCGGGGAAGACGTCCCGGGACCGCGCGTCCCGGAGAACAGGGGGTGGGCGCGCATCGGCGTGCACGCCCACCCGCGGGGCCGGTCCGACTCCAATCACACCAACCCCCACGACGCATCCTGCCACCCGGCGAGGATGCGAGGAATCAGGAGTGCGGCATGAACGCCGTCAATCCACGCAGGTGGCAGGCACTCATCGTGCTCGCCGCCGCACAGTTCATGGTCATCATGGACACCTCCATCATCGGCGTCGCGCTGCCGGACATGCAGCGCGACCTCGGCTTCTCCCAGGGCGACCTGCAGTGGGTCTTCAACGCCTACGTCATCGCCTTCGGCGGCCTGCTGCTGCTCGGCGGGCGGCTGTCGGACCTGCTCGGCGCCCGCAAGATCTTCACCGTCGGCTGGGTCATCCTGATCGCCGGCTCGGTCGTCGCCGCGGCGGCGGGCAACGCCTGGGTCGAGATCGTCGGCCGCGGCGTCCAGGGAATCGGCGGCGCGCTCATCGCCCCCGCCTCGATGACCCTGCTCATGATGCTCTTCGGGCACAACCCGCGCGAGCTGGGCAAGGCCATGGCCCTGTACGGCGCCGCCGCACCGGCCGGCGGCACCGCCGGAGTGTTCCTCGGCGGAGTGATCACGCAGTACCTGAGCTGGCCGTGGGTCTTCATCGTCTACGTGCCGATCGGCCTGGCCACCCTGGCCGCCGTCCCCGCCCTGCTGCCCGCCGTCCAGGGCCGGCGCGGCTCGGTCGACGTGCTGGGCGCCGTCTCGGTCACCGCGGGGATCGCGCTGGCCGTCTACGCCATCGTGCGCGCTCCCGAACAGGGCTGGAGCTCACCGGCCACGCTGCTGGAGCTGGCCGGAGCGATCGCGCTGCTGGCGCTGTTCCTGGTGATCCAGCGCACCGTCCGAGAGCCGCTCATGCCGCTGGGCATCTGGCGCACCCCGGGTCTGGCGCCGGCCAACCTGGCGATGGCGCTGCTCGGCGCGGCGTGGATCCCGATGTGGTACATCCTCAACCTCTACCTGCAGCAGGTCCTGGGCTACGGCGCCTTCGCCAGCGGGGCCGCGCTGCTGCCGATGACCATCGCGATCATGATCTTCATGATCGGCATCACCGCCCGGCTGCTCGGCCGGTTCGGCGCCAAGCCGCTCATCGTCCTGGGCCTGCTCGTGCTGGCCGCCGGCGTGGCGGGACTGTCCCTGGTACGGCCGGACGGGGCGTTCGCCTCCGACGTGCTGCCGGCGTCGCTGGTCGCGGCGGTCGGCATGTCGCTGGCCTACATCCCGGCGATGATGTCGGCCATGTCGGGGGTGCGGCCGGAGGAGAGCGGCCTGGCCTCGGGCATCGTCAACACCACCTACCAGGTCGGCTCGGCCCTCGGGCTCGCGGTCATGACCGCGATCGCCACCTCCCGGGGCGCCGCCGAGCTGGGAGATCTCCCCAGGCTGACCGAGGGCTTCCAGGGCGCCTTCATCGGCGCCGGCGCGGTCGCGGCCGCAGGAGCCGTGCTCACCCTGCTGCTCATGCGCAGGGCCAGGTCGGCGGACCGGGTGGAGGCCGGGGCACAGGCGGACTCGCTCGGCGTGTAGTCATCCGGGGTGCGCGCACCGCGCGCACCCCGGGGACGGCACCCCCGTACCCTCGGAATACCTTAGGGGGGTACGGTGTTACTACGGATAGAACGAGAGCGACCGGAGGCGGGGAATGGCCGGATACAGCGACACCAAGCAGGAGCACCTCCGGCGGCTGCGCCGGATCGAGGGCCAGGCGCGCGGGCTGCAGCGCATGGTCGAGGACGACAAATACTGCATCGACATCCTCACCCAGGTGTCGGCGGCCACCAGCGCCCTGCAGTCCTTCGCCATCGCCCTGCTGGAGGAGCACATGGCGCACTGCGTGGCCGACGCCGCCGCGAAGGGCGGCACCGAGGCCGAGGCCAAGATCAAGGAAGCCTCCGACGCCATCGCCCGCCTCGTCCGCTCCTGACCGGCACACCGAGCACGTGAAGCACGAAGGCACATAGGAGGAGTGATCGTCATGACCACCACCACATACACCGTCACGGGCATGACCTGCGGCCACTGCGTCAGCTCGGTCACCGAAGAGGTCGGCGAGCTCGCCGGAGTGACCGGCGTCGAGGTCGACCTGGCCACCGGCCTGCTCACCGTCGACAGCGACAGCCCGATCGACGGCTCCGCGATCATCGCCGCCGTCGAGGAGGCGGGGTACGGAGTGGTGAGCCCGTCATGAACACACCCGCGAAGCTCGGCGCCTACGCCCTCGGACTCGCCGTGATCTTCGGTGGAGCCCTGGGAGTCGGAAACGCGGTGGGAGCGGTCGGCACGCCCCCCACCGCGACCCCCCACCCGGCCCACACGACCCCCTCCCCCGGCCAGACGGCCGACGGCCACGGAGCCCACACGGAGCCGGCCCCGGACCAGACCACCACCAAGACATCCACCCCCGGAGGGCTCCAAGTGTCCCAGGACGGCTACACCCTCACCCCGCTCACCGCGGCGATCAAGCCCGGCGAGCCCACCGACTTCCGTTTCACCGTGACCGGTCCGGACGGCAAGCCGGTCACCGACTACCAGGTGCAGCACGACAAGAAGCTGCACTTCATCGTGGTGTCCAGGGATCTGGGCAGCTTCCAACACCTGCACCCCGAAGAAGGCGCTGACGGCGTCTGGTCGGTGAAGCTGACCCTGCCCGAAGCGGGCGCCTACCGGGCCTTCGCCGACGTCGCCCCGACCGGCGGCAGCGCCTTGACGCTGGGCGCGGACCTGCTCGTGGCCGGTGACTACGCGCCCAAGGCGCTGCCCGCGGCCGGCCGTACCGCCGAGGTGGACGGCTACACCGTCACCCTCGACGGCGACCTGGTCCCCGGCGCCTCCAGCAAGCTCACCCTGAAGGTGAGCAAGGACGGCGAGCCGGTCACCGACCTGCAGCCCTACCTGGGCGCCTACGGCCACCTCGTCGCGCTGCGCGCCGGGGACCTGGCCTACCTGCACGTGCACCCCGACGGCGAGCCCGGCGACGGCAGAACCAAGCCGGGCCCGGAGATCGTCTTCTACGCCGAGGTGCCCAGCCGGGGCGACTACCGTCTGTTCCTGGACTTCCAGCACGAGGGGACCGTCCGCACCGCGGACTTCACCGCCCACGCCGGCCCGGTCACGACCTCGGGCCCGGAGTCGGCGGTCACGCCGTCCACGGCTCCGGAACCGGCGGTCACGCCGTCCCCGGCCGGCTCGCACGGCGAGCACCAGCACTGACATCCGGCATGACGAACGGAAGGAGCAGGTGATGTCTCCCCTCACCGACGACAGACCCCAAGGCGCGGTCGAACTCTCGATCGGCGGCATGACCTGCGCGTCCTGCGCCAACCGGATCGAACGCAAGCTCAACAAGCTCGAGGGCGTGAGCGCGACCGTCAACTACGCCACCGAGAAGGCCAAGGTCACCTTCCCCGAGGGACTCGACCCCCAGGCGCTGATCGCCACCGTGGAATCGGCCGGCTACACCGCTGAGCTGCCCGCCCCGCCCAAAAGCGACAACGACAGCGGGAGTGGGAGCGAGGAGCCGGCCGAGCCGCAAGATGAGCTCCGGCCGCTGCGCAACCGGCTGATCACCGCGCTGGTGCTGGCGGTGCCGGTGATCGCGATGGCGATGATCCCACCCCTGCAGTTCACCAACTGGCAGTGGCTGTCGCTGACCCTGGCCGCGCCGGTCGTCGCCTACGCCGGCTGGCCCTTCCACAAGGCCGCCTGGACCAACCTGCGCCACGGCGCGGCCACCATGGACACCCTGGTCTCGCTCGGCACCATCGCGGCACTCGGCTGGTCACTGTGGGCGCTGTTCCTCGGCAGCGCCGGCACCCCCGGCATGACCCACCCGTTCGCCTTCACCATCGAACGCACCGACGGCTCGGGCAACATCTATCTCGAAGCCGCCGCCGGCGTCACCGCCTTCATCCTGGCCGGCCGCTACTTCGAGGCCCGCTCCAAGCGCCGGGCCGGCGCCGCCCTACGCGCCCTGCTGGAACTCGGCGCCAAAGACGTCGCCGTGCTGCGCGGCGGCGCCGAGGTCCGCATCCCCGCCGACCAGCTCGCCGCCGGCGACCGGTTCGTGGTCCGGCCCGGCGAGAAGATCGCCACCGACGGCGTGGTCGAGGAGGGCACCAGCGCCGTCGACGCCTCCATGCTGACCGGCGAATCGGTGCCGGTGGAGGTGCGGCCCGGCGACACCGTGACCGGCGCCACCGTCAACGCCGGCGGCCGCCTACTCATCCGCGCCACCCGGGTCGGCGCCGACACCCAACTCGCCCAGATGGCCCGCCTGGTGGAGGAGGCCCAGACCGGCAAGGCCGCCGTGCAACGCCTGGCCGACCGCATCTCCGGCATCTTCGTCCCGATCGTGATCGCGCTGGCGCTGGGCACCCTGGGCTTCTGGCTGGGCACCGGCGGCGGCGCCGGCGCCGCCTTCACCGCCGCGGTCGCCGTGCTGATCATCGCCTGCCCCTGCGCGCTGGGCCTGGCCACCCCCACCGCGCTACTGGTCGGCACCGGCCGCGGCGCCCAGCTCGGCATCCTCATCAAGGGCCCCGAAGTACTGGAGTCCACCCGCACCATCGACACCGTCGTGCTCGACAAGACCGGCACCGTCACCGAGGGCAAGATGACCCTGACCGAGGTGCACCTGGCCGCCGGCCAGGACCGCGACCAGGTGCTGCGCCTGGCCGGCGCCCTGGAACACGCCTCCGAACACCCCATCGCCCAGGCCGTCGCCCGCGGCGCCGCCGACCAGGTCGGCGCGCTGCCCACACCGGAGGACTTCGCCAACCTCGAAGGGCTCGGCGTCCAGGGCATCGTCGACGGGCACGCCGTCCTCGTCGGCCGCCCCCGCCTGCTCGCCGAATGGTCCCAGCACCTGCCCGCCGACCTCGAGCACGCCCTGGAAGCCGCCCAGGCCGCCGGCCGCACCGCCGTCGCGGTCGGCTGGGACGGCCAGGCCCGCGCGGTCCTGGTCGTCGCCGACACCGTCAAGCCGACTTCGGCGGAGGCGATCAGGCAGCTGCGCGGCCTGGGCCTGACCCCGGTCCTGCTCACCGGCGACAACGAGGCCGTCGCCCGCTCCGTGGCCACCGAGGTCGGCATCGACGAAGTGATCGCCGAGGTGCTGCCCGCCGACAAGGTCGACGCCGTCAAGCGCCTACAGGCCCAGGGCCGGACGGTGGCCATGATCGGCGACGGCGTCAACGACGCCGCCGCGCTCGCCCAGGCCGACCTCGGCCTGGCCATGGGCACCGGTACCGACGCCGCGATCGAGGCCTCCGACCTCACCCTGGTCCGCGGCGACCTCCGGGTCGCCGCCGACGCGATCCGCCTGTCGCGCCGCACCCTGCGCACCATCAAGGGCAACCTGTTCTGGGCCTTCGCCTACAACGTGGCCGCCCTCCCACTGGCCGCCCTCGGCCTGCTCAACCCGATGATCGCCGGAGCCGCGATGGCCTTCTCCAGCGTCTTCGTGGTCACCAACAGCCTCAGACTACGCAGCTTCAAGTAAGCCGCCGGTCCAAACAAGCAAGGCGCCGTGACGGCCTCCAGCCTGACGCTGGGGGCCGTCACGCCGCTGTCCGGGGTGTGGGCAGGCGGCGACCCTCCCAATTCACGTAGATCCCTTGCAGATAAACGATAGGTTGCTACCGTTTTGTGCGAGAGCGGTCTGGACGGCGAGTCATCCAGGGGGTTGCATGAGCGAGTCTCCGACTCTGCCGCTGCACATGCGGCGGACAGGGTTCGATCCTGATCCGGAACTGGCGGCGCTGCGCGACGGGGAGGGGGTCAGGCGCGTCAGCACGCCGTTCGGCGTCGACGCCTGGCTGGTCACCCGCTACGCGGACGTGCGCGCGGTGCTGGGCGACGCCGAGCGGTTCGGCATCGCCCAGCAGAGCGCCATCCGCATGCCGGACGCGCCAAAGCTGAGCGCGGAGGAGATCGCCGCGATGCGGGCGGGCAACCTGCTCGCGTTCGACCCTCCCGAGCACACCCGGCTGCGCCGGATCCTGACGCCGGAATTCACCCTCCGCCGGATGCGGCGGCTGGAACCGCGGATCAGGCGCATCGTCGACGAGCATCTGGACGCCATGGAGAGCGCGGGCTCGCCGGCCGACCTGGTGTCGTCGTTCGCGCTGCCGGTCCCGTCGCTGGTCATCTGCGAACTGCTGGGCGTGCCGTACGCCGACCGGGAGGACTTCCAGCGCAGGACCGGCCGGATGCTCGACGTGTCGGTGCCCATCGAGGAGCGCCTGGCGGTGCAGCGGGAGTCACGCGCGTACATGAGGGAACTGGTCTCCCGCATCCAGGCCGACCCGGGCGAGGAGCTGCTCGGGATGCTGGTGCGCGAGCACGGCGACGACCTGACGACGGACGAGCTCACCGGCATCGGCAGCCTGCTGCTGCTGGCCGGTCACGAGACCACCTCCAACATGCTCGGGCTGGGCACGCTGGCCCTGCTGCGCAACCCCGACCAGCTGGAGCTGCTCAGGAAGGAGCCCGAGCGGATCGACGCGGCGGTGGAGGAGCTGCTGCGCTGGCTCAGCATCGTCCACTCCGGCACGGCCAAGCTGACCACCACGGAGGTCGAGCTGGCCGGCCAGACGATCGGGCCCGGCGAGCTGGTGATGTGCGCGCTGCCCGCAGCCAACCGCGACCCCGCGCTCATGTCCGACCCGGACGCCTTCGACATCACGCGGGGCGCGCCCGGTCACGTGGCCTTCGGCCACGGCGTGCACCACTGTCTGGGCGCGCCGCTGGCGCGGATGGAGATGCGGATCGCCTTCCCCGCCCTGCTCCAGCGCTTCCCCGAGCTGCGCCCCGTCTCCCCCGAGGCGCACTTCCGCTCCTTCCACATCGTTTACGGCCTGACGACCCTGGAGGTCGCCTGGTGATCCGGGGCAGGCGTCTCATCAGCCGGTAGACGTCTCATCGGGTGAACACGGACGCTTCCGGCGCCCGGCCGGCCGGGCTCACGCGGGCCGGGCTCACGCGGGCCGAGGCGCCGCGCACGACGTGGCCCCGGCGTGTTCCGGCGGTCGCCAGGCTCCGGCGGCCGCCAGGCTCACTTGTCCTCTCCGGTCTCCTTGACCTCCGGCTGGTCGAGGACGACGTCATAGGTCACCGGGATCAGCCGCCGCAGCCCGGTGTCGACACCTCCCCCGGGGGCGTCGAACACGATCTTTCCCTCGCGGGTCACGTCCCTGACCCGGTCGACGACGTATTCGTGGACCTGCTCATCGGATCCGCGGACCACCTCGGCGGCCTGCGTGTCCTCACGCCCTTCCGGCACCATGACCTCCCGACCCGGGACCGGGGCACCGTGCCCCGCACTCCACGCTAACCGGCGCCTCCCCTATCGCGGCGCCATCCGGCCCCGCAGATCGCGGCCGGGCGGTCCGCACACCCTTGCCGGAGATCGGCGGGCGGCGCCGCACGCCGCCAAGCCCGGCGCCCCTCCAACCGGATGGATCCAGGGGCTTGAACCTGCCGCGACGGGAGGTCCTAACGTTGCGGACGTGATCGGGGAAGACGGCGCCGGGCGCCGGTGGAGCATCGGCGAGGTGGCGCGGGCGAGCGGGATGACCGTGCGCGCGCTGCGCCACTACGACGAGATCGGCCTGCTGAGCGCGGGCGGACGCACCGCATCGGGGCACCGCCGCTACAGCGGGCACGATGTGCGGCGGCTGTACCGGGTCCGGGCCCTGCGGGCGCTCGGGCTGTCACTGGAGGAGATCGCGGGCGTGCTCGCGGACCCCGCGGGCGACCTGGCGGCGATGCGCGACCTGCTGGCGGACCGGCTACGCGGGCTGGAGGCGCACGCCGTACGGATCCAGCAGCTCACGCACCAGCTCCGCGGGCTGCTGGAGCAGATCGACAGCGGGTCGATGCCCGATCCGGACCGGTTCATGACGGCATTGGAGATGATCTCTGTGTTCGAGACCTCGTTCACGGCAGAACAGCGGGAGCAACTGGCCCGGCGCCGGGCCGGACTCGGCCCGGAAGCCGTCGAGGCGGCCAGGACCGAATGGGCCGGGCTCGTCGAGGAGCTCCTGCGGCACGTCCAGGACGGCACCCCCGCCGACGATCCGCGGGTGCAGGCCCTGGTCGGCCGCTGGGACGCGTTGGGGGGCCGGTTCCACGGCGACGGCGACGACGGAGAGCGGACCAGGGCCGCGGCGCGGACGATGTGGCGGGACAACAGCGAGGAGCTCGGCCGGAAGCTGCCGTGGCCCGTGGACCGGATGCGCGACCTGGTCCACTACCTGGAGCGGGCCCGGCAGGCCGGATGACCGGGGCCGACGGCGGAATCGACCATCTGACGACCACGGTCCCGGCCGCCTGACGGATCTTCGCCCCACTCCACTGACCGTGGGGGATGCCCGCGGGACCGGGGCGGTGAAAGACGCGCTGCCCGGTGTACGGCGGCGCCCGCGCCCCGGGTGCGCGCCCTGCCCCAGCAGGTCCGCCCCTCCTGGCCGGAGCCGGGCCATGGGCGGGCGTTCGACATCAGGCGGAGCGACCTTGGGCTGCACGAGGGCGCACCGCTCGGCGGCAACTTCCTCGGCCATGGGCCGGACGGCCGGTTCGGCTGGATCGACAACCCCCTCACCAGGCAGGACGTCGAGCTCATCATCGAGCGCCTGCACGCGCTGCGCCCCGAGTTCGAGTGGTACTTCATGGAGGACGAGTTCGAGATCATGATGGACCGGCTCTACCACGTGGCGGAGCACGCGACGGGCGACATCCCGCTGATCACCCGGGACCCCGGCTCTCCCGGCGGGACCGAGCGCCCCTCCGGCTGAGACTTCCGGCTGGGGTATCCGGCGCCCTCTCGGGGACCGGAGACGTTGCCGTACGTTCCGGCGGTGGCCGGCCTGCCCTCGCCGTCGCCCAGCACGATGATCATGCTCCGCACGGCCCTTTCGACATCCGTTCCTCCTCCTCTTCTACGGGGCACCAGGTTCGGAGATCTTCGGCGAGCCCTGCGGCGATGAGATACCCACCTTGGCGATAGTTGCGCGTCGCCCTTGGCCCCGTATCGTCCCCACCAGTGATCCCGGCTGCGCGAGGAAGGATCGGCATGACCGACGATGTGGTGCGACGCGTCTTCCAGTCAGTCGACTCGTTCGACCCCGGCGAGTTCGTGCGGTTGCTGGCCGAGGACGCCACATTGGTGTTCGGCAACGCCGAGCCGATGGCGGGACGTGAGGCCATCGCCGCCGGGTTGCGGGCGTTCTTCTCCACCATCGGCGGCCTGCGGCACCGGATCGTCAGAAACTGGCAGGTGGACGCCGACATCATCGCCGAGACCGAGGTGACCTACCGGCGGCTCGACGGCAAGGATGTCGGCGTCGTAGCCGTATCGATCTGGCGCACCCGCGACGACGGCCTGATCACGGACTACCGCATATTCGTCGACCTCGCCCCCGTCTACATGGCCTAGATGGGTAAGCCCTGAGCCGTTTGGGGTGCGGGAACGGCGGAGGGTGTCGACGATCTGTCTGTGACGACAGAGATCAACACCCTTCTCACCGCACCGCAGGTGAAGATCGATGACCGGCTCGCCTCGGACGGCCACCGGAGCCGACCGACGCCGAACCGCTGACCTCGGCGGGCGAGGGTCTCGTCGGGGTCGCGTTCGATCGCGTGCGGCTCGACAGGCTGGGCACCTACCGCCCGGCCCCTTCATATGTCCACGTCGGTTAGGGTTTCAGGGTAACCGGGAGCGGGCGGGTCCGTCAGGTCAGCACGTTCGGCACAAGACTTCCATGACTCCGGCAGGGGCAGAGCGGTGATGGCGGCAGACGCCAACATGCGCGGCGGGGTAGCGCCGCGCACCGGCGCGGACCGCGCATCGGCAGAGGTCCGGCGTCGCACAACTGAACCGGACCTGCGCCGAGTGAAGCCTCAGCGACCGGACATACCCTGGGCAGCGCGCCCCGCAGCCCCACACCAAGATCATCTCAATGTGGACTTCGGGCCGGTGCCCGGCCCCCCGAAGATCCTCCGAACACCATCGGAGCATGTCCGGCACCGGAGCGGGCCCACCTGCCGTCTTTGTCGCTTCCCAACAAACGGGCCCCCTTGGCCACGGCCGGTCGGGAACGGGCCCCGAGTCCATGAGCCGCTGCGTGACCAAGATCACATCAGCCGCATGCCACACCACCCCGGCGGATGCGTCTGTGCGATCCCCACAACTCCGGCCGCGAAACACGCTTAGTCCCCGCCATTTCGGCACCCCGGGGGCAGCCAAGAGTATGTACCACGGTTGGGGCGAGGGTAGCCGCCATGTTCATCGTCTTCGAAAGGCCCGCTCAGTGTTCAGTCGTGTCGCCATCGTCAACCGCGGTGAAGCCGCCATGCGGCTCATCCACGCCGTTCGGGACCTAGCCGCGGAGACAGGGACACGGATCGAGACCGTCGCCCTGTACACGGACTCCGACCGGACGGCCACGTTCGTCCGTGAGGCGGACATCGCCTACGACCTGGGGCTCGCGGCGAACCGCCCCTATCTGGACCACGCCGTACTCAAGAAGGCCCTGGTCGAGACCGGTGCGGACGCGGCCTGGGTCGGTTGGGGCTTCGTGGCGGAGGACCCGGCGTTCGCCGACCTGTGCGCCGAGATCGGCGTGACGTTCGTCGGCCCGAGCGCCGAGGCGATGCGCAAGCTGGGCGACAAGATCGGCTCGAAGCTGATCGCCGAAGAGGTCGGTGTGCCCGTCGCACCGTGGAGCCGCGGTCCGGTGGAGACGCTGGAGGAGGCGAAGGCGGCGGCGGACCGGATCGGCTACCCGTTGATGCTGAAGGCGACCGCGGGCGGCGGTGGTCGTGGTATCCGGATGGTCTCCAACGCCGACGAGCTGACCCGGGCCTACGAGCTGACGCGCCAGGAGGCCGCGCGCGCGTTCGGCAGTGGCGTCGTGTTCCTGGAGCGCCTGGTGACGGGCGCCCGGCACGTCGAGGTACAGGTCATCGCGGATGGGCAGGGCACCGCGTGGGCGCTGGGCGTGCGCGACTGCTCCGTGCAGCGGCGCAACCAGAAGATCATCGAGGAGTCCGCCTCCCCGGTCCTCGACGCCAGGCAGGTCGCCGAGCTGAAGGCCTCGGCCGAGCGGCTCGTGCTCGCGGTGGGCTACCAGGGCGCGGGCACCGTCGAGTTCCTCTACCACCCCGGTGAGCGGCTGTTCGCCTTCCTCGAGGTCAACACGCGCCTGCAGGTCGAGCACCCGATCACCGAGATCACCACCGGCGTCGACCTGGTGAAGGCCCAGCTGCACATCGCGGCGGGCGGCAAGCTCGAGGGCGACGCGCCCGAGGAGTGGGGTCACGCCGTTGAGGCGCGCCTCAACGCCGAGGACCCCGACCGCGACTTCGCACCCTCACCCGGCCGGATCACCCGGCTGGCGCTGCCCAGCGGCCCCGGCATCCGGGTGGACACCGGGTTCAGCGAGGGCGACGTGATCCCCGCCGACTTCGACTCGATGATCGCCAAGATCATCGCGCACGGCCGTGACCGCACGGAGGCGTTGGCCCGCCTGCGCCGCGCGATGACCCAGACGACCGTCATCATCGAGGGCGGTGTGACGAACAAGGGCTTCGTCCGCATGCTGCTCGACGAGCCCGCGGTGATCGACGGGTCCGCCGACACCGGCTGGATCGACCGCGTGCGCGCCCAGGGCGCCCTCGTGTCGCACCGGCACTCCGCGATCGCGCTGATCGCCGCCGCCGTCGAGGCTTACGAGGACGAGGAGGCCGTGACGCGGCAGCGCTTCCTGTCCACCGCGCACGGCGGCCGTCCGCAGTCGCAGCACGACAGCGGCCGCGCGCTGGAGCTCAAGCTCCGCGACGTCGGCTACCGCGTCCAGGTCGCCCGCACCGGTGGCCACCGGTTCCGCATCGGCATCTCGGCGGGCGGCCCCGAGCACGCGGCCGACGTCGGCATCGAGCGCTTCGACGAGCACAGCGGCCAGATCACCGTGAACGGCGTCCGCTTCAAAGTCGTCACGAGCACTCACGGCCCGATCCACCTGGTCGAGGTCGACGGCATCACGCACCGGATCAGCCGCGACGAGGGCGGCATCGTGCGCTCGCCCGTGCCCGCGCTCGTGGTGGCCACACCGCTGCAGGTGGGCGACGAGGTCGAGGCCGGTGCGCCGCTGCTCGTGGTCGAGAGCATGAAGATGGAGACCGTGCTGCGCGCGCCGTTCCGCGGCCGCGTGCGGGAGCTCGCGGTGTCGCTCGGCAGCCAGGTGGAGGCGGGCGCCCGCCTGCTCCGCCTGGAGCCGCTGGGTGACGGCGACGAGGCGGCCGGCCCCGCGGCCGCGGCGAAGGAGGCCGAGCTGGACCTGCCCTCCGAGCCGGTGGACGTGCCCGCCGCCGAGCGGGCCGCGCGTGGTCTGCAGGACCTGCGCAGCCTGTTGCTGGGCTTCGACATCGACCCACGGGACGACAAGCGTCTGCTCGCCGACTACCTGGCCGCGCGCGCCGAGCTCGTCGCGGAGGGCGGACACGAGCTGGCCGGTGAGGTCGAGCTGCTGCGCCTGTTCGCCGACCTGAGCGAGCTGAGCCGCAACCGGCCCGCCGGCGAGGAGTCGAAGTCCGCCTCCTCGGTGCACAGCCCCCGCGAATACTTCCACACCTACCTGCAATACCTTGATTCGGACCGGTCCGGGCTGTCGGACGGCTTCCAGCAGCGGCTCACGCACGTGCTGTCCCGCTACGGCGTCGAGGGCCTGGACCGCACGCCGGAGCTGGAGGACGCGGTCTTCCGGATCTTCCTGGCCCAGCAGCGCGCCTCCGCCGACGTCGCCGTGGTGACGGCCCTGCTGCGCCAGTGGGTGAACGAGGCCCCGCCCGCCGAGGCGGACCGCGTCGCCGTCGGCCTGGCGCTGGAGCACCTGGTCGCCGCCACCCAGGTCCGGTTCCCGGCCGTCGCGGACCTGGCGCGCGGCGTCGTGTTCGCCTGGTTCGCCCAACCGCTGCTGCGCCGCACCCGTGCCAAGGTCTACACGGCCGTGCGCAAGCACCTGCGCCACCTCGACCACCATCCGGACGCGCCCGACCGGGCCGAGCGGATCTCCGCGATGGTCGCCAGTCCCGAGCCGCTCGTCCGGCTGGTCGGCCGGCGGATCGGCCGCGAGGGCACGGACCCCGTGCCGCTGCTGGAGGTGCTGAGCCGCCGCTACTACGGCAACCGCGCGCTCAGCAACATCCGGGTGAGCAAGGTGGTGGGCTGCACGTTCGTCGTCGCCGACCACCTCACCGCGGCCGGCGAAGGCCGCGTCGTGACCACCGCGGTCGACTTCCCGGCGCTGGCCCAGGCGGTCAAGGCGGTCGATGAGTTCGCCGGTGACGGCGCGCTGGTGGCGGACCTCTACCTGACCTGGTCGGACGGTCCGAGCGACCCCGACGAGATGGCCACGCGCCTGCGCGAGGTCCTGCTCGCGCAGCAGCCGTCGGACCGGATCGACCGCATCACCACGACCGTCGCGGGCAACAGCGGCGCCGTGATGCACCACCACTTCACCTTCCGGCCGTCCGCGGACGGCTTCGTGGAGGAACGGCTGCTGCGCGGTCTGCACCCGCGCATCGCCGAGCGCATGCAGCTGGAGCGGTTGCGCGACTTCGACCTCACCCGGCTGCCCTCGCCCGACGAGGAGGTCTACCTCTTCCGGGCCGCGGCACGGCAGAACCCGTCCGACGAGCGCCTGGTCGCCTTGGGGCAGGTCCGCGACCTGACCCCGTTGCGTGACGACGAGGGCAGGCTCGTCGCGCTGCCCGCGGCCGAGGACATCCTGGCCACGTGCCTCGACGCGATCCGCCGGGCCAAGAAGCCCGGCGCGAAGACGTCCGCCACGAACCGGATCGTCATCTACGTGTGGCCGCCGACCGACCTGTCACCGGACGACCTGAACACCGTGGCCAAGCGCGTGTTGCCGACGACGGCGGGCGCGGGCCTGGAGGAGGTGCTGTTCCTCGGCAGGCGCCGCGACAGCGCCACCGGCGAGCTCGTCGACATCGCCGTCCGGATCGGCTACGACATGAGCTCCGGCGTGCAACTGTCCATCGCGCCGCCGCCGACCGAGCCCATCGAGCCGCTGGACGACTACCGCCAGGACGTGCTGCGCGCGCACAGCCGCGGCACGCACCACCCGTACGAGCTGACCGGCATGCTCGCCGGACCGTTCGGCTCGTTCACCGAGTACGACCTGGACGAGCACTCGGAGCTGGTGCCGGTGGACCGGCCCAAGGGGCGCAACACCGCCGCGCTCGTCGCGGGTGTCGTCAGCACGCCCACGCCGCGCCACCCGGAGGGCATGACCCGCGTCGTGCTGCTGGGCGACCCGACGAAGGCGCTCGGCGCGCTGTCCGAGCCCGAGTGCGCGCGGGTGATCGCCGCGCTCGACCTGGCCGAGCGGATGCGGGTGCCGCTGGAGTGGTTCGCGCTCTCCGCGGGCGCCCGGATCTCGATGTCGTCCGGCACCGAGAACATGGACTGGGTGGCGGCCGCGCTGAAGCGGATCGTGAACTTCACCCAGGACGGCGGCGAGATCAACGTCGTGGTCGCGGGCATCAACGTCGGCGCCCAGCCGTACTGGAACGCCGAGGCCACGATGCTCATGCACACCAAGGGCATCCTGGTGATGACACCCGACTCCGCGATGGTGCTGACGGGCAAGCAGTCGCTCGACTTCTCCGGCGGGGTGTCGGCCGAGGACAACCACGGCATCGGCGGCTACGACCGGATCATGGGCCCGAACGGCCAGGCGCAGTACTGGGCGCCGGACATCCGCGGTGCGCGGGAGATCCTGATGTCGCACTACGACCACAGCTACGTCGCACCGGGAGAGAGCCGGCCGCGCACGACGGTCACCGACGACCCGGTGGACCGCGACGTTTCGACGTTCCCGCACGCCGTGCCGGACAGCGACTTCACGACAGTGGGCCAGATCTTCTCCGTCGAGTCCAACCCGGACCGCAAGAAGCCGTTCGACATCCGCACAGTCATGCGCGCGCTGTCCGATCAGGACCACCCGGTGCTGGAGCGGTGGGCGGGCATGGCCGAGGCGGACACCGCCGTGGTCCAGGATGTCCACCTCGGTGGCCGGCCGGTGTGCCTGCTGGGCATCGAGTCCCGGTCCGTGCCGCGCCGCGGATTCCCCCCCACCGACGGCCCGGACACCTACACCGCGGGCACCTTGTTCCCGCAGTCGTCCAAGAAGGCCGCTCGGGCCATCAACGCCGCCAGCGGGAACCGTCCGCTGGTCGTGCTGGCCAACCTGTCAGGGTTCGACGGGTCGCCCGAGTCGATGCGCAGGCTGCAACTGGAGTACGGCGCGGAGATCGGCCGCGCGGTGGTGAACTTCAAGGGCCCCATCGTGTTCTGCGTGATCTCTCGATACCACGGCGGCGCGTTCGTGGTGTTCTCCAAGGCGCTCAACCCGAACATGACCGTGCTCGCGGTCGAGGGCTCGTTCGCCTCGGTGCTCGGCGGCGCTCCGGCCGCCGCGGTGGTCTTCTCGCGCGACGTCGACAAGCGGACCGGCAACGACCCCCGCGTTCTCGCGCTCGCCGCCCGTGTCGCGGAGGCGCCGGCTGCCACGCGGGCCGCGCTGGCCGCCGAACTGGCCGAGCTGCGATCGTCCGTGCGGGCCGAGAAGCTCACCGAGGTGGCCACCGAGTTCGACCGAGTGCACAGCATCCAGCGGGCGGTCGACGTCGGCTCGGTGGACGCGATCATCAGCTGCGCCGAGCTGCGGCCACAGATCATCGAGGCGGTCGAGAAGGGCCTTGCCCGGCAGGCCTGACCTGGCCCTGAAGCCGGACGCCCGCACCTTTTCGGGGCGGGCGTCCGGCCTTTCGCATCCGGGGCCGGTACGGCCGGCACGATCGACCAGATGCGTGGAGTTCAGACGGCCGCGGGTCAGGGCAGCAGGACGCTAGTACACCGAGATGTGGGGGTGGTCGAAGTGGTTGGCGGTGGTGCCGCCGCGGTCGGACATCATCCGCCAGGTGCCGGTGCGGACGTGCCAGATCCGCTGGCGGAAGATGATGTACATGATGCCCAGCCGCCGGGCGTTCTTGATGGCCCAGGCCGCGATCTGGTGACCGCGCTTGGTCTCCGCCGCTGAGGGCATGCCGCCGCCGGTGCTGAGCATGAAGTCGCACGCGCGGCCCAGTGGGTGCTCCCCGCCGCCGGCGATGCCGCCGTCGGCCCGGTAGCAGCCGATCCCGAAGCGCGGGCCGAAGCGCTGCGCGATCAGCTGCCGGACCAGCCGCATCCGCGGCGTGATGTTGTCCGGCCCCGACGGCAGTTGGGGGACCCACGAACCGTCGGCCCTGCGCAGCCCCGGAGTGGGGTAGAGCCGGTCGATCCTGTCCTTGATCTGGCCGATCAGTTTCTCCGCGCGCTTCTTCTGGCCGTCGAGCTTCTTGAGCGACGCGCGTAGTTGCTCGGCGCGTTCGTCGGCCGCCGTCCGCGCCGCCCGGTGGAAGTCACGGATCTTGGCGAACCCCTGCAGCTTGGCGTCCTGCTCGCGGATGAGCTGCTGGGTGAGCGCCAGACGGTTGAGCATGGCGCCGGGATCGGTGTTGACCAGCAGCGCCGCGGTCATCCCCATCCTGCCGGCGCGGTACTGCTCGGCGGCCAGCAGGCGGATCTCGGCCGCGGCGCTGTCGAACTGCCGCTGCGCGCGTTCGAGGTTGCCGCGCGCCACCTTCTCGGACTTCTCCACCTTCTGCAGCTCGACCCGGCCGGCGTGGTACTCAGCGATCATGGTCTCGGACTGCTTCTGCAGCTGCGCCAGCTCCTTGCGGAGTTTCTTGGCGCTGGGCTTGGGCTCGGCATGGCCCGCCGAGACCATGCAGGCACACAGGAGCACGGCGGTGAACGCCGAGAGCAGGGCTCGAAGTGCGTCGTGACGCCGGATCCCGCGGGACGCAGCCGTCACGCTTCTCCCTTCCCCGAAGGTACGGGCGCCCGCTCCAGCGTGTCGAGCCGGGCTGCCCTTCGTCCGATGGACGGTAGTAGAGGATGATGCCCCCATGGCGGCTGTTGTGCCAAATCCGACGTTTGGCGCCCACGACGGAGATGTTCGCCGGGGAACCGCCGCGGCCCGCACCGTCGCCCCTACTACCGGGCGTCATCGCCGGCGGCGATCCATCCTGCCGGAGAGGGCTTGCGGCGCGGCGGCCGTCACGGGCGGCTGCCGGGCGGGTAGACCCGGAGCGCGGCCTCCAGGGCGGCCGACTCCTCGGGGGTCAGCCGTTCCAGGAAGTGCACCAGGGTGGCCGCCTGGTTGCCGCCGGAGGCGAGGGTGTCGCGCATGAGCTGGGCGGTGTGGGCCTCTCTGGTGGCCACCGTCTCGTAGATGTAGGCCCGGCCGACCGGCCGGCGGCGCAGCAGGCCCTTGGTGTGCAGCTTGTCCATCACGGTCATGACCGTGGTGTAGGCGATCTCCCGTTCGCGGCGGAGGTCCTCCAGCACGTCCCGGACCGAGGCGGGCCGGTGATACGACCACATCCGGTCCATGATCGCGGACTCCAGGTCTCCCAGACCACGCATCGCGCGCGACTCCCATCTACCCGCGGACCGTTCGATGCTACCCGCCGTCGTAGACACCCGCCATGCTCGCGCGGTGCGGGCCGGCGCGGTGGCCGGCGGCGCGGGGAGAGCCCCTCGACCACTCAGCGGGCCGGCCCTTCAGCCGCCTCGCCCTCCCGGCGGTACGGCGTCTCAGCCTCCGGAGGCACGGTGCCCGCCGGCCTCTTCGCCTCCACTCCGATCATGGGTAGTAGATCCCGCCCGCGTTCGGGCCGGCCCCGCCCGGTACGGCCCGCGTCACGGACGGCGTGGGGCTCACGGGGCGGGGCGGAGTTCGGGGCAGCCGGCGACTATCCGCTCCTCGCCTCGCCGGTGCCCGGATGGTCTCCCGACACGGTGGCGCGCAGGCTCACGACGGCGGAGTTCACCCGTTCCAGGATCTCCTCGTCGGCGAGCTCGGGGCTCCGCGGCGTCCGCCCCGCGCGGACGTCGGAGGCGATGTCCTCCAAGGAGGTCACCAGCGCCTGGACCGCCGCGTCCGACGGCGGCGGCGCCCCGTGCTCGGTCCGCGCGACGGTGGCGGCGGTCGCGTCGGCCACCCGTTCCAGCGCGGTCATCGCGGGCATCCAGGTGGTGATGCGCCGGCTGACCACGCGTGGCTCGGTCACCGCCCGCTGGAAGACCGTCCGCAGGTCGGCGAAGGCGTCATACGCCTGGCGGCGGAGCAGCGCCCTCCCGGGGTCCTCCGGGTCGAAGGCGTGCCGCAGGTAGCGCGCGGTGGCCGACACCGCGTCGGCGAACCTCGGCCCGACCGGCGCCTCCCAGCTCGCCGGCCATGGCAGATATCCCAGCAGCAGGACGATGGCGCAGCCGGCCAGGGTGTCCACCAGGCGGACCTCCGCCAGCTTCGGGCCGCCGCGGGTCAGCAGGTCCACCAGGAGCAGCACCAGCGGCGCCTGGAAGGCCGACATCATGCCCCAGTTGCGCTGCATGCCGTACGGCATGAGCGCCGCGAAGACGGCGATCGGGATCAGCAGCGCCGGGCCGTACGGCACCACCAGGAGCACCACCGTGCCGATCAGCGTCCCCGCGAGCGTCCCGAGCGCGCGCTGCACGGCGCGCGCGAACACCGACCCGAAGTCGGGTTTGAGCACCAGCGCGACGGTCAGCATCAGCCAGTAGGACCGCTCGAACCAGCCGAACTCGCTCACCGCTCCGGCGACGCCCATGCAGAGCGAGAGCCGGACCGTGTAGACGCGGGCCAGGTGCCCGTACCACATCCTCTCCCACAGCATCCGGAGCCGTCGGCGGTGCCCGACCGGCTCGTAGGGCACCTGGCCGGCCGCGATGTCACCGCCGGAGGCCAGCTCGGCGGCTCCCCGCACGGCCGAGTGCAGGGCGCGCAGGGCCGGTGAGCCGTACTCCTGCCGCGGCCCCTGCGGCTCGGGCCCGCCGGCGAGCATGTCGGTGACCTCCGCCACGGCGACCGCCAGTTCCTCCGGCGGCTCCCGCGCCTCCTGGCGCAGCGAGATCAGCGCGTTGCGGATCAGCGAGGACTGGTTCAGCAGGGCGACCAGGCGGGTACGCTCGGGGTCGGTCCCGGCCGCCGCGGAGCGGGCGCTGAGCACCGTGTCGTAGCCGCTCCTGAGGGCGGTGTCGAACGCCTTCAGCCCGTCGGGGCCGTGATCGGCGAACAGCCGGCTGAGGGCGCGGTAGGCCGCGGTGACCGCGGCCTCCTCCGCCGCCCGGGGGCGCAGCGGCCAGCCGGCCAGCGCCAGCGCGAGGGCCCACACCGCGCCCAGCAGGAATCTCAGCGTGTTCGGGCCGGGCGGCCCCGGGATCGGGATGCCGGTGCCGAGCACGGTCATCACCAGGAGTTGGAGCCCGGCCGCCGACCCCGCGGCCCCGGCCGTGCTGATCAGCGCGGACAGCGCCGAGACGGCCGTCACGACCAGCACCGTCCACCAGCCGTCGCCGCGCGCCAGCGCCCCGGTGAGATATCCCAGCGCCCCGGCGGAGCCGGCCGCGCACATCAGGATGATCCTGGCACGGTAGGACCCACCCCGGTCGGCCATCGCGGTGGACATGACGCCCATGGACGGCAGCAGGCCGAGCGCGATCTGCCCGGCGGCGAGTCCCACGAGGAGCGGGGTGGTCACGCCCACGGCCATGCGGAGCATCGGTCCCCACCGCAGCGCCGCCGGCGCCGGCCGTACCGCCTCCAGCAGCCAGCCCGGGGCGGCGTCGGTCAGCCGGTCGGCGGCCCGCCGGAAGACTGGTGACATCGCTCGCCGCGCTCAGCGCACCGGCCCGCCGGGGCCGTCCGGCCCGCCCCGGCGGGACGGCGGCCGGGCCTCCGCCGGGGCGGGGACGTGCGGGCCCGTGGCGTTCGCTTCGCCCTTCACGGGCGCTCTCCTACCCCTCCGTCCGTCCGGCTTATCCCCACGTTCACCGACGAACACTTGACCGTCCGGCGGCCCGGCCCGCCGCGCTGACCGGGTTGTCAGGTGCCGACAATCTCCCCCCGCGAATTGCTGACGCCCCCACAAGCGCCCGCCCGCGCCCGCCTGTAGCGTTCTCGCCTGAACGGATTCCGGTCGTCGTCGGCGCGCTCCGCTCTCCCCCGCCGACCGCAGCGGCCGGTCCCGCGGCGCGAGCTCACGGAAGTGCCCATCGACCGAGAGGACGGCGACACCGTGCGCGCACCTTCCATGAAGTCCGTCATGCCGCTCGCCGCGGCCACCGTGCTGCTGGCGGCCCTCGCCGGCCCCGCCTCCGCCGCCCGGTCGGCACCGGCGCGCGAGGTGCTCCTGGTGGGCAACGCGCAGGGCGGGACGGTCAGCTTCGTCGACAGCGCCACCTACCGCAACCTGGGCTCCTTCGACGCGGTCCCCGATCTGGACGAGCGCCTGAGGGCGATGAACCCGGTCGAGCGCGCCGGCTACGAGGCGGTCAACCGGATCCAGGGATACCGCAAGCTCGTCGACGACATGGCGCTGTCCCCCGACGGGCGCACCCTGTACGTCTCCCGCGGCAACCTGTCGGACGCGGTGGCCTTCGACATCGCCGGCCGCAGGATGCTGTGGCGCTACAAGATCGAGGGCTTCAAGGCCGACCACGCGGCGCTCTCCGCCGACGGCAGGCATTTCATCGTGTCGGCGACGACCGCCTCCGCGGCACAGGTGATCGACACCGCCACCGGCGCGCTCGTCACCGACATCCCGACCGGCACCTACCCGCACGCCAACGACTACTCCCCCGACGGCAGGTTCCTGTACAACTCCAGCATCGGCGTCACCTCCCTGCCCAAGGCGCTGAACGCCCTCAAGGGCAGCAGACAGCTCACGGTCGTGGACGCCGCCACGCTCAAGGTGATCAGGAAACACACCTTCGAGTACGGCATCCGCCCCGCGGTGTTCACTGCCGACAACAGGACGATGTACGCCCAGTTCTCCTATCTCAACGGCTTCGCCGAGGTCGACCTGGTCACCGGGAAGATCACCCGGAAGGTCGAGATGCCCTTCAGCGAGGCGGGCGGGAGGCTCGCCGCCGACGCCTACCCGCAGAACTCCGCGCACCACGGCATGGCGATGTCGGGCGACAGCGGCAAGCTCTGCGTGGCGGGCACGATCGACGACTACGTGGCGATCGTCGACCGTCCCGGGCTGACCACGCGGGGCTACGTGCACTACGACGCCGGCAGCCTGCCGTACTGGGCGACCACCGGCGCCGACGGCCGGCACTGCTTCGTGTCGCTCAGCGAGAAGGACGTGATCTCGGTCGTGGACTACGACACGGCGCGCGAGGTGGCCCGGGTGCCGGTCGGCGACTTCCCCCAGCGTGAGCGGCTGGGACAGGTCCCCGAGGACGTGATCGGCTCCCTGGACCCCGCCGCGGGCTGACGGCTCGTCCGGGCCGTCGGCGCCCGCGGTCCGGCCGGCCCCCGGGACCCGCCGCCGCGGATCCGGCCCGCGGCGGCGCGGCGCTCAGCGCCTGACCCCCATGCCGACCAGGCCGGCGAACCTCTCGGGACCGGCCCCTCCGGCGCCGGGGCGCCATTCGGTGGGGCCGACCAGGCCCGGCTCGGACAGCTCGAAGCCGTCGAAGAAGGCGAGGATCTCCTCGCGCGTGCGCGCCCCGAGCCGGGCGCTGGCGCCCTGGTAGACCTGCTCGGTGGCCGCCATCTTCTGCGGGAAGCCGTCCTTCGACAGGTGGGAGAGGATCAGGTGGCTCCCGGGCGCGGCGGCGTCGCGGAAGTCCGCGACGATGCGGTGCGGGCCGTCCGCGTCACCGACGAAGTGCAGCACGGAGACGAACAGGAGCGCGAGCGGCTCGTCGAAGTCGACGATCTCCCGGACCGTGGGGTGGTCGAGGATCTCGGCGGGCCTGCGCAGGTCGGCCTGGACGAAGCCCACGCCGTCGGACCTGGCCAGGATCGCGTGGGCGTGGCTGGCGACCACCGGGTCGTAGTCCACGTAGACCACCCGCGCGCCGGGTCCGGCGACCTCGTGGACGTTCTCCCGGGTCGGCAGGCCGGAGCCCAGATCGAGAAACTGGCGGACCCCGGCCTCGGCGGCCGCCCGCACCGCCCGTCCCAGGAAGGCCCGGTTGAGCCGGACGCCCCGCAGGACCCGCCCCTCGGAGATCTTGACGATCTCCTCGGCGCTCTCCCGGTCGGCCGCGAAGTTGTCCTTGCCCCCGAGCCAGTAGTCGTACATGCGGGCGATGTTGGGGGTGTCGGCTCCCACGAGGGCGGTCACGTCGCGGGTGTTCGCGGAGTCTCCCTTGGACGGCATAGTGATCGACTATAGGAGCTCAGGTGTCGGCAGGAACGTCTTTTCGGCCGTATTCCTCCCCTGATCGGGGGCCGCTCCCCGCCCGGTCCCCCCGGCGGTGCCGCCGCCCCTCCGCCGCCGTCACCCGACCGCCTCCAGGATCGCCGCGTTGGCCAGCCCGCCGGCCTCGCACATGGTCTGCAGCCCGTAGCGGGCTCCGCGCTGCCGCATGGCGTTGACGAGAGTGGTCATCAGGCGGGTGCCGCTGGCGCCCAGGGGGTGACCCAGCGCGATGGCGCCGCCGTTGACGTTGACCTTGGCGGGGTCGGCGCCGGTCTCCTTCAGCCAGGCCAGCACGACGGAGGCGAAGGCCTCGTTGACCTCGAACAGGTCGATGTCGTCCAGGCTCAGCCCGGCCCGGCTCAGCACCTTGCCGGTGGCCGGGATGATGCCGGTCAGCATGGTCAGCGGGTCGGAGCCGACCACCGAGAAGCTGTGCAGCCGCGCCTTCGGGCGCAGCCCCAGCCGGGCCGCGGTCTCGCCGGAGGCGATCAGCACGGCGGAGGCGCCGTCGTTGATCGGGCTGGCGTTGCCCGCGGTGACCGACCAGGTGATCTGCGGGAAGCGCTCGGCGAAGGCGGGGTCGGCGAAGGCCGGGCGGAGCCCGGCGAGGATCTCGGGGGTGGTGCCCGGCCGTACGGACTCGTCGGCGGTCACCATTCCGGCGTCCGTCGCGACGGGCGCGAGCTCGGCGTCGAACAGGCCGTCCGCGTGCGCCCGGGCGGCCCGCCGGTGGGAGGCCGCGGCGAAGGCGTCCATCTCCTGCCGGTCGATCGACCACTTCGCCGCGACGAGCTCGGCGCTGATGCCCTGGGGCACCAGCCCCTCGGGGTAGCGGGCCGCGATCCCGGGACCGAAGGGGTCGGCGCCCGGCGGCACGTTGGACCACATCGGCACCCGGCTCATCGACTCGATCCCGCAGGCCACCACCAGGTCGTACGCCCCGGAGATCACGCCCTGGGCGGCGAAGTGGACGGCCTGCTGGGAGGAGCCGCACTGGCGGTCGACGGTGGTCGCCGGGACGGACTCCGGGAAGCCGGCCGACAGCCAGGCGTAGCGGGTGGTGTTCATCGCCTGCTCCCCCACCTGGTCGACGCAGCCGCCGATCACGTCGTCGACGAGCGCCGGGTCGACGCCGGAGCGGCCGAGGAGGGTGCGGAGGGTGTGGGCGAGCAGCTCGACCGGGTGGACGCCGGCGAGCGCGCCGCCCGGCTTCCCCTTCCCGATCGGGGTCCGTACGGCCTCCACGATGACGGCGTCGCGCATGTCCATCGCTCCTTGCGGGCGGCAGGCGAGTTGGAAAACTGGATGAACTATAACCCGGTGAGTTGGATAAGCAAATGCGCTGGCCTAGGCTGGGCGTATGCGCGACGCCCGCCCCTGCTCGATCGCCGACGCGCTCAGCGTGATCGGCGAGAAATACTCCTTGCTGGTGCTCCGCGAGGTCTTCTGGGGCGTCCGGCGCTTCGACGCCATGACCCGCAACATCGGGGCTCCGCGCGACATCCTGGCCACGCGCCTGCGCACCCTCGTGGAGGCGGGCGTGCTGGAGCGGGTCCCCTACAGCGAGCGGCCGCCCCGCTTCGAATACCACCTCACCGACGCGGGGCGGGAGCTGCGTCCGGTGCTGCTCACGCTGATGAGCTGGGGCGACCGCCATCTCGCCGACCGCCCTCCGGTGGTGTTCCGGCACTCCTGCGGGAACGACCTCGACCCGATCGTGGTCTGCCGCGCCTGCGGTGAGGAGGTGACGGAAGACTCGCTCACCGCCCGCTTCCAGATCCCGGGCTGGGGGGCCACCGGCGCCGTGCCGGCCTGAGACCGGCCCGGCGAACACCGGACGGGCGGCGACCGCACCGGGCGTGCTCGCCATCGCGATCTCGACGCCCGCCTCCACCGCTCCGCGCGACAGTGCGATCGCGCCGTCCCGGTCCGCCGGGGGCGCCAGACGGCGGCCCCGGCCGGCGGCCGGGGACGGCGTGGTGACCGCCACTTCCGACGTAGGTGACTGCCACTTCCGGCGGAGAGGTGGTCTCGGCCGCGCGGAGGAGCGCTTTCGGCCTTGCGGCGGATGGAAAACCGCGCCGGGGCCGTGGAGTCTGGGCTTCGGAGCCCGTCCAGGGCTCCGTCCCCGGCGAGCTGGAGCTCGCGGGGAATCCCAGGAGAGCAGGGGGCGGGTCATGAGCCATGCAGTCCGGCCGGCGCGGTGGTTAGGCGGGACGGCGGTCGCGCTCGCCGCCGTCCTTCTCGTCGCGTCATGCTCCGGAGAGCGGCATCCGGCCGCCTCACCCGGTCCGGGCGCGGCCTCCGCCTCCCACAGTCCGGGCACGGCCTCCACCGCCGGGGCGCACGGCGGCCACGGCAGCGTGTCCCCGCCGCCGCCGGCGGCACCGCTGCGGCCCTCCGAGCGATTCGTCAACCTGGCGCTGCCGCAGCCCTACACCCCGTCGGCCCCCTCCGGAGGGACCGACGAATACCGCTGCTTCCTGGTCGACCCCGGGCTGACCGACCGGGCCTTCCTCACCGGCAGCCAGTTCCTGCCGCAGAACACCGGCATCGTCCACCACGCGATCATCTTCCGGGTCGACCCCCACGGGGCCGAGGCCGCGGCCAAGCTCGACGCCGGCACCCCGGGCGAGGGATGGACCTGCTTCGGCGACGCCGGCATCGAGGAAGGCGCCTGGATCGGGCACTGGGCGCCGGGGGCCGACGAGACGCTGCTCGCCCAGAAGGTCGGCTATCCGATGCCGCCGGGTAGCCGGATCATCATGCAGGTGCACTACAACCTGCTGGCCGCCGAGGGCAAGCCGGTCGGCAGCGACCAGTCCGGGATCCGGCTGCGGCTCACCGACGGCAAGGCCGACCTCGACCCGCTGGAGACCGAGCAGCTGCCGGCGCCGATCGAGCTGCCGTGCACGTCGGAGGAGTCCGGCCCGCTGTGCGAGCGCGAGGCCGCGGTCCGCGACGTCGTCCGCCGTTTCGGGGACCAGGCCGGGCAGACGGTGACCGGCCTCAACCAGTTCTGCAACAACGCCAAGCCTCCGGTGGCCGCGCCGACCCAGCACTGCGACCAGAAGTCCGACCGCACCGGCACCGTGTACGCCGTCGCCGGGCACATGCACCTGCTCGGACGCTCGATCAAGGTGGAGCTCAACCCGGGCACGTCCGGCGCGCGGACCCTGCTCGACATCCCCGCCTACAACTTCGACGAGCAGGCGATCCGCCCGCTGCCCAAGCCCGTCACCGTCAAGGCCGGCGACACCTTCCGGGTGACCTGCACCCACGACGCGGGCCTGCGCAAGATGCTGCCCGCGCTGCGCGACCTGCCGCCCCGCTACGTCGTCTGGGGCGAGGGCACCAGCGACGAGATGTGCCTGGGGCTGCTCGTCTGGTCGCCCCGGACCCCGCAGGCCGGCTGAGCGCGCCCGGCGACCGGGCGGAGCGTCCCCGGTCCCGGCGTCGCCATGCGCGGCCGGGGCCGGGGATGGAGCCCGGGAGGCGGGATGTCGTACCGTCTTGACATGTGCCGGAGCATCAAGACCCTTCGTGAACCGTACGCCAGCGACGTGACGGACGAGGACGTGCGTGCCGCAGCGCTGCAGTACGTCCGCAAACTCTCCGGGTTCCGGTCTCCGTCGACGCGCAACGCGGAGGCCTTCGACCGGGCCGTGGACGTCATCGCCGCCGCGACGCAGGCCCTCCTCGACGACCTCCAGGTGAAGCCGCCCGCCCGGCAGCGTCCGTAGGGGCGCCCCGCCGGGCCCGGCGCAGTCCTCACCGGCGCGCGGTCGTAGGTTATCGGCCCTCGGCGGCGCATGCTGGACCTACCGCATGCGTCAACGGGCAGGCGGAGACGGAGCCGACGCCCGAGGAGGGCAACCATGAGCACTCCGGCCGGACCCGGCACGACCGACGTCACCGGCAGGGTGGACCTGGCCGATCCCGAGCTGATGAGGGACCCCTTCGGGGGATACTCACGGATGCGCGAGCAGGCCCCCATGGTGCTGGGCGCCCTCCCCGGATCCGCCACGCCGATCTGGCTGGTCACCCGCTACGCCGACGTCAAGACCGTGCTGGGCGACCCGAGGTTCGCCAACAGCCCGGCGAGCGTGCCGGGGATGGACGTGCGGAGCGTCCGCGAGAAGGAGCTGCGGGCCCGCGGGGTGCCCCCGGAGTACGCGCGGTACGTGCTGGACGGCATGCTGGAGACCGACGGCGCCGACCACCTCCGGCTGCGCAGGCTCGTGTCGCGCGCCTTCACCGCGCGCCGGGTCGCGGACCTGCGGCCGCGGGTGGAGGAGATCGCCGCGGACCTCCTCGACAGGCTCGGCGCCACGGCCGAGGACGGCGTCGTCGACCTGCTGGAGCACTTCGCCTACCCGCTGCCGATCACCGTCATCTGCGAACTGGTCGGCATCCCCGAGGCGGACCGGCCGCGGTGGCGGGGGTGGGGCAGGGCCCTGGTGACCATGGACCCGGGAGGGTTCGGGACGGCGCTGCGGGAGCTGGTGGCGCACGTCGAGGAGCTGATCGGACGGCGCCGCGCGGCGCCCGCCGACGACCTGCTCAGCGGGCTGATCCGCGCCCACGACGAGGACGGCGACCGGCTCGGCGACACCGAGATGGTCACGCTGGTGCTGACCCTGGTCTTCGCCGGGCACGAGACCACCGCCCACCTGATCGGCAACGGCACCGCCGCCCTCCTGGCGCACCCCGACCAGTTCGCCCTGCTCCGCCGGCGGCCGGAGCTGATGCCCCTGGCCGTCCACGAGCTGATGCGCTGGTGCGGCCCGGTCCAGGGGACCCGGACGCGTTACGCGACCGAGGACCTGGAGATCGGCGGCATGCCGGTACGGCGGGGCGAGGCCGTGATGGCCGTACTGGCCGGGGCCAACCACGACCCGCGTGTGTTCGACGACCCCGGACGGCTCGACATCACCCGTGAGCCGGACGGGCGCCGGGAGACCCACGTCGGGTTCGGGCACGGCCTGCACTACTGCCTGGGCGCGGCGCTGGCCCGGCAGGAGGCCGAGGTGGCGTTCGGAGCGCTGCTGCGCCGCTTCCCCGGCCTCACCCTCGCCGTCGATCCGGCAGACCTGGAGCGTCAGCTCATGCCGGCCTCGTGGCGGCTGGCGCGGTTGCCGGTGAGGCTCTGACCGGCCCGCCGGGCCGTCGCCGGGCTGTCAGCCCAGCGGCTGGTCCTTGGTCTCCTTGAGCGCGAAGACGTAGACCAGGGTCGAGCCCAGGGCGAGCACCGACATGTACCACGGGAACACCCCGGCGTTGTGGCTGTCGACCAGCGCCGTGCCCACGAGCGGGGCGGTGCCGCCGAACAGGGCGACGGTCAGGGAGTAGGGGAAGCCGGCGCCCGACGCCCGGACCCTCGTCGGGAAGAGCTCGGAGTTGACCGCCGCCGAGATCGACGTGAAGCAGCCGAGGAAGACCATGCCGACGCACTGGACGAGCAGCAGGCTGGCGAAGGAGTTGTTCAGCATCCCGGTCAGCGGCACCGGCAGCAGGGTGAACGCCAGGCCGAAGGCGATCAGCAGCGGCCTGCGCCCGACCCTGTCAGACAGCATGCCGAGCAGCGGCTGCAGCACCATGAAGAACAGCAGTGAGATGGTGCCCACCTGGAGCGCCTCGGCCTTGTCGAACTTGACCGTGAGCTGGGCGTAGGTGGGCAGGAACGTCGTCCAGGTGTAGTAGGCGACGGTGCCGGCCATGGTGATTCCGACGATCATGAATGCCTTGGTCGGGTAGCGGACCAGGAACTCGAAGAGCTTCGGCTTCTCGGCCACGCCGTTCTTGATGTCCTCGGCCAGGGTCGTGGTCTCCTCGGCGCCGCTGCGGATCCACAGCCCGACGAGGCTGGCCAGGGCGCCGACGACGAACGGGATGCGCCAGCCCCACGAGCCCATGTCCGCCTCGGTCAGACTGGCGGCCAGGAGGGCCGCGAGGCCGGAGGCGAGGAGCTGGCCGATGGTGGTGCTGACGTACTGGAAGCTGGAGAACAGGCCGCGCCTGCCTGGTGGAGCCGACTCCACCAGGAAGGTGGTGGCCGCGGCGAACTCCCCGCCGACCGAAAGTCCCTGGGTCAGCCGGGCCAGGGTCAGGATGATCGGCGCGATCACGCCGGCCGACTCGTAGGTCGGGGTGACCGCGACCAGCAGCGAACCGGCGCCCATCAGGATGATCGTGAAGGTCATCGCGGCCTTGCGGCCGAACCGGTCGGCGAACGAGCCCACGAGCAGGCCGCCGAGCGGCCTCATGAAGAATCCGACCGCGAAGACCGCGAACGTGCTCAGCAACGGCACCAGGCTGTTGCCGGCGCTCTTGGGGAAGACCTGGGTGGAGAAGTAGATCGCCAGGAACGAGTAGGTGTACCAGTCGAACCATTCGACGACGTTGCCGACGTTGGCGGCCATCAACTGGCGGATCCGGCTCCGTGGGATGCCGAGCGGGGCCGGCCTGGGGGGAACTGTGGCCACGGGGACTCCTCATGCTCAGTGGCAGACAAGCATCTTGGTGGCCTACCTTGCAGCGGAGTGATAGAAATAGTCAAACATCCTTAAATCTCTTTACATTTCCGACACGTAGACGGGCTTGCGTGACCACTTTCGATGATCTCGACCGTCGCCTGGTCGCCGCCCTGCAGGTCAGCCCCCGCGCGACGTGGGGCGAGATCGGCGGCGCCGTCGGCGAGCACGAACGGACCGTGGCCCGCCGCCTCCAGCGGTTGCTGGCCACCGGAGCCGTGCGGGTCACCGCCATCCTCGACGAGCTACGCTGCGGGATCGGCACCCCGGTGCACCTGCACGTCCAGGTCGCCCCCTGTGCGGTCGGGCAGGTCGCCGAGGCCCTCTCCGCCCGGCCCGACACCCGCTCGGTCTACTCGGTCACCGGGGCCGCCGACATCGGCTGCGAGCTGGTGGCCCCCTCCAAACAGCTCCTGCACGAGATCCTGACCGCGCAGATCCCCGCCACACCCGGCATCGTCCAGACCCGGACCCAGGTCGTGCTGCACACCTTCCAGACGGTGGCCGAGTGGCACGCGCCGTACCTCGCCGAGGAGCAGGTCGGCCGGCTGCGGGCGACCACGCCGCCGGCCGGCCCGCCGCCGGAGCGCGTCGAGCTGACCGGGGCCGAAACAGACGTCGTCGGCCTGCTGGCCGCCGACGGCCGCATCGGCTTCACCGCGATCGCCGAGCGGCTGGAGATGTCCGTGCCGACCGCCCGCCGCCGGGTCGCCTCGCTCCTGGAGCGCGGTGCGGTGCACCTGCGCGCGGAGGTGGAGCCCGCGCTGCTCGGCCTGGAGGTGGAGGCCCAGCTCTGGCTCTCGGTCCGCGCCCACGGCCTGGACAGGGTGGGCGAGACGCTCGCCGCCCATCCGAGCGTGCGCTACTGCGCCGCCACCGCGGGCACCCACACCATGATCGTTCAGGTCGTCGTGGCCCACGAGGCGGAGCTCTACCGCTTCCTGACGGCCGTCGTCGGCCCGCTCGACGACGTCACCGACGTCAATGTCACCCTCATCACCCGTGCCTACAAGCGTGGACACCTGCGCAAGTCGGGCCTGCTCACCCTGGAGTGCCAATGACCCCCGCCGAGACCGAGGTGGCCGAGCTCTGCGCCGAGCTCATCCGCGTCGACACCAGCAACTACGGAGACGGCAGCGGCCCTGGAGAGCGCGCCGCCGCCGAGGTCGTCATGGCCAGGCTCGCCGAGGTCGGGGTCGAGGCGACCTACGTCGAGAGCGCCCCGGGCCGCGGCAACGTCGTGACCAGGATCGAGGGGTCCGACCCCGGGCTGCCCGCCCTGCTGGTCCACGGCCATCTGGACGTCGTGCCCGCCAGCGCCGCCGACTGGAGCGTCGACCCGTTCGCCGGCGAGATCAGGGACGGCTACATCTGGGGCCGGGGCGCGGTCGACATGAAGGACATGGACGCCATGATGCTGGCGGTCCTGCGGCAGATGGTGACCGAGGGCCGCAGGCCCCGGCGCGACGTCGTCTTCGCCTGGGTGGCCGACGAGGAGGCGGGCGGCGAGTACGGCGCCAAGTATCTCGCCGCCAAGCATCCCGAGCTGTTCGACGGGGTCGACCACGCCATCAGCGAGGTCGGCGGCTACTCCCTGGAGGTGGATCCGTCGCTGCGGCTCTACCTGATCGAGACCGCGCAGAAGGGGCTGGCCTGGATGCGCCTGGTCGCCGACGGCACCGCCGGGCACGGCTCCATGCTCAACCAGGACAACGCGGTCACCGAGGTCGCCAAGGCGGTGGCCAGGCTCGGCTCGCACGAGTGGCCGCTCAAGCTGACACCGACCGTGCACCGGTTCCTGTCCGAGGTGGCCGACGCCTTCGGGCTGCCCTTCGACCCGCAGGACCCGGCGCCGATCATCGACGCCATCGGCCCGCTGGCCAGGTTCGTCGGCGCGACCCTGCGCCACACGACCAATCCGACCATGCTCACCGCGGGCTACAAGGCGAACGTGATCCCCGGCCAGGCCGCCGCCGTGGTCGACGGCCGGTTCCTGCCCGGCTTCGAGGAGGAGTTCCTCGCCACGGTGGACGAGCTGATCGGGCCGGGCGTCCGGCGCGAGTACGTCACCCACGACATCGCGCTGGAGACGACGTTCGACGGCGAGCTGGTCGAGTCGATGATCGCGGCGCTGAAGGCGGAGGACCCGACCGCCCGCGCGGTGCCGTACTGCATGTCGGGCGGCACCGACAACAAGACGTTCTTCGCCGATCTGAACATCAGGGGATTCGGGTTCGTCCCGCTGCGGCTGCCCGCGGACATGGACTTCGCCGCGATGTTCCACGGCGTCGACGAGCGCGTGCCGGTGGACGCCCTGCAGTTCGGCACCCGTGTCCTCGACCGGCTGCTGACGGACTACTGAGGCGGCGGCCGCCGGGTGAAGCGCCACAGGTGGTCGGCGGTGCCGCTGTCGCGGTACTGCACCACCCGGGCGCTGTCGGCGGCCGGCATACGGCACCTCGCCACAGCGCGGACGTCCGCCGGGAATTCTCCGCCGCGCATTATCCGGATTGCCGGGGAGCGGATATCCCGTCGGCGACGGCGCCGTCGGGAATCGCGCCGTCCGCACCTACCGGTGAATGTCAGCAAATGGTCACGGGCTGGCAGCTTGATGCCAGCCCACCCACTTCTCCAGCAGCCGGCGGGCGGGGAGCATAAATGTCATCAGCCCGCGATTCACCGGGGATCCGGACAACGCGCAACCGACACAGAGAGAAGGCGCAAATGGAGAAGTTAATTTCCCGCAGGGCTCAGACCGGCCGCCAGGCCCCGGCCTCGGCCACCTTACTCCCCACTTTACCTCCCGCTTTATCAACTGCTTTATAAACAGCTTCAGCTCCTGGCGCCGCCGGATTCATCGGCGGACATCCGGATGGCGGAAGGGCCCACCACGCCCTTCCGCCATCCGCGCGTCTCCCGCGGCGTCACCCGATCCGCCGGGCGCCGCCCGTCGGGCACCGGTCGCGGGCGGGCCGCGTGAGGGGCTGCCGTGAGTTCCGTCACGGGTAGGACACAAAAAACGACATAAGGTATATAAAGGACAAGGTCTCCTCTTCGGAAGGGACCTCACCCCCGCCCATGTTCGAGTGATCGTAAAGAAGCGCCCCTCTCCGGCCCCCGCCGTACCCTCGCGGCGGTCAAGCCCCGGCCGGCCCCCGGAAGGCATCCCCGATCACCCGGACGACACGTCCGCCACCCATCGGAGAGCCGCGCCATGAGCCAGGAAAGCAGCCGCGCACACGCCGTCTTCGAGATCGACCTCACCTTCGAGGAGGCCCGCCGGCGCGCCGCGGTCATGACGGCGCTCGGACCGGACTGGGATCCGCCGGCGATGATGCGTGGCGAGGAACTGGCCCACGACCTTCTCTACTCCGGCCTCGACGAGCGGCAGCAGGAGACCTACGACATGCTCGTGGCCGCCGGGGTCCTGCCGCGGAGGGGGCCGGGCCGTGCTGCCGATTGATCCGCACGCCGACCTGGGGCGCAGGGCCTGGGTGCCGTGCCCCGCGTGCCGCGACGACAGGGACTGCGCGGACTGCCTCGGCGGCCGCAACTGCGGGGAGCACTGGCGCTACCTGATCGGCAACACCGGCAGCCGCCTACATCTGCAGTGCCCGGGATGCACCCACCTGTGGGACCACGAGACCCACTTCGGCGCCGGGGGCACGCGCCCCTGCTGACGGGCGCGCCGCCCGCCCGGAGGGATCTCCGGACGTCACGGTGCCCTGTGGGACAGTTTCTGTGATCTCATGTCCCATCCCTGCGGCATCTGGAACGGCACCCATGTCCCATATCGATTTCAGCACTCCTCCGACGCTGCCGGCGACCAACGGCTACAGCCACGTCGCCAGCGTCCCGCCGGGCAGCCGGCTCGTCTGGACCTCGGGCCAGGTCCCCATCTCCGCGGACGGGACGCCGGCCGCCGCCGGCGACTGGGAGGCCCAGACGCGCCTGGTCATGCAGAACGTCGGAGCCGCCCTCCAGGCGGGCGGGGCGACCTGGGACGACGTGTTCAAGCTCACGATCTTCGTCGTCGACACCTCGGCGCTGCCCGTCATCCGCGCCGTACGCGACGAGTTCGTCAACCTGGAGCGGCCGCCGACGAGCTCGCTCGTGCAGGTCGCGGGCCTCTTCCGGCCGGACGTCCTGGTGGAGATCGAAGCGGTGGCGGCGGTCCCCCCGGCCTGACCGCCGGACGTCCGGGGCCCGCCGCCCGGCATCCCGTCCGGATTTCCGAGATCCGACAGCTCCTGGGGAATCGCATTACTCAAACATTTACTGTTAGGAAACTTTCCTTTATGTTTGATTTACCCCCCAGCAAAGGAGTTACGAGATGCGAAGGACGATCACTTTCCTCGCGACGGCGATCCTCGCCATCGGGGCCACGGTGTTCATCGCCTCGCCGGCTCAGGCGCACGGCTACATATCGTCGCCGCCGAGCCGGCAGGCCATGTGCGCCCAGGGCCGCGTCGCCAACTGCGGTGAGATCATTTATGAGCCGCAGAGCGTGGAAGGGCCCAAGGGCCTGCGGAGCTGCAGCGGCGGCAACTCCCGCTTCGCCCAGCTCGACAACGAGAGCAAGGGATGGCCGGCCACGAGCGTGGGCAACACGGTCACCTTCAACTGGGTGCTGACCGCGCGCCACGCCACCAGCACATGGGAGTACTACATCGGCGGCACCCGGATCGCGCTGTTCAACGACCAGGGCCGCCAGCCCGGCGCCACGGTCTCGCACTCGGTGAATCTGGGCGGCAGGTCCGGCCGCCAGAAGGTCCTCGCCATCTGGAACATCGCCGACACCGCCAACGCCTTCTACTCATGCGTCGACCTGCAGGTCGGCGGCGGCTCCCCGGAGCCGACCCCGACCACCAGCCCCACGCCCACCCAGACGCCCACCCCGACCTCCACCCCGACGGTCCCCGCCGGGACCTGGGCCGCGGGCACCTCCTACCAGGCGGGTTCCCAGGTCACCTATGGCGGCGCGAGCTACCGGTGCATCCAGGCGCACACCGCGATCCCCGGCTGGGAGCCGCCGAACGTCCCCTCGCTGTGGCAGCGGCTCTGAGCCTCGCCGCGGCGGAGGTCCCAGCGCGGATCCCCTGACACGCTGAGCCCGATCCCCTGATACCGCGCAGGCGGGCGGCGCCCGGCCGTGGTCCTGCTCCCGCGGCCGGGCGGCGCCGCCCGGCGTTCCCTCCCATCCGAAACCTGCCGGGTCCTTGACGCGGGACAGACCCCGGCGCGCACCCGGGCCGCGTAGCTTGAGGGACGTGGGATGGGGCTGCGAGGGCGAGAGGGCTGACATGACGGCGGGGTCGGCGCACCGGCCGGGCTCGGCGCGGGTCCCCCGTTACCCGCCGATCGCCGACCACGGGCTGATCGGCGACCTGCACAGCGTGGCGCTCGTCGACACCGGCGGCACGATCGGCTGGTACTGCTGCCCGCGCTTCGACTCGCCGAGCGTGTTCGCCTCGATCCTGGACGCCGACCGGGGCGGATCGTTCGAGCTGGCCGCCGACGTGCCGGCGAGCACCAGGCAGTTCTACTTCCCCGACACCAACGTCCTGATCACCCGGTTCTCCGCCCCCGACGGGGTGGGCGAGATCCAGGACTTCATGCCGGTCTCCGGAGTCCCCGAGAAAACGGGCCGGCACCGGCTGATCAGGCGGGTGAGGTGCGTGCGGGGGGCGCTGCCGTTCCGGGCGCGGGTGGCTCCCCGCTTCGACTACGGCAGGCAGTCGCACGGCTTGAGCCTGCGGGACGGATGGGCGGTCTTCGAGTCGCCGTCGCTGTCGCTGTCCCTGTCCGCCAGCGTGCCCGTCGAGACCGACGGGCCGGACGTGTGGTCGGAGTTCAAGCTCGACGAGGGTGGATGCGCGGTGTTCGCCCTCGACAGGCTCGGCGACGGCGTGGAGCCGCGGCCGTGTCCGGTGGCCGAGGCCGAGGAGGAGTTCGCCGCCACCGTCGCGTACTGGCGGCGCTGGCTGTCGGCGTCGCGATACCGCGGCCGGTGGCGGGAGATGGTGCACCGTTCGGCGCTGACGCTGAAGCTGCTCACCTACGCCCCGACCGGCGGGATCGTGGCCGCGGCGACGACCAGCCTCCCCGAGCAGATCGGCGGGGAGCGCAACTGGGACTACCGGTACGTCTGGGTCCGCGACTCGGCGTTCTGCGTGTACGCCCTGCTCAGGCTGGGCTTCAGCGAAGAGGCGGCGGCGTTCATGCGCTTCCTGTCCGAGCATGTCAGCCGCAGGAACAGCGACCCGTCGGGCCCGTTGCAGATCATGTACGGCCTTGACGGGCGCACCGAACTCCCAGAGGTCGAGCTGTCCCACTTCGAGGGCTATCGGGGATCGGCCCCGGTGCGCACCGGGAACGGCGCCGTCCACCAGCTCCAGCTGGACATCTACGGGGCCCTCATCGACTCCGTCTACCTCTACGACAAGATGTGCCAGCCGATCTCCAGCGACCACTGGGAGGAGATCCACGCCCTGGTGGACTGGGTCTGCGACAACTGGGACCAGCCCGACGAGGGCGTCTGGGAGACGCGTGGCGGGCGCAAGGACTTCGTCTACTCGCGGCTGATGTGCTGGGTGGCGATCGAGCGGGCCATGCGGATGGCCGGCCACCGCGGGCTGCCCGCCGACACCCCCCGCTGGCAGCGGGCCCGTGACGCGATCTACCGGCAGATCATGCAGCGCGGCTGGTCGTCCCGGCTGCGGGCGTTCGTCCAGCACTTCGACGACGACGTCCTCGACGCCTCCGTCCTGATGATGCCGCTGGCCAAGTTCGTCTCTCCCACCGACCCGAAATGGCTGTCGACGCTCGACGCCCTCGGCCGGAACCTGGTGTCCGACTCGCTGGTGTACCGCTATGACCCCGCGGCAAGCCCGGACGGGCTACGGGGCCAGGACGGCACGTTCTCGATCTGCTCGTTCTGGTACGTCGAGGCGCTCACCCGCGCCGGGCGCCTCGACGAGGCACGGCTGGCCTTCGAGAAAATGCTCACCTACGCCAACCACCTCGGCCTGTACGCCGAGGAGATCGGTCAGGCCGGTGAGCAGCTGGGCAACTTCCCGCAGGCGTTCACCCATCTCGCGTTGATCAGCGCCGCGTTCAACCTCGACCGCGCCCTCGGCTGACGCGCGGCCGCGCCCCCGGACGGTCCGGCCACGCTCTGGCCCGGCCCTCGCCCGGCGGCTACAGTCTGGCCTGGATGAGGGCGTGCGTGCCGCTGGTGCGCCAGGGGCGCCCGTCCGCCTCCAGCGCCGCGACCGTCTCGGCACCGAGGCCAACCACGACGTCGGACTTCAGGGTGCGCAGGGCCACCACGGGCCCGGGGAAGTATCCGACCGCCGCGGCGAACGGCGTGGTCGGGGCCCACGCCCGGTCGCCGACGAGCCGCCGGTAGTTCAGGTCACCCTTCATGATCGTCAAGGTGGCGGAGGCGAACTCCTCCCTCAGGTCGCCGGGCATCTCGTCGTACGGCAGGGGCGCGCACGAGAAGGCGTGCGCCCGCACGGCCAGCCGTCCCGAGCCCATCGCCGCGCGCAGGCGCTCCCCCACCTCGCCGGCCGCCCCGCCGGCGGCCGACAGCCGCCGCACGGAGGCGACGACGTCCGCCGGCACGGCGTCGGAGACGTAGTACGGCGAGGGCTTCACATGCAGGGACACCTCGCGCACCGCCCGAGTGTGCAGCAGGTGGTCGATCAGGGCGAGGTCCGGCAGCAGCTCTCCTCCGGCGTTGTCGGCCACCAGGCAGACCCGCGCGGGCCCCGGGCCGTCCACCGCCGGCCAGATGAGATCCCCGTCGTCGGCCAGCAGGCCCGTCACCTGGCCGTCGGCCTGCGCACCCGCGGCGGAGAGCCGGAAGCCGAGATCGGCCTGGTTGCCCCAGAGCGCCCGGTGGACCAGCGTCCGCGCCTGCTCCTCGACGGGCATGCCGGACAGGCCGCCGAGCGCGCGGAGCTCCTCGTCGACCCCCTTGCCCAGCAGTTCGGCCTGTTTGAAGGGCTCGAAGGGGTCTATGCCGTGCCACGGCCCCGGACCGAAGTATCCGACCGCGGCCAGGAGCTTGCGGTAGAAGTAACTCTCCGCCCACAGGAACGGCGCGTCGTCCCACCGCCGCCCGAGGTGGCCCCGGTCCCAGCTCCGCCAGAGCTCACGGTCGTGCACGGGCCCTTCCAGCGGGCGGATCACCCCGTCGGTGATCTCCGCGAGCAGCAGGTCGAGCGCCCGCCGCCGGTCGGGACCGTACGGCGTGGCCTCACCGACCCGCCGGATCAGGGCGGGGTGCCGCTCGTGCATGACCCCCCAGGGGAAGGAACCGGGGACGTTGCTCCGGATCACCGGCGGATCGGAGGTCACCGCGGCCTCTCCGGGCCGCCCCCCGGCGTCGCCACCCGCCATCTGCCCTCCCCGATCCGTCTCACCACCGCGCCGGCTGTCCGAGCCGGCTGTCTGAGTAGTATCGAACGCCTTGCGGCGGAGGCGGGCACCGCCCCCGCCGGTGTGGCTCCCGCGGCGGCGGGCAGGACTCGACCGTGGAGCGGGCGGGGATCGACGGGGCTGAACCCTCATGATGCGGGTGGGGACCTCCGGCTGGCAGTACACCGACTGGCGCGGGGTGCTGTACCCACCCGGTGTGCCCCAGCGTCTGTGGCTGGAGCGGTACGGCGAGTGCTTCGAGACCGTCGAGAACAACAACACCTTCTACCGGCTGCCGGCCCGCCAGACCTTCGAGAGCTGGAAGGACCGCACCCCTGACACGTTCGTCATGGCCGTCAAGGCGAGCCGCTTCCTCACTCACGTCAAACGGCTGAGGGATCCCGAGGAGCCGGTCGGACGCCTGATGGGGGCGGCCGGCGGCCTGGGTGCCAAGCTCGGGCCGGTCCTGCTGCAGCTCCCGCCGACGCTGACCGCCGATCCCGGACTGCTCGGCGCCTGCCTGGACTGCTTCCCCGCCCACGTGCGGGTCGCCGTCGAGCCGCGGCACGCGTCCTGGTGGAGCGACGCCGTCCGTGAGGTGCTGTCGGCGCACGGCGCGGCCCTGTGCTGGGCCGACCGCCTCGGCCGTCCGCTGACACCGCTGTGGCGGACCGCCGACTGGGGTTACCTGCGCTTCCACGAGGGCGCCGCCGATCCCTGGCCGGCCTACGGCGACGGCGCCTTCCGTTCCTGGCTGCGCCGGCTGGGCGGGACGTGGGACGAGCGCTGCGAGGTGTACGTGTACTTCAACAACGATCCGGGCGGCGCCGCGGTCCGCGACGCCGCCCGCTACGCGGGACTCGCGCGCGCCGAGGGGTGGCCCGTGAGCCGCACACCCTCCGGGGTCTAGGGACGCCGGAGCGCCCGGCCGGGCCCCGGGCACGCCGGGCGGCGGCCGGCCCCGGCGGGTCACCGCGACGGGTCGGGCGGCCTCCTCCGGCAGGTCACCGTGACGGCTCGGGGCGACCCCGGCGGGTCACCGTGACGGACCGGGGCGACCTCCCCCGGCGGATCAGGCGCCGGTCTGCGCCCGGACCATCCGCGAATACAGCCCGCGCCGGTCGCCGAGCAGGTCCAGGCGGGTGCCGTGCTCCACCACCCGGCCGCCGTCCAGGGCCACGACGGTGTCGAAGGACTCGAGCACGCCGAACCTGTGAGTGATCATCACGGTGGTCCGCCCCGCCCGTTCGGCCAGCACCGCCTCGACGACCTCCGACTCGGTCAGCGGGTCGAGGGCGGAGGTCGCCTCGTCCAGCACGAGCACGGGCGTGTCGGCCAGGAGCGCGCGGGCCAGGGCGACGCGCTGCCGCTCGCCGCCGGACAGCAGCGCCCCCCGCTCGCCCACGAGCGAGTCGTAGCCGTCCGGGAGCGCGGTGATCCGCTCGTGGATCCGGGTGATCCGGCACACGCGCACGAGGTCGTCCATCGCGGCGCCGGGAGCGGCGTATCTGAGGTTGTCGGCGACCGACCCCTGCAGGAGGAAGGGGTCCTGGGTGGCGATGCAGATCCGCCCCGGCAGCGGCGCCCTGATCTCCTCGCCGTCGATCGCCACCGAGCCCTCGGTGGGCGGGTGCAGCCCGGCGATCAGGTGGCCGAGCGTCGTCTTGCCCGAGCCGCTCGGGCCGACGACCAGCGTGGCGGAGGCGGCGGGGATGCCGAGGCTCACGCCGTACAGGGCGGGGCGGTCCTCCTCGGCCGCGCCCGGGTAGCGGAAACCGGCCCCGCGGACGGCGAGCGCGCCGGGGCCGGAGACGGGGCTCCGCCGCGGCCCCGGTCCGGGCTCCGGCTCCGGCTCCGGCTCGGGACGGAGGTCGAGGTAGCCGAAGACCCGCTCGAAGGCGCCCAGGGCGGAGCGGAACTCGGTGACGACGTGCAGGATCTGCCACAGGGGCTGGTAGAGCCTTGCCTGCAGCACGGTGAAGGCGGCCAGCGTGCCCGGGGTGATCCCGTCGGTCAGCCCGGCCGCCACGAACACCAGATAGGGGGTCAGCACGAAGAAGACGTGCCCCACGCTCATCACCCACTGGGCCACCATCCCGGCGCGCACCCCGAGCCGCGCCAGCCGCTCACTCTCCGCGGCGAACCCGGCGGCCTCGTCGTCACGCCTGCCGTGGACCCTGGCCAGGGTGACACCGCCCAGGGACAGGCGCTCGGCGACGATGGAGGACAGCTCCGCCCGGGCGCGCTGGCTGACGGCCGACAGGTTCTCGAGCGCCCGCCCCGACCGGGAGGCCACCAGGAGGACGAGCGGTGCGAGGACCAGGGCGACGCCCGCGAGCGCCGGTGACAGGGCGGCCATCGCCCCGGCCGCGACCACGGATCCGGTGACGCCGGAGAGCATGCCGGGCAGGGTGTCCTTGACGGCGTACTCGATCTGCGCGGTGTCGCCGGCCAGCCGCGACTGGATCTCGCCGCCCCGCTCGGTGGCGAAGAAGGACAGCGGCATGCGCTGGAGGCGGCCGAACATCTCCGTACGGAGCCTGTGCACCACGCGCTGCGCGACGCGGGCCGACAGCCACGTCTGCCCGAGGTCCACCACGCCCACCGCGCAGGCGACGGCCGCGGCCAGCCCGGCGATCAGGGCGAGCAGCGGCAGGTCGGGGCCGCCCGGTCCGAACAGCGCCCGGTCGAAGACCTCCCGGGTCAGCAGCGGGACGGCGGCGTTCAGGGCGGAGTAGGCCGCGATGAGCACGACGACGGCGCAGATCGCGGCTCTGTAGGGGGTGAACAGCCGCACGACCCTGCGCCGGGTCCCCGGGACGGGAGAGGTCTCCGGAGCGGAGGGGGGACGATCGCGCACGGCCGCACCTGTCCTTGCCTGTGTCCTTGCCTGGTGATCGAACAGAGCCCCGCCCGCCCGTCTCCGGGCGGGCGGGGCCTTCACGTCAGTCGCCGGTCACCTCAGTTGTCGGTGCAACCGAAGTGCTTGATGCAGTGGGTCAGCCGGAGCGCCTCGTTGGCGGCCGGCTCGATCTCCTGAAGAGCCTGCAGGTCCTCAACATCGAAGGACATGGTCTTTCCCTCCTGTGCATCACGGGGCCGCCTCTTTACGGCCCGCTCTTTCCTTCATCGCCGTCCCGTCGCAGACGGCGAGCATTGGGGGCGTCGCCGGGCATCCACAGCCGGGGATGCCGGTGGCGCAGCCGGAGGAGGAAGGCGACGGTGCCCGCCGTACCTCCGAGGAAGGTCGGCGCCGAGCCGCCGTCGTGGTCGGGGACCAGCAGCCGGCCGGACCGGTCGACCGCCCTGGTCTCCAGGCAGGCGGCCAGGTCCAGCGCCCACCGGTGGTAGCGGTCCTCACCGGTGAGGTCGGCCATGTCGAGCAGGAACTCGCCGTCGCCGGACAGCCCGTGGCACGGCACCGGGCCCGACTGCCACCGGGTGCGGTGCACGGCCGTCGCCGCCCCGCGCGCGAGCTCCAGGGCGAGCGGGTCACCGGTGGCGTGCCAGTGCCTCACCAGGAACGAGCCGATCCCGGAGGATCCGTTGCACCAGTACGGCCGGCGCGGGCGGACCGTCTCCAGATCGCCGCGTAAGGTCGGCCACCAGGCGGTGTCCCCGTCGACGTCCGCGTGCGCGTAGAGGGCACGGGCGATCTCGTGCGCGGTCGCCGTCCAGTCCGGCCGGTCCAGGGTCCGGCCGGCGTGCAGCAGCGCGGTCCCGATCCCGGCGATGCCGTGGGCGTAGCCGAAGTGGTTGGCTCCGGCGAGGCCGGAGTCGAACGTCTCCGGCGTCGGCCACTGTGGGTGCCCGTCCAGATACGACCGGGCGCCGTGCAGGTTCCGGAACGTCTCGGCGGCCTGTTCCCGCAGCGCCGGATCACCCGATCGCAGCGCGACGCGCAGGACCGCCATGCCGCATCCGGCCAGCCCGTGCGTCACGTCCGGGCTGGGATGGTCGGTCGGCAGCAGACTCGCCGCCCGCACCGCGGACCGGGCCAGCCCGGCGTCGCCGAGGGCCGTCGCGGCGTCGTACAGCGCCCACACCGCGCCGGAGCGTCCGAAGTAGAGGCCGGGCCGCCAGACGTCCTCCTCCTCCAGCCGCCGCAGCAGCCGGTGGGCGAGCCCGGCGACCGCGCCGGCCGCCTCAGGCGCGGGCATGGCCGACGTCAGGACGGCGAGGATGCCCGCCGCGCCACCGTGTACCGAACACGGGTCCGGCTCGGCCCCGCCGGAGACGTCCGGCTGCGACAGCAGGCCGCCGTCGCGCGTGTCCACCGCCTCCACCAGGTGCGCGATCCCGTCGTCGATCAGCCGGTCGATCCGGCTGGGCGGCCGGGCCACGCCCTGCTCGGGGAGGCGTCCGGAGGTGCGTGGGGGGCCGGAGCGCGCGGGGACGGGCACCGAACCCGACCGCTCGGAAACGACGGCCGCCTCAAGGACGGACACGGAGCTCGACAGCTCGGAAACGACGGCCGGCTCAGGCACGGACACGGAACCCGACCGCTCGGAAGCGAGCGCGGCGAGGAAGCGCTCGCACCGCTCCAGCGGCCAGCGCCGTTCCGGCTCCGCCGCCAGCAGCCCCTCCGTCAGCGGCCGCAGCAGGGCCAGTGTGGGGTTGGCGGCGGCCACCGCCGCGACCCGGCCGAGGCCCGGCGGGTCCAGGTGGGCGCCGACCGCCAGGAAGTACGCCATCGCGCCGAGGCTGTAGAGGTCGGCGCTGCCGTCCGGCGCGGGCCGGGGCTGCCCGACGTGGTCGGCCAGCTCCGGCGCGAGATAACCCGGGGTCCCGGCCACCATGACCGTGGCGCCCGGCACGGCCGCGTGCTCCAGGTCGATGAGCCGGAGCCCGCCGTCGGGCAGCAGCATCACGTTGCCCGGCGACAGGTCCCCGAACACGTGGCCGCGGCCGTGCACCGCCTTCAGCAGCCCGACCAGTCCCCCGACGACGGGCAGCACGTCCGCCGCCCCGTTGCCGAACCCGTCGTCGCCCAGCGGCCCGGTGTTCCCGTCGGACCAGCGCTGCAGCGTGATCCCCGGCACGGACTCCTCGACGAGGAAGACATGCCCGCCCTGCTCGAAGAAGTCCACCACGGCGGGCACCGCTCCGGTCCCCGCGAGCTCCTCCAGGCAGGAACGCTCCGCCGCCATCCGGTCCCGGGCGTCCTTGCCGCGCAGGTCGGCGCAGGCGTGCGGGCGGCCCTCCTTGACGACCACCTCACGCCCGGTCTTGGTGTCCTCGGCGAGATACACCCCGCCCCGGTTGGCATGCCGTACGGCCCGGCGGACGACGAAACGGCCGTTCAGCATGACCGCGGCCGCCCCGGGGCGCCGCTCCGGCGCGGGATCGTCGAACGGGCAGATCGCGAACGGCGGCGGGGAGAAACGCGGCCGCCGCTCGTCGAGGACGAGCCGGCCCTCCGGCGAGCGCAGCCGGATCTCGTAGAAACCGTCGTTGCCGAGCACCCGGTGCCCGCCGAAAGCGCCGTAGCGATAATGCACGATCCCGCCCGGCCGGTAAGGACGGTCTGAGAGGATCACGGGCCCGGGAAGGCCCCGGGTGGCCTCGTCGAGAACGGCGGCCAGACGCACCGATTCCGCGTCGTCGCACGGATAGACGGTGACGAACTTCCCGGCCTGCGCACGGCTGCAGTGCGGTTCGAGGAATTTCCAGTAGTCGCCCAGCCGGGCGGGGAACTTGAAGGCGCAGCCGGCCTCGACCAGCACCCGCGAGACACGGGAGAGGACCACGGGGGCGGAGAGCATCGTCGCCGAGACGTGCAGCTTCCATCCCTGGTCAGGGAGGGCGCAGGGGTCCGGCGCGACCTTGCACCAGAGGGCGTCCTCGGCGACCGACCAGCCCTGCGCGCCGGCGCGTCCGAGCTCGGCGGTCACGATGTCGCGCAGGATGGCCGGGTCCGTCGAATACGTTCTCACGTGCGCTCACCCCCGGTCCGTCGTGGCTGTCTCCGGCTGGACAAGAGATTGGCCGACGGTTCTTGTAAAAGGTTGGAGATTTAATTGCACACGAGGTGGAAGCGCGTTTGTTCCGGCGAAAAAAATCTTCCCGCCAAAATGGCCATGTCATTATCGGATTTGTGCTCGCGCCCGGCGGCGCCCCGCCCGGCTCAGCGCTCCCGTCCAGCTCATCGCCCTCGCCCGGCCCACCCTCACCATCCGGCCCGTCCCCACCTCCCGCGGGCCCCGCGGGAGGTGGGATCGGGCGATGCGGACACGGGGCCGAAGGTCAGGAATAATCCGGCCGTCACGGTGTTGAGGGTAGTTGAAAGTTAAATGACATGAGGAAGGTGGGAACGATGCAGTTCGGGATCTTCACCGTGGGCGATGTCACCACAGACCCCACCACCGGCCGGACGCCGACCGAGCACGAGCGGATCAAGGCGATGGTCACCATCGCGCTCAAGGCGGAAGAGGTCGGGCTGGACGTCTTCGCCACCGGCGAGCACCACAACCCGCCCTTCGTGCCGTCGTCGCCGACGACCATGCTCGGCTACATCGCGGCCCGGACCGAGCGGCTCATCCTCTCCACCTCCACGACCCTGATCACCACCAACGACCCGGTCAAGATCGCCGAAGACTACGCGATGCTCCAGCACCTGGCCGGCGGGCGCGTCGACCTGATGATGGGCCGCGGCAACACCGGGCCGGTCTACCCCTGGTTCGGGCAGGACATCCGCCAGGGCATCCCGCTGGCGATCGAGAACTACGCGCTGCTGCACCGGCTGTGGCGCGAGGACGTGGTGGACTGGGAAGGCCGCTTCCGCACTCCCCTGCAGTCCTTCACCTCGACCCCCCGCCCGCTGGACGGGGTGCCGCCGTTCGTCTGGCACGGCTCGATCCGCAGCCCCGAGATCGCCGAGCAGGCCGCCTACTACGGCGACGGATTCTTCGCCAACAACATCTTCTGGCCCAAGGAACACTTCATCCGCCTGATCGAGCTCTACCGCGAGCGCTTCGCCCACTACGGGCACGGCACGCCGGAGCAGGCCATCGTCGGGCTCGGCGGCCAGGTGTTCATGCGGAAGAACTCCCAGGACGCCGTGCGCGAGTTCCGTCCCTACTTCGACAACGCGCCCGTCTACGGCCACGGCCCCTCGCTGGAGGAGTTCACCGACCAGACGCCGCTCACGGTGGGCAGCCCGCAGCAGGTCATCGACAGGACCCTCACCTTCCGGGACTCCTTCGGCGACTACCAGCGCCAGCTGTTCCTGATGGACCACGCCGGCCTGCCGCTGAAGACCGTGCTGGAGCAGCTCGACATCCTCGGCGAGGAGGTCGTGCCCGTGCTCCGCAAGGAGTTCGCGGCCGGGCGCCCGGCCCAGGTGCCGGACGGCCCCACCCACGCGGCCCTCGTCGCCCGCCGCGCCGCCGAGGCGGCCGGGGAGCCGTCCGTCCCCGCCGGCTCCCCGGCCTGACCGGCCCACGCTCGCACCCCGCGCGCCCGGTGGGACCCGCGCGCACCATGAAGGAGAGTAGATGAAGCCCCTGAAGCTCGTGGCGGTCTCGGCCGGCCTCAGCCAGCCCTCGTCGACGCGGCTGCTGGCCGACCGCCTGGCCGAGGCGGCCGGGCGGCACCTGGCGGAGGAGCGCGCGGCCGAGGTGCGCGTGGTCGAACTGCGCGACCTCGCCACCGACATCGCCAACAACATGGTGACCGGGTTCCCCGGCGCCGCGCTGCGTGAAGCGATCGAGGCGGTGACGGAGGCGGACGGCCTCATCGCCGTGACGCCGATCTTCACCGCCTCCTACAGCGGCCTGTTCAAGTCGTTCTTCGACGTGATCGACAACACCGCGCTCGTCGGCAAGCCCGTGCTCGTCGCGGCGACCGGCGGCACGGCGCGGCACTCCCTCGCCCTTGAGCACGCCCTGCGCCCGCTCTTCGTCTACCTGCGCGCGATCGTCGTGCCCACCGCCGTCTACGCCGCCTCCGAGGACTGGGGCACGGGCGGGGACACGCGCACCGACGACCTCGCCGCCCGCATCACCCGTGCGGCCGGGGAACTGGCCGACCTGATGCTGCGCCGGCCGGCGACCACCGGGCGGACCGACAGCGGACAGACCGGCACCGGGCGGGTGGACGCCGTCATCCCGTTCGAGCAGCAGCTCGCGGCACTGCGCCCCTGAGCGCCCCGCCGCGGGCAGCGCCCCGCCGTAGTCGCGGCCGGCCCGGGTTCCGAGCAGCCGGATCCCGAGCAGCACGGGACTACGGCCGGCGCGGATCCCGAGCAGCACGGGATTACGGCCGGCCCGGGTTCCGAGGGGCACGGATCCCGATCGCCGCGAGGCTCCGGTCGGCGCTACAGCGCCTGGAGGAACCTCGCGGCGATCGGCGCCGCCACCCTGCCGCCGCTGCCGCCGTTCTGTACGAACACCGCGAAGGCCAGGGAGTCGCGGTAGCCGATGAACCAGGCGTGGGCCTGCGCGCCGCCGACCTCCGCGGTGCCCGTCTTGCCGGCGGTGCCCGGCGGGAGGCCGGCCTGGGCGGCCGTGCCCTGGGTGACCACGGCGTCCATCATCGTGCGCAGGCCGGCGACCACGCCTCCGTCCAGCGGCACCGGTGCCGGCAGGTCGGCGGAGGGCTCGGCGGTCATGACCGCCGGTCTCCAGACGCCGCTCGCGACCGCCGCGGCGACCTCGGCCATGCAGAGCGGGCTGGCCTGTACCGAGTTCTGGCCGATGGCGTCGGAGCCCAGCTCGTTCAGGTCCCCGGACGGCCGGATCCGGCAGAAGCTCAGGCCGGGCTTCTCCCGGAATCCGAACCGGTCGGCGGCCTCGGCGCGCAGCCGGTCGTCGCGCAGCCGGTCGTAGGTCTGCTGGACGAAGGTGGTGTTGCAGGAGAGCGCGAAAGCCGTGGCGAGGGACACCGTCCCGTGATCGGCGCGGTCGTCGTTGGTGAAGCTCCTGGCGTTCGGGATGGTGTAGGAGGCCGGGCAGGTGACCGGCGAGTCCGGGGTCAGCCCGGTGCCGAGCAGCGCGGCGGCGGTCACCACCTTGAACGTCGAGCCGGGCGGGTAGAGGCCGTTGAAGGCCCGCTTGCCGCCCAGAGTGTCCGCCACCGCCCGGACCTGGGCGGTCTGGAGGTCGAGGGCCACGATCGCGGCCGGACTTCCCAGCCCGTCCAGGGCCCGGGCGGCGGCGGCCTGCACGGGCTGGGAGATCGTGCTCCGCGCCTCCGTGGGTGGCGGGGCCGGGGAGGCCAGCAGCACCCGGCCCGAGGGGGCCTCCTCCAGCACCAGGACGGCCGCCGTGTCGTCCAGGCCGGTGACGTAGTCGCCCACCCTGCTGTCGCGGGGGAACGGCAGCCCCTCGCGGGTGAGCACGGCCGGACGGCGGACCCTGCTCTCCCGGAGCCGCAGGCTCCCGCCGTTCTTGAGGGAGGGGTGCAGCGTCTCGGACGTCCAGAGCACCTTCCACGCGCCGGAGCGCAGCGCCAGGCGCAGGACCGCGGAGAACTCCCACCGGCCCAGCCCTGTCACCTCCCGCACCCCCCGGAAGGCGACCTCGGCCGCCTCCCCGCCCTGGCGGCGCAGCTCGCCGGGGGCGATGGACAGCGACGCGACCCGCAGCTCGGCGTCGAAACGCCGGTGCCGCTCGGCGAAGTCGGCCGGCGGATCGGCGACCAGGCCGCTCATCGAGGGGAAGTCGCCGGCCTGCCAGGCGGCGAAGTATCTCGCCGCGGCCGGTCCGGGACCGTCCGGCGGAGGCGGCGCCGGAGCGGACGTGGGCGGGACCGACGGCACGAGAGGGGGAACGGGCGGCAGGGTGGACGGCAGGGTGGACGGCACGGCGGCGGGAGGGGGCGCCGAGGTGAGCGGCGCGGCGGGGGTGGGCGTCAGGGACGACGGCCGCCCGGCCCTCCCCTCGGCGAGCCCCGGCCGCCGGGGCGGCGAGGCCCCCACTGCGTCCGGTATGGTCACCAGCCCGTACGCTCCGACAGCGACGACCGCCACTATCGTGACGGCCAGCGCGAGGAGCCACCGCCTGTTCATCCCGTGATACCCCCTTGATCCCCACGGCTGTATATCAGCGGCGGAGCGGAGCGGGCCAGGTCCACATCCGGCCAGGCACGGCCCGATCGGGGCGGAGCGCCGGCGCGGGAGAGCAGATCCTGGGGACGGATCGGGGATCGCCCGCATCCTTCTCTCCACAGTCTTTGATCTTGATCTGGCAACGGGCCGTCCACCCGATCACCGACCTGCAGATCGAATACTCCCTGTTCAGCCGCGGCATCGAGGGCGGTGTCCTGGACGCCTGCCGGGAGCCGGGCATCGCGGTCACCGCCTACGGAGTGCTCTCCTACGGGCTGCTGAGCGGCACCTGGACCCAGCAGGTCACCGATTCGGATGAGGGCCCGCACCGGTGGCGGCGCGGGCCCTCGCGTCAGCCGCGATCCTCGCTCAGAGGCGGCAGGAGGCCTTGTAGTGCCCCACGTTCGACGTGACCGCCTGCGGGGTGCCCGGGAACAGCTCCAGCCATACGGACGCGCTGGTGTTGTAGGTCGGCTGCATCCCCAGCACCGCGTACTCGGTCCGGGGGCCCTGGTCGTGGAAGAAGGCGGTGCGCACCGCCGACGTCCGCGTGTAGGAGCCGAAGTCGAGGACCCACCGGTAGGGCACCCGGCCGGGCCCCTTCGCGGTGATGTCACCGGACAGGTACTGGCGGTAGTCCGCATTCCAGCCGCAGTAGTAGAGATACAACGACTCCTTGGCCACCTTGACCGACTCGACCTGCGCGTCCGCCGTCGGCGGCGTGCCGCCCTCGCAGGTCACCGTGGAGGTCGCCACGTCCGACCTGACCCCGTTGACCTCGATCGCCAGGGAGACGACGCCTCCCCCGGTGATGGGCCTGTGCGCGGTGAAGCTCCGGTGCATCTCGTTGAGCCTGACCTCTTCCACCGGCCCCGGGACCCCGTTCCAGATCCGCCGGAACTTGACGATCGCCGGCTTCTTCTCCGCCTCGAACCTGACGGAGAACGGCAGGTCCGCCGCGCCCTCGTCACTGTCCGCGGGCGGGCAGGGGCCCCGGTAGTTCGGACGGAGCGCCGTCACCGTGACGGTGGCGTCGGTCGCGTCGGTGCACTTGATGGCGTAGGGGAACTTGTTGGAGACCGCGGACCCGGCCGGGGAGAGGATCTCGATGGCCCGCCAGCCCGAACGGGTGTCGAAGGCCACCCGCTCCTCGTAGTTGACCGGGACCTCGGTCGCGCCGTCCCGGGCGAACTCGCGGGTCTGCTCCTGCGACTTCCAGCCGTTGCTGTCGATCCACCGGTACTTCACGGTCGCCGGGACCCGCGACACCTTGAGGGTGCCCGTGGTGTTCCAGTAGAACGGGGTCCAGCAGGGCCCCTCGTAGTCCCCTCGATTTATCCCGGTCACCGTCGCCGACGCGGTGACCTGCGGGGCGGTGGGCGTCCCCGAGGTCGTCGGCCTCGGAGTCTCGTTCGGGACCGGGGTCGCCGGCGGCGCGCTCGGCGTCCGGGTGGGCGAGGGCGAGGCCGGCGAGGTGGGCCGGACCGTCGAGGCGGGATCCGGCTGGACGGTGACCGATCCCTGGCAACTCACCTGGAAACGGGCCTTCTTCGACGTCCTGCCCCGCGTGCCGAGAATCTGCAGCGCCTGCCAGCTTCTGGTGTCGGTGGTGAACGTGCGCCGGTCCCAGAGCGTGACCCGGCCGGTCAGCACGGCCGTCCGTACGGCTCCCGCGGCACCGTCCCCCCGCAGCCAGCGATATTTGATCTTGGTGCCGGGGCGGCCCTTGACCACCGCCGCGAAGCTGACGTTCACCGGGCAGTCACCGTTGTAGCGCGCCGGTGACGCCTTGGCGGCCGACACCGTAACCGGACCGGAAGCCGCGGCGGCCGGGGTGGCCACCGCGACACCACCGATCGCGGCTCCCATCGCGAGAATCGCGATCATATTTCTTACATTGGAAATCACGGGCCCGAAGGGTAGACGCCGTCACTTGGATCTCACTGGTCACCGACTTGCGGCCACCGGTCAGCGGGTGCGCCGGGTCATCCGGCGGCGCGGGCGGCGGTGACGAAGCTTCTGATCAGGCCGGCGTCCTTCACCCCGGGCGCGACCTCCACGCCGCTCGACACGTCGACGCCCCAGGGCCGGGCGGCGGCGATCGCCTCGGCCACGTTCGACGGGTCCAGACCGCCCGCCAGCATCCAGCGGCCCGCCGGGCGGCCGCGCACCGCCGCCCAGTCCCACGGCTGCCCCGAACCGGGCCTGGGCGCGTCGACGATGAGCAGGTCCTCGTCGAAGGCGCCGCAGCGCAGATCCGCGCCCGCGGCTCCGGCGCGGATCAGCGTGAGGCCGAGGTCCTTCAGCGCGGTGAAGTCATCATGCGGGTGGTCGCCGTGCAGCTGGACGGCGCGCACCCCGGCCTCCAGCGCGGCCGCCCGGATCTCCTCGGGGGTCTCTCCGGCGAACACCGCCACGGTCAGCACGTGCGCGGGCACCGTGGAGGCCAGCTCGCGTGCCCGCGCCGGGGTGATCCGCCGGGGGCTCCTGGTGAGGACGTAGCCGATCGCGTCGGCTCCCGCCTCGACGGCGGCCGTCACATGCTCGGGCTCACGCAGCCCGCAGATCTTCACGTACATCCTCCGCACACTATCGGCGCGGGGCGCCTCGGGCCGCCACGCTCGGGTCGGCCGGCAGCAGGGGTTGGACCCGTGCCCAGGTGTCATCGGCGAGTCCGTGGCGACGGATCATGTGCTCTGTCGAGCCACGTCATCGTGGTCCGGTCGGGAAACCGGTCAACGGCCGGGGAGTGTGAGGGGCCGGTGGGCCCCTCACACCGAGGTTGGGGCAGAGCCCCGAAAGACACGGCCCGAGCGCGGACCGCGCGCAGCGCGGAGGCTCAGCGAGGCCCGCGCCCGGCGCACAGTGATCTACAGAACAGGGCCTAGTACTACAACAGCATTTCGTTGTGTAGGAGGTGTCGCCGTTGATAGTGGCTGGTACGGGCGCGGTGCTGGTAGAGCCTTCGGCGGTACGACC
>NZ_JBVJHH010000031.1:0-133697 GCF_055586905.1 Streptosporangium sp. NPDC048886
GCAGCCGTGACTACGAGGCGTTCCGCGCCCATCTCGCCGGCGAGGCGACGGTGACGCCGCCCGCTCTGGACCGCGCCACCGCCCTCCACTAGGGCCGCCACGAGGATTCCCGGGTCGACCTGGGAATCCTCGTTCCCGGGCGGCCGGTCCGATCGGAGGACATCGGCCATGTGACAGGTACCGATCACTGCCCGGGTACGGGGCCGGCTCCCGTACCCGGGCAGCCGGATTCACGGCTCGGGGGCCAGGCGGTCGGCGGCCTGCTCGATGGCCGTGCTCACCCGGTCGGCCAGCAGGCCGACCGCGCCGACCGCCCTGGCCACCGGGTCGTCCCCGGCGCCGCCGAGTGCCCGCTCGCGCAGGTAGGCCGCCTTCACCTCGGCCCACCGCCCGGCCTGCCCGGCCGTCATGGTGCCCCGCAGCTCGGCCAGCTTGAGCAGGTTGGCCTCGGCGCCGGAGGTGAGGGCCCGGGCCTCGCCGAGGTAGTGGTCGTCGATCACGGCCTCCAGTTCGGCGTCGTTCATGACCGGGACGACCCTGGCGGCGAGCTTGTTCATGTTCCGGTAGGACCCCTGCAGCAGGAACGGCGGTTCGGTCCTGGACGCGTCGGACTGGGCGGCCGAGGCGATGTAGGCCCGGTTGCCGGCCAGCACGACCCGCTGGAGGCGCAGCAGCCCGCGCAGGACCGCGAGCACCTCGTCGAGCTCCACGGAGGAGTACGGATGGGAGAGCCGGTCGGCCCGGGCGGACGGGTCGCCCTGCGCCAGCCGTACCAGCAGGCGGATGTCGCCCCGATCCCGGGTGGACAGCGGTGCGAGGACGGGGTTGGAGGTCAGCGCGTTGTCGATGTAGCTCAGCGCGAACAGCTCCTCCCTGCCGGACAGCACCTCACCGAGGTTCCACACGTCGGCGCGGTTGGCGAGCATGTCGGGGATGCGGAAGCGTTGACCGGACTCGGTGTACGGGTTGCCCGCCATGCAGACCGCGAAGCGCTTGCCGCGCAGGTCGTAGGTGCGGGCCTCGCCGTCCCAGACGCCCTCCATCCGCCGCTGGCCGTCGCACAGCGAGACGAACTTCTGCAGCAGCTCGGGGGAGGTGTGCTGGATGTCGTCGAGGTAGAGCAGCACGTTGTTGCCCATCTCCAGGGCGAACGAGATCTTCTCGACCTCCTGGCGGGCCGCCGCGTCGGGCGCCCGCTCCGGGTCGACCGAGGTTACCAGATGCCCCAGGGCGGGACCGTTGACCTTCACGAACATCAGGCCGAGCCGGTTGGCCACATACTCCATGAGGGTGGTCTTGCCGTAGCCGGGCGGCGAGATGAGCAGCAGCATGCCCATCTGGTCGGTCCGTCTGGCGTCACCGGCCGCGCCGATCTGCCTGGCCAGGTTGTCGCCGATGAGCGGGAGATAGACCTCGTCAAGGAGTTCGTTACGGACGAAGGCGCTCATCACCTTCGGCCGGTACTCCTCCAGGCGCAGACGCGCCCGTTCCGCGGCGACCAGATCGTTGCGTCGCCTCTGGTAGGCCCGGTAGGCGGGGACGCGGTGCTCACGGAAGTGCCGGGTCCGGCCCAGGAACTCGTCCAGGCGCAGGTCGAGCCTGCGCTCGGCGATCCGCGGATGCGTGCCGAGCAGGCCCTCGACCGTGGTGGTCAGGGCCGCCGAGGAGTCGTGCCGGGGCACCTCGCACAGCCGTACGGCCACCGCCTCGGGCAGCTCGGCCGACCGCTCGAACGCCCCGAGCCACGCCTCGGCCAGCCGGTACCGCCCGGCGAGGTCGTCTCCGAGCGCCCGCAGGTCGTCGTCGAACTCCTGACGCGTCGTCCCCAGCGCCCGATCGAACCGCTCCAGCAGCGACCGCGCCCCCGCGCTCGTCACGAACCCGGACGGTCCGCCGGCCAGCTCCTCGAAGAGGTATTCCCCGGCGAGGTCGAAGACCTTCTCGTCGTACCGCCCGGTCGCGCTCGCCAGGCCCCCGCCCTCGCCCCGGTTCTCCTCCCCGGGCGAGTGGCCGGTACGGGCCGCAGCGCCCGCCGCCCGGCCGCCTCCGGTGGTCGTACCCGCCGCCCGGCCGCCTCCGGCCGCCGCGCCCCGCGTCCCGTCGCCGAGGAGGCCCCGCATGAAGGCCGAGACGGCCGAGCCCAGCGCGCCGCGGCTCTCCTCTACCGAGTCCACCCGGCCGAACAGGGTGCGCGCCCGCGCCAGCGAGACCGCCCGGGTGGTCCATGCCGCGCGGGAGGACTCGTCCGCGCCGAAGGTCCAGAAGAGCTGGGCCGCGGCCCTCGCCGCCGGGGGATAGCGCAGCAGGCCCGCGCCCGCGCGCAGGCGCAGCAGGGCGTCGAGGATCGCGGCGGCGTCGTGGTCGTGGACGCCCCGCTCGTAGCCCTCGTCGTAACGGGTCTCCGCCACCCGGCGGACGATCTCCAGCAGTCCGTCCTCGGCCACCGCCGCCTCGTGCAGCGCGTCGAGGGAGAGGACTGCCCCGCCCACGCTCAGCGCGCCGGCCTCGGCGGCGGCCAGGACGGAGGCGGCCAGGTGCTCGCCCCGGTAGACCTCGGCCGTCTCCGAGACCAGCGACTGGTTCCAGAACGGCAGGGTCTCGGCGAAGGTCTCGTCGCGCACCGGCGAGCGGTAGTCGGTCCCGGTGACGGCGAAGGCCATCCCGCCCCTGTGCGGCACCAGCGTGAGGTCGGCCGCCTGGGCGTTGACCGCGAACCGGTGCCGTCCCAGGCGGATCGTCTCGCCACCGTCGGCATACAGGTCGAGCCGGTCGCGCAGGGTGCGGCCCGCCTCCTGCCGGGCGGATTTGACCCGGCCTTCGAGCTCCTCGGCCCGGACCTGGTCGCCCAGCGCGCGCAGTTCCCCGGCCACGCCGCGCAGCTTGACGACCATCGGATCGGAGCCGAAGTAGGTGTTGACCTCGTCGAGCGATCCGAGCCCGGCCGCCCGGCGGCGCACTCCGGTCAGGATCCTGGCGGCGGATTCGGCCAGCCGGTCGGCTCTGCGGGCGCGCTCGTCCAGCAGCGCCTGCCGCCGCGAGGAGAACGCCTCGTAGACGTCCTCCCGCTTGGCCGCCAGCTGGGCCAGGAAGTCGTCGAACTCGGCGAAGCGTGACTCCAGGCCCTCCAGCTGGAGCATCAGCCGGCCGAGCTGTTCGTCGCAGCGCTCGGGGGTGTCGGCCGTCGCCAGCGCCCCGGTGATCGCCTGACCCAGCAACGCGAACTCGGCCGCGAACGCCGCCCGTCCCTCGCCGGCCAGCAGCTCCGCGCGCCGCGCGTCCAGCGTGGCGCGGGCGCGGTTGAGCCCGCCGAGCACCTCGCCGACCCGCTCCAGGATCGCGGTCCGCGCGGTCGCGTCGGCGATGTCGAGCGTGCCGACCACCTCGACCACGACCTCCAGGCCCTGCGCCTGCCCGGCCAGCCGCTCGCCGATCGGCTCGGCCTCGGCCACGGTCGCGATGGTCCCGGCGTCGGAGACCAGCCGCTCGACTTCCGCGTGGTAGCCCGCGAACGCGTCTTCTCCCCGCAGGAAGTCGGCCGCCCGCCGCGCGGCGGCGTCGAGTTCGGCGTCGAGCTCCGCGCCCAGCCCGTCGACCCGGCCGGTGTCCACGTGACGCAGCTCGCGCAAGGTCACCAGATGCCCCCGGGCCCGGCGCAGCCCAGCGAGGTGGGTGATCCATTCCTGGGCGGAACGGGGCGCCTGCGCGTGCGCCCGCCGTACCAGGGAGGTGATCTGTCCGGCGGCGGCCTCCAGCGCGGTCGCAGCCTGCTCGGTGAGCGACCGGACCTTCTCGAACTCCTCCAGCACCTGCTCGGCGGTCGCCCGCACCTCGGCGAGCGGTCCTCGCAGCCCGTGCTCGCCCAGCCAGTGGTAGTGGTCGAAGGTCCGGGCGCAGGCCGCGATCAGCGCTTCGAAGACCGGGGCCGACGGCGCCATCTCCTCGACCATCCGAGCCGTCGACAGGCAGTCGGAGATCCCGCGCACCAGTTCCGCGTTGCCGATCCGCTCCAGCGGTCCGGTACCGGCCGGCTGGGCGGCGGCGTGGACGTCCGACACGTACGGCGTCTGCCAGACCTGCATCGGGTGGACCCGGGAGGGCTCGTCGGAGGTCGCCTTGAACAGGATCAGCGTGCCGTCGTCGAACAGCGAGTAGCCGTGGCAGGACAGGGGCGTGGAGACCTGCTTGCGGATCACGTTGTACGGCAGCAGCAGCGACCGGCCCTCGGCGCCGCCGTGGAAGACGTAGAGCACGTCCTCGCCGTTGGCCGAGCGGATGACCCGCTCGAACTCCAGACCGGAGACGTCGGTGTCGAAGGTCTTGCCGCCCCCGGTGGACAGGTGGTAGCCGCCGGGGAAGACGATCCCCTGGTCCTCGGGGAGGCGCCGGCAGGCCTGGCCGATGCCGTCGAGGCGGACCACGCCCTTGGTCCTGGTGTTGAAGACCAGGTGCCGCCACTCGGTCTCGTTGTAGGGCCGGATGCGCAGCAGGATCAGCGGGCCGATCCTGGCGTGGTGCACGTCGGCGTCGGCGAGGCTCTGCAGCGGCTCGGCGACCGGCTCGCGGTAGACGCCCTCACCGGTCTCGGTGTTGTTCTCGATCTTGATGGTGAGGTCGCCGCCGACGGTCTCGACGAATACCTCGCCCTGGATCGAGATGTGCGGGTGGCGGCCGAGCACGTGGTCGTCGCGGGTGGCCGGCAGCCACTCGAAGTCGTGCGAGGGCGGAAACACGTTGTCGCGCTCGCCCCGGTCGTCGATGTAGGTGAGCGCGCCGTCCGTCTCGACCCGCCAGCGCAGCACGCGGGTGTCCTGCGGGCCGGTCTGGAAAACGGCCAGCATCTTGCCCTCGACCCGGCGCAGCCGGAGCAGCCGGGTTCCCCGGTAGTAGCGGTAGAGCTCGGCGAAGTCCCGCTCGAACTGCGGATGGCGGGGCAGCGGTGCGGGGTCGAACCGGAACCCGCCGGTGTCCGGGCCGCCTCCGGATTCCGTCGTGTCCCGCACGAACGTGTGCACGGAGAAGACGTCGCCGACGGCCGTCTCGGGCTTCAGCCCCATGAACACGTTGTAGCCGAACAGGATGAGCCCCTGCCGGTGGTCGCGCCCGCCCGCCGGCTCGCCCCCGGACCCCTCGCGCGGGCCCGTGGCCCCGCCGAGCGCCACGATGTCGCGGGGGACGCAGTTGTTCTCGGTGCGGATCCGCTCGGTGCCGACGAGCCGGAGCTCGGTCCCGCCGAAGACCTCGATGCGCCGGGTGTTGAGCGCGTCGGCCCGCCGGGCCAGTTCGGTCGCCTGCTCGGCGAGCCGGGCGCGGAGCACCTCGTAGGTGCCCGCGTCCAGCCCGGCGCGGCTGTCCGGAGCGTCGACGGCCCCTGCCGCGTCCCCTGTCGCGGCCTCTGTCGCGGCCTCTGTCACGGGGGCCGTCACCGCGTGCCGGAGTTGAGGGCGGCGACCGGGGCCTCGGCGGCGACCTGGGCGTCAGAGGGGACCGGGGGAGCGGCGGTTTCCTGCGCGGCGCCCAGCAGGTCACGCAGCCTGTCCGCGTCGGCCCCGCCCGAATCGAGCAGCTTCACCAGCAGGGCGGAGAGGGAGAGGTCACGCACGCCGGCGGTGCCGAGCGAGCCGAGCATCCTGGTCAGGTCGGCGGGCAGGCTCTGCGAGCCGTCCAGGTACGGCCCGGCCAGCGCCTGGGTGACGTCGGAGTGCCGCACGAAGCCGTCCACGGTCTTGCCCATGGTGATCGAGCCCATCAGCCGGTCGAAGAACACGCTGTCGCCGCCGACGATGTCGATGTTGGCCTTGGCCAGCCCCGCCGACAGCACGGCCGCCTGCGCCTCGGCGACCTTGAGCTGGACGTCCACCCCGGCGAGACGGATCTCCTTGTCCGCCTCCAGCCGCAGCCGGTACTCCTCGTGGGCGCGGGTCGCGTCGTCCAGCGCGGCCATCGCCGCCGCCTTCTGGGTCAGGCCCTCCGCCTCGGCCTTGAGCTTCTCGCCGACGGCCGAGGCGGCCGCGAGGGCCATGGCCTGCTCGCCCTCGGCCTCGGCCTTGAGCCGCTCCCGCACGCCCACCGCCGCGGCGAGCGCCCTGGCCTGCTCGCCCTCGGCCAGCGCCAGTGCCTTCTCCCGCTCGACCGCGGCCTCGGCCCGGCCGACCTGCTCGATCGCCGCGGCGTCCCGCTCGCGCACCTGCACCTCGGCCAGGCCGGCCGCGGCCGCCTCGGCCTGCACGCCCTCGGCCAGGCGGATCTTGGCGCGGGCGTCGAGCTCGGCGGCCTGCTGCCGCGACTCGGCCAGCACCAGCGCCTCGCGCGCCCTGTGCCGGGACGCCGCCTCGGCCGCCTCGGCCGCCTTGATGTCCTTGACCAGGCTCTCCTGAGCCTCGGCCTCGGCCTGGATGATCACGGCCTGGCGGGTCCGCTCGGCCTCCTCGACCACGCGCAGGCGCTTGATGTTCTCCTCCTGCTCGGCGACCGTCTTCTCCACCGCGATCCGCTCCCGGATCACCTCGGCGATGGAGCGCCTCTCACCTTCGAGCTCCTTGTCCTTGGCGATGCGCGACAGTTCGGTCTCCCGCTCGCGGGAGATCACCTCCAGCATGCGGTCCTTCTCGATCCGCTCGGACTCGATGGCGATCACCCGCTCGCGGTTCTTCGCCGCCACGGCGATCTCGCGGGCCTGGTTCTCGTGCTGGATGCCGAGCTGCTCGTCGGTGCGCAGACCGGCGGCCAGCGCCTTGAGCCGCTCCTCGGCCTGCACCTTGGCGACCTCCGCCTCCTCGCGGGCGCGCACGGTCTCGACCTCGCGCCGCTGCTTGGCCTCCGCGTCGGCCTGGCGGCGCTCCAGTTCGAGGATGGCCTCGCGCGCGTCCACGTTCTGGCGGGTGATCTCCTTCTCCTCGTGCCGCTGGAACTCGTTGGTCCGCACGTGCTCGATCGCGGTCAGCTCGGTGATCTTCCTGATGCCCTGCGCGTCGAGGATGTTGTCCTTGTCGAGGGAGAGCAGCGAGGTCTGCTCCAGGTAGTCGATGGCCGCGTCCTCAAGGCTGTAGCCGTTCAGGTCGGTGCCGATGACCTGGATGATCTGGTCGCGGAAGTGGTCGCGCTGGGTGTAGAGGTCGACGAAGTCGAGCTGCTTGCCGACGGTCTTGAGCGCCTCGGAGAACTTGGCGTTGAACAGCTCCTGCAGCGTCTCCTGGTCGCTGGCCCGGGCGGTGCCGATGGCCTGGGCGACCTTGACGACGTCTTCGGCGGTCTTGTTGACCCGGACGAAGAAAGTGATCCGGATGTCGGCCCGGATGTTGTCCCGGCAGATCAGGCCCTCGCGGCCGGTCCGTTCGATCTCGATGGTCTTCACCGAGATGTCCATGATCTCGGACCTGTGGAACACGGGCAGCACGATCGCCCCGGTGAAGGTGACGTCCACCGAGTTGATTTTGGAGACGATCAGCGCCTTGCCCTGCTCGACCTTGTTGAACAGGCGGCCGGCGGCGAACAGCAGACCGATGACGATGAGGAGGATGACGGCGAGGAGGATGCCGAATCCGGTGGATATGACGTCCATGTGGTCCTTCGGCTAAATAGGACGGTCGGGGTCGAGTTCCGCGTCGTACGGCATCACCCAGAAGAACTCGCCCGCGGAGTCGTAGGCGAATATCAGGGCGGTGTCGCCGGCGTCGAAAGCGTCGTCGCCGGTCTGCCTGACTTGAACGAGAGCGGAAGAACCGTCCGGGGCGGTGGCCTCGGCCTGGCCGAAGGCCGCGTCCACCCGGCCTGTGCGGATGACGCACGTCCGGCCCACGAAGTCGGCGCGGGAGGGGCCGCGCCCCCTCCGGGCGGCGCGGCGCAGCGGCCGCACGGCCAGGCGGGCGCCGGCCCAGGCGCAGGCGAGCGCCGCGACCAGCACGCCGGTCAGCGCGGGGACGCCGCTGAACAGCACGCCGCCGGCCAGGCTCACGGACCACCCGATGACGGCCAGCAGCGACACGGTCACCACGGCCGGCACCCCGCCCAGCCCGAGACCTCCCAGGAGCCCACCGGATCCGGCGGACTCCGTCCCGCCGTCACCGTCGGACCCGGCGCCGCCGAACACGACGAGCAGCCAGTAACCGATGATCACCACGAGCGGGAATGTGAACAGAACGGTCGGAAAAGCTAATGCGGCATCGACAAAATGGCCCATTTACCTGCGATATCCCCCTGTGGGCGTGCCCAATGGCGCTCCCCCGAGCGCATGTGCCTGACTACTTACACATAAAGATTGGGTAAAGGGGATAGTTCCCGGCTCATGAAGAATGCCGGAAAAAAATTCAGCGGGCCGGGGGCTCCGGGCCTACGCTCCGGGCCCACGGCGGCAGGGGAGACGGGGAGAAGGTCAGGCGGGCCGAGTGATCATGTAAGCCAGGCCGACGAGGATCACGACGGGGATGAGCCACACGATCGCCTCGATGGCGAATTCCTTGTACATGACATGCCTCCAGAGCGGTGACCGGCGAGGAGCGCGAGGAATCCGACGATAGCGGCTGCCCCGCCCGACGGCCAGGATCCGGCGCCACGGCCCGCCGGGCGCGAGACGGCCGCGCGGGAAGGACGGCCGCGCGGGAAGGACGGCCGCGCGGGAAGGACGGCCGCGCGGGAAGGACGGCCGCGCGGGAAGGACGACCGCGCGGGAAGGACGACCGCGCGGCAGGGGCGGCCGGCTGGGAGGGACGGTCGCCTGCGGGGAGGGACGGCCGCCTGCGGGGAGGGACGGCCGCCTAGGAGGGGGAGGCCGAGCCGACCACCACGGGGGTGTCCGGGCCGGGCCCCTCGACCACGTCCGCGACCACGCAGGTGATGTTGTCGGGGCCGCCGGCCTCGCAGGCGAGCTCGATGAGCCGCCGGGTCACCGCGTCGAGGTCGTCGATCTCGGCGAGCACGTGCCGGAGCCGGTCGGCGTCGACCACCCCGGACAGGCCGTCGGAGCAGAGCAGGTAGCGGTCGCCTACCTCGGCGTCGCGCAGGGAGAGGTCGGGGTCGACGTTCTCGCCGCCGTCCAGGACCTGGAGCAGGATCGACCGGTGCGGGTGCCGGGCGGCCTCCTCGGCGGTGATCCGCCCGTCGTCCATCAGCGTCTGGACCAGGGTGTGGTCGTAGGTGATCTGGTAGAGATCGCCGTTGCGGAGCAGGTAGGCGCGGGAGTCGCCGATGTGGGCCAGGGCGACCCTCGGCCCGTCCCAGAGCATCAGGGTCAGCGTGGTGCCCATGCCGGTGAGGCTCGGATCCTGCTCGACCAGTTCGCGCAGGCGCTGGTTGGCCCTGCGGACCCCGGCCTCGGCCGCGGCGACCAGATCCTCGGGGGTCTCATGGTCCAGGGCGGCGACCGTGGCGATCGCCGCCGAGCTGGCGACCTCCCCGCCCACGTGGCCGCCCATCCCGTCGGCGACGGCGAGCAGCCGGGCGCCGGCGTAGGCCGCGTCCTCGTTGCCCTGGCGGACCCGGCCGACATCGGAGCCAGCCGCATAGCGAAGTGTGATCATCTGCACACCACTGGGACGTCGAGTTGCACGAGTGAGTCGCTTTCGAGCAGTTGGGACGGGCATGGGGCGAACCGAGTTGTTCCACAATCCACTGAACACCATGGTGACGCAAGCGGCCTGGGGAAGTGTTGCCACATCTGTTGACAACCGCGGCGGCGCGTAAGCTGTTGCGACGGCCCGCGCGACGCGGGGCTCCCCACCTTACGCACGGCTAGGAGACCAGGAAATGACCGCGATCATCCAGGAGGCGGCACGGCGCCGCACGTTCGCGGTGATCAGCCACCCCGACGCCGGTAAGTCGACCATGACCGAGGCGCTGGCGCTGCACGCCTCGGCGATCACCGAGGCCGGCGCCGTGCACGGCAAGTCCGGCCGCCGCGGTGTGACCTCCGACTGGATGGACATGGAGAAGGCCCGAGGCATCTCCATCACCTCCGCCGCTCTCCGGTTCGAATACCGGGGCCACATGTTCAACCTGGTCGACACCCCCGGCCACGCCGACTTCTCCGAGGACACCTACCGTGTGCTGGCCGCCGTCGACTGCGCGGTCATGCTACTCGACGCGGCCAAGGGCATGGAGCCGCAGACCCTGAAGCTGTTCGAGGTCTGCCGGCACCGCCGGATCCCGGTCATCACGTTCGTCAACAAGTGGGACCGGCCCGGCCGTGAGGCGCTGGAGCTGCTGGACGAGATCCAGGAGAAGACCGGCCTGCGGCCCACCCCGCTCACCTGGCCGATCGGCACCGGCGGCTTCTTCCACGGTGTGGTGGACCGCGTCGTCGACCAGGCGGTCCGCTACACCCGCACCCCCGGCGGGGCCACCAAGGCCATCGAGACGGAGCTCACCCCTGACCAGGCCCTCGCCGAGCTGGGCGAAGACTGGGAGCGCGCCAAGGACGAGGTCGACCTGCTGTCGGCGATCGGGTCCGACCACGACCAGAAGGCGTTCGAGGCGCACGAGTCCACCCCCGTGCTCTTCGGCGCCGCCCTGAACAACTTCGGCGTCGGCCGCCTGCTGGACGCCATGGTCGACGTCGCGCCCGCGCCCGCGCCCCGCCCCGACGTGAAGGACGACCCCCGCCCGCTGGACAAGCCGTTCTCCGGCCTGGTCTTCAAGGTGCAGGCCAACATGGACCCCTCGCACCGCGACCGGATCGCCTTCGTCCGGGTCTGCTCGGGCCGGTTCGAGCGGGGCATGGTGCTGACCCACGCGGCGACCGGACGTCCCTTCGCCACCAAATACGCCCAGTCGGTCTTCGGCCAGGAGCGCGCCACGATCGAGGAGGCCTTCCCCGGAGACGTGGTCGGCCTGGTGAACGCCACGGCCCTGCGCCCCGGCGACACCCTCTACGACGGCTCGGCGGTCGAGTTCCCGAGGATCCCGAGCTTCGCGCCCGAGCACTTCTGGACGGCCCGCTGCCGCGACTCCAGCCGGGCCAAGCAGTTCCGCAAGGGCATCGAGCAGATGGAGGCCGAGGGCGTCGTCCAGGTCCTCCGCTCCGACATCCGGGGTGACCAGTCGCCGGTGCTCGCGGCGGTCGGCCCGATGCAGTTCGACGTGGTCAAGCACCGGCTCGCCGGGGAGTTCAACACCGAGATCGCGATGGACCGGCTCGACTTCAGCCTGGCCCGGATCACCGACGCCGAGTCCGCGCCGGTCCTGGCCCGCCAGCGCGGGGTGGAGGTCTTCACCCGGGCGATCGACGGGGAGCTGCTGGCGCTGTTCACCGACGAGTGGCGGATGCGCGGAGTGCTGCGCGACCACCCCGGCCTGGTGCTCAAGGCGCTGCTCGCCGACACCCGCGGCTGACCGTCCGGTACGGCCCGCGCCGGGTTCTCCGGTGCGGGCCGTGCCCGAGGGGAGCCATACATGGTGAGATATGTCCCCATGAGCACGATTAAGTGGGGAATTCTGGCAACCGGCGGGATCGCCGCCACGTTCACCGAGGACCTGAAGCTCCTGCCGGACGCCGAGGTGGTCGCGGTCGGTTCCAGGTCCGCCGAGCCCGCCCGGGCGTTCGCCGACCGGCACGGCATCCCCCGTGCTCACGGGAGCTGGGCCGAGCTGGCCGCCGATCCCGAGGTGGACATCGTCTACGTCGCGAACACGCAGAACGCCCACTACGACGCCGTGCTGACCTGCCTGAGCGCGGGCAAGGCCGTACTGTGCGAGAAGCCCTTCACCCTCAACCGGGCCCAGGCCGCCAAGCTGACGGACTTCGCGCGGGAGCGGAGGCTGTTCCTCATGGAGGCCATGTGGATGCGCTGCATCCCGGCCATCCGCAAGATCGTGGAGCTGGTCGAGGGGGGAGCGGTCGGCCCGGTCGGCGCCGTCCACGCCGACTTCGGGACCTCCTTCGACGTCGGGCCGGACCACCGGCTCCGCGACCCCGAGCTGGGCGGCGGCGCCCTGCTCGACCTGGGCGTCTACCCGATCTCCTTTGCCTATCTCATGCTCGGCGCCCCCGCCGCGGTGCGGTCCTGGGCCCGGCTGACCCCCGAGGGCGTGGACGAGAACACCGGCATGCTGCTGGGCTACGACAGCGGCGCGGTGGCGCTGCTGTCGTGCGGCATCACCACCGACGGCCCGGTCACCGCGTCGGTCTCCGGCCCGCTGGGCCGGATCGAGCTGCCGCACCTGTTCTTCCGCCCCGACACCTTCACCCTGTACCGCATGGACGCCGAACCGGAGACCTTCCACATCCCCTACGAGGGGACGGGCATGCTGCACGAGGCCGCCGAGGCCATGCGCTGCCTGCGCGAGGGCCTGCTGGAGAGCCCGCTCGTGCCCTGGCAGGCCACTCTCGACGTGATGGGCATCATGGACGAGGTCCGCGGGCAGCTGGGAGTCCACTTCCCCGGCGAGTGACCCGCCGGCCCCCGTGGCGGCCCGGTCCCGCTCCGCCACGGGAGCCGCGGGCTCAGACGCGGCTCCAGTCGTGGCGGTCGAGGAAGGCCCGCGAGCCGGTGGCGTACTCGGCGAAGGCGTCCTGGACCGTCTCCAGGTCGGGGACGTGCGTGCGGAACATCAGATCCTGGACGCTGTCCTTGTACTCCAGCTCGTAGCCGGTGATCTCCGGGGACGTCTGGACGAAGTGCTCGCCGAAGACGACCAGCGCCGTGAACGGGTTCTGCGGCGACATGGTGGCCAGCGCGTCGGTGACGAGCCGCAGGTCGGGGTCGACCACGATCATCCCGTCGCCGGTGTGCATCTGCATGCCGGAGTAGACGCCCAGCGGCGCCAGGTTGTGCACCAGCCCCCGCTGCGGGTCGTAGCAGACCAGCCCGCACTCGCGGGCCAGGGCGAAGACCTCGCCCGAGACCTCGTCGGCCCGGTCCGGGTCCACGGTGACCACGGCGTGGGCCGGGGAGACCTGCTCGGCCTCGGCCAGCCGCCCGGCGAACGCCGCCACCCCGGGGTGTGGCTCGGCGGCGCCGGGCTCTCCGCGGCCCAGCGCCTGGAAGACGCTCTCCGCGCGTTGTCTGCTGATCGGCTCGGGCTCGTGCCAGACGGCCAGTTCTACACTCACGGTCTCATCGTCCTACAGGTGATTTTCTCGGCTAAACGGACGCTTTCCCAACATCGCCGCCCCCGGCCGGACGCACGGTCTTATCATTCACCGACCGTATTTCAGCGATTACCCGAAGTGGCCGATCCGGAGGGGGCGCCGTGTCACGGTCCATCAGGGGCAACCCCGCCCTGGCCCGACCGTATCGGGACCTTGTCTGGCTCGCCTACCTGGTGCTGCCCCCGCACGGCGACGGCGAGCGCCGGATGGTCCTGGCGCACCGGATGGTCACCCGAGTCATGCTGCGCGGCACCGGCACCGGCACCGGCACCGGCACCGGCGCCCGCGACGGCGCCGGAACCGGAACCGGAACCGGAACCGGCACGGACACCGGCGCCCGCGACGGCGCCGGCATCGAGGCGCTGCGGCGGGAGGTCCTGCGCCGGGCGCTGCGCCACCGCTCCTGGCGGCTGCCGGGCCGGGGCGTGAGGATCGAGGTCGTCCCCGCGACGGTCGGCGGCGACCGGGCCTTCAGCGCCGCCGTCGACCGGCTCTCCCCGTCGGCCCGCGCCGCCTACGCGCTCTCCAGGATGGAGGGGCTCGGCCCCGACGAGGTCCGCGAGACGCTGGCCGGGGGCGGCGTCGAGGACCCCGATGCGGCCGTCGCCGCGGTCGCCGCGGTCGAGAAGGGGTTCGGCCCGCTGCGCGCCCCGTCCTCCGATCCGACCCTCGCGCGCGTCTACGGACGTCTCGCACCCGCGCGCGGGCGCGCCCTGAGCGCCGCCGCCGGGGGTCTGGCCCTGCTCGCCGGCGGGGCGTTCCTGCTGGCCGGCCTGTACGGCGGGCGCGGCCCGGCCGGGGGAGCCGAGGCCGCCGCCCGGCCGCCGGCGCTCAGCCAGGTCCCCGCCGGAGCCTGGCGCAGGACCACCGAGCTGGACCTGGGGGCGTGGGAGGCCCGTGGCGGCCTGCGCGGGGACGGACGCCTGCTCGGGCGGGCGCTCAGGGCCTGGGACACGCCGGGCGAGGTGCGGGCCGAGGTCTTCCACGGGGCTCCCGCGGGGCCGCCGGCCGCCGGACCCCAGCTCCTGTACGCCGGAGAGGTCGACGGCGCGCGCGTGGTGGTGCTGCGGGAGCCAGGCCGGATCGCCCGCTACAGCGAGTCCGGTGCCGGCCGCTCCCTGCAGGTCTTCCCCGAGCCCCGGTCCGGGGCCGGCGGCTCCGGACCCCTGAGGCTCCGGACGTCCGGCCGGGGCGCCCGCTACCTGCTGCCCCCCTGGGTGCAGGAGGTCTCCGCGGCGGCGCTGGGCCGCCCGGCCCCGTCGTGGCGGAGGGTCCCGGTCGAGGACGGCGTGACCTCGGCGGTCCCCGTCCTGGCCGAGGGGAGGTGCTGGCGGGGCCCGGTGCTGAGGCTGCGGGCGCCCGGCGTCGCCCCCGGCACGCCCTACACGCTGGTCGACCTCGGCGAGCTGGCCCCGGGCAGCATCCGCTACGAGACCCCGGAGGCGGCCGACGCCGGCGGGCACGGCCCGCGCGAGCTGGACGCCGCCTCGGGCGCCTTCGCCGCGTGGTCCCGCCTGGGGTGCGCGCTGGCGCGGCCCGGCACCGAGGTCCGGTCGGCCACCGCCTGGGAGTTCTGGCGTGGCGAGCTGCCGGAGGGGGCCAGGGGCCGGTGGATGTGCGCGCGCTTCACCCACGCCGACGGGACCAGCGCGTCCCGGACCGTCCTGTACGTCACCGCCGGCGGGCGGACCGGCGCCATCCCCACCGGAGACCGGCAGAACACCTGGGACTGCAGCCGCCTCAGCCGCGACCTGGTCGCGGGCACGTGGTGGCGGGCCCCCTCGGGCCGCTGGCACTACCTGGCCGCGGGCAGCCGCCGCGTCGCCCGGATCCAGGTGGCGGGCCCGGACACCGGGGACCGTACGGGCCGGGGCCCGTTCGTCGTCGTGCGGGGTCCCGGAGGAGGGCCGGCGCCCGGCTCCGGTGTGGTGCTGGAGGGGGTCGACCGGGCGGGCCGGCAGGTCCCGGTCTTCCGCCGTCCCTGAGCCCCCGCCGGCACTGGGGGAGTCCACATCCCCGTCGGTATAGCCGGGGACTCCACGTCTCCGCCGTCAGGCGGGTGGTCTGTCCGCGGAGCGGACCCGGGACAGCTCCACGGTGCAGAAGGCGCAGCGGCTCGCCTCGACGGGGAGGTCGCTGAGGCACTCCGGGCACTTCTTCTCGGTGGCCTCCTTGTCCCGGTCGAAGAAGGCGATGACCCGGGTCATCGGCATCACGACCAGCCAGTAGACGACGGAGGCGATGATGAGGAAGGTCAGCAGGTGGTTGACGAAGTCGCCGTACATGAACTTGGCGCCGTTGACCGTGAAAACATATGTCGAGAAGTCCGGTCCGCCGTCTCCGGTGATGGCCGCGATCAACGGTGTGATCAGATCCTTGACCAGCGCCTGCACCAGGCCGCTGAAGGTCGCGCCGATCACCACCGCCACGGCGAGTTCGACGAGATTGCCTCTCATCAGGAATTTCTTGAATCCGCCCATCCTTGGCGTCCTCCACTCGTGAGAACGCTCGGACTACCCCCGCGGCGGAGGTCAAACGTCGAAAGCCCCGTTCTTCACGGCCTTGACGAAGGCGCTCCACTCTTCCTGGGTGAACGACAGGACGGGTCCGGTGCCGCCGTCCTTGCTGTCCCGCACACCGACCCAGCCGTCCTGCGAAGCGATTTCGACGCAGGTGCCGTTGTTGCACTTGGATCGCCAGACTGCTCCATGGAACCGCGAGCCGCTGTCCATGCGTCTCCTCCCGGAAAGATTGACAACTCTTCCCAGGGAAGAGCGTCGCGCCGCGAGAATTATAATCTATTTTCACGTCGCGGACCTGTGGTCGTCCGCTGTGATTGCCGGGGGCGAGTGCCTGGTGCGCCGCCGCGGACGGCTCCCGCGGCCGGCCGGTGACAAGGAGACGGCGCCGGCGGGATCCTCCGCCGACGCCGTCTCAAGGTCTCAGGCCTCCGTGTGGGAAGCCGGTTCTACAGGTCGAACTTTCCGTCCTTGATGCTGTATATGAAAGACTGGAATTCCGCCGTGGTGAACTCCAGGACCGGTCCACTCTTGTTCTTGCTGTCGCGCATGCCCACGCCCCCGTCGGGAAGCCGGGCGATTTCCACGCAGGAGCCGTTGTTGCACCGGCTTGACACCTGCCACTGAAGGGTGGCGGGCTCAGTGGTTTTGGAAGACGTCATCGTCTCTCCATGGGAATTCGTTGGGATTGTCGGTCGGATGACGGAATGCGCCGGTCAGGCAGCGAACCTATCGTATGCCCTCGCGATGTGGACGGCTGACTCCTGTGGGCTCAGGGCCACTGCGCGAAGATGGTTGAGCGTTTCTCTGAAACGTTCGAGCTCTCTGGCTTTCTCCAGGTAGAAGCTACCCATGAGGGTGTCGAGATACACGGTGTCGCCGATTGTGGGATCGGAAAACTCCAATAAAATGAAAGCACTGTCGAATCCCATGTGCGCGCCGACGGTGAAGGGGATCACCTGGATGGTCACGTGGGACAGCTCGGAGGCCTTTCCGAGGTGCTCCAGCTGCTTCCTCATGACATCGGCTCCGCCCACATGGCGGTGCAGCACGGATTCGTCGAGAAGCACCCAGTATTTCGGCGGATGGGGCCCGTGCAGGCGTTCTTGGCGCCTGAGCCGGTAGGTTACCCGTTCTTCCAGAACGTCCTGCGCCATTCTCGGCAGATATCCCTTGATGACCGCGCGGGCGTAGTCTTCGGTCTGGAGGAGGCCGGGGACGGTCGTCGTCTCGTACTCCGAGATCGCCGTGGCGTCGATCTCCAGGCCGAGGAAGGGGCGGAAATCGACGTCCTCCGTCTCCTGCCACCACACCTGCTGCTTGGCCTCCCGGGCCAGGGACATCAGGGCGTCGATCTGCGCCTGGTCGGTCATCCCGTAGAACAGGCACAGGTCGCGCACGTCCCGGGGCAGCGCGCCGCGCTGGGCGGTCTCGATCCGGCTGATCTTCGCCGGTGAGCATTCGAGCTGTTCGGCGGCCTCTTTGATGCTCCTGCCGGCCTGTTCGCGGAGCTCGCGCAGGCGGCTGGCGAGCTGCCGGCGGCGCAGGGTGGGGTTGGTGCCGGCCATCGGCGCTCACCTCTTCTTCCCCGACGGTGCAGGGCGGCTGCCGCCTCGCTCATGGAAGCCTTCCCAGGCCGTGGCGATGGTAACAGTCAAACGGCAGTATCGTCTGGCAATCCCAGAAGGTAACCACCAGAGGTACATTCCTGTGGTAATTGCCAATGGCAGTCGTCTATGGCACAGACCAGGGTAAAACAGGAGCGAGGCCCCACTGGGGTGAACCTTCAAGGAGGTGACGGTCCTTGAAGCACGACATCGGAGTCCGCGGCGGTCCCTGGATCGGTGCGGGCAGCTTACTGATCATCTGCCTGCGGGCGCTGGACGTCTCGATCTTCGCGGAGGTGGACGCGTTCGCGTGGGTGCAGGAATGGCAGATCGACCGCGGCAGGCTGTTCCGGCACACCTACCGCGACCCCCGGTTCGGCGCCCTGCTGAGGTGCGGGCTGTGCCGGGGCGAAGGCACGACCGGCGGGCACGAGCAGTGCTCGCTCTGCGACGGCACCGGGCGGATCGACCGGCTTCAGGTCGGGGGTGCGTGACGGTCGGGGCAGGTGACGATCGGGCTGAGTGACGCTCGGGAGGGGTGTGCCGAGCCGCGAGCGCCGTGCGCGGCTCGGCGCACCGTCGCGGGTCCCGCCGACGACCGGCGGGGCACGCGACGGGCCGCGCCCCGGGGCGCGGCCCGGGGAGCCCGCCGGCAGGCGGGACGGCGGGCATCCGGCCGGGCATGCCGGCGCGGTGCGAAAGGTACTATCGGCCGAGTTCGCGAGCGAGGTGGCCGGATGGACTTTCGTGTGCTGGGACCGGTCGGTGTGGTCGCCGACGACGGGACGCCGTTGGACATCGGGCCCTACCAGCAGCGGGCGGTGCTGGCCATGTGCATGCTCGCCGTCCCCCGTCCGGTCGGACCGCACCGGTTGATCGACGCGCTCTGGGAGGACGGGCCGCCGCCCGGCGCGGTCAACACCGTCCAGGCGTACATCTCCAAGCTCCGCCGCGTCTTCGAGCCCGGCAGGCGGCGGGACGTGCCCCCCGCCATCCTGGTCAGCAGGCCCGGCGGCTACGCCCTCGACATCCCCGAGACCGCGCTCGACCTGGCCAGGGCCCGTGAGCGGGCGGCCGAGGGCAGGCGCATGAGCGCCGGCGGCGAGCACGGGGCCGCCGGCCGGCAGCTCCGGCTGGCGCTGGAGGAATGGCGCGGGGAGCCGCTCGCCGACTTCGCGGGCGCCGCCTGGGCCGCCGAGGAGATCGCCCAGCTGACCGAGTTCCGGCTGGCGCTGGAGGAGGACCTGGCCGAGGCCGACCTCGCCCTCGGCCTGGGGGCCACGTTGACCGGCGCGCTGTCCCAGCTGGTCGCCGCCCACCCGTTCAGGGAGCGGCTCCGCGTGCTCGGCGCCCACGCCCTCTACCAGGCCGGGCGGCAGGCCGACGCGCTGGCCGTGCTCGCCGAGGGGCGCAGGCTCCTGGTGGAGGACCTGGGGCTGGACCCCGACCCCCGGTCGCGGGAGATGGAGCGGCGCATCCTCGCCCAGGATCCCGCCCTCACGCCCCGGGTCCGGACGGCGGCGCGCCGGCGCGCCCGGCTGGTCGGCCGGGACGCCGAGGCCGAGGCGCTGGACCTGGCGGTCACGGGTGAGGGGCACCAGGTGGTGCTGCTGGCCGGGGAGCCGGGGATCGGCAAGACCAGCCTGGCCGAACACGCCGCCGAGACCGCCCGCTCCCGGGGCCGCCGGGTGGTGTGGGGCCGCTGCTGGGACGGCAGCGGCACGCCGCCCTTCTGGCCGTGGACGCAGGCCGTACAGGAGCTGGTCGGCAGGGGCGGTGAGCTGAACCAGCTCGCCGCGGCCGGGCAGTTCCAGTTCTACGAGGCGTTCGCCCGGCTGCTGAACGAGCACGGCCGGCTCATGGTCGTCCTCGACGACCTCCAGTGGGCCGACGCGTCGTCGCTGCGGCTGCTGGAGTTCCTCGCCTCCACCCGGCTCTGCCCGGAGCTGGCCGTGGTGGCCACCTACCGCGACACCGACGTGCCCCCCGGCGGGGCGCTGGAGCACGCCCTCGGCGCGCTGGTACGGCTGCCGCACGTGCGGCGGCTCCTGCTGCGGGGGCTCGGCGAGGAGGAGATCCGCGAGTATCTCGGCCGGGCCGGCGCCGATCCGGACCGGGCCGGGGAGATGGACCGGCTGACCGCGGGCAACCCGTTCTTCCTGGGGGAGGTCCTGCAACTGGGGGAGACCCCGCAGGCCCTGTCCGACGTCGTACGCGGCCGGATGGCCGGCCTGCCGCCGGACACCGAGGAGGTGCTGACCGTCGCGGCCCTGCTCGGCCGGGACGCGGCGACCGACACCCTGCTCCGGGTGGTGGAGCTGCCCGAGGAGCGGGTGCTCGACATCGTCGACGCCGCGGTCCGGGCCCGGCTGCTGGTCGAAGGTGACGGTCTGACCTGCCGGTTCGTCCACGACATCGTCCGCGACGTGCTCCGCGAGGGGCTGCCGCCGCTGCGCCGCCGGCGGCTGCACGCGCGGATCGCCGAGGTGATGGAGGAGCGGAGCGGGACCCGTCTCACCGAGATCGCCCACCACTACCGCGAGGGCCTGCTGACCCCTCGGACGGCGGGCAAGGCCATCGGCTACACCCGGCGCGCGGCGGCCCAGGCGATGGCGCAGTTCGCCCACGAGGACGCGGTGGAGAACCTGGAACAGGCGATCTCGATGATCGACCGGCTCCCCCGGTCCGACGACGCGCTCCGCTGCGACCTCCTGATCGACCTGGCCGAGGCGCAGGCGGCGGCGGGCATGAGCATCGCGGCCCACGCCTCCCTGGAGGCCGCCGCGGAGATCGCCGAGGGGCTCGGCGACGACAACCGGCTGGCCCGGGCGGCGCTGGGCTTCTCCGACCCCATCCATCTGGCCATGTACGAGGAGATGACCGGCATCGACCGGCTCGCCGAGCGCATCGACCGGGTCCTCGCCTCCGGGCTGGCCGAGGGCTCGCCGTGGCGGGCCCGGCTGCTGGCCGCCGCCGCGATGACCGGTTTCACGGTCCGGCCCGTCGAGCGCAGCGTGGCGATGGCGCACGAGGCGGTACGGCTGGCCCGCCGTACCGGCGACGACCGGGCCCTGGCCAGCGCGCTGATCGTCCTGGAGATGCTGCTCAGGCACGACCGTGACCACGACGGCGCGCGGGCGGTCATCGACGAGATCGTGGAGATCGGCCGCCGCACCGGCGACCTGGCCACCGAGTGGGTCGGCCGCGAGTCCGAATACGTCGAGCTGCTCTCCCTGGGCCGGACCGGCCAGGCCGTCGAGCTGCTGACCTGGCTCAGGAAGACCGCCGACCGGCTCCGGCTCCCCTCGATGGTCAGCCTGGCCGCCTGGCAGGGCGCGATCCTGTCCTACCTGGGCGGGCGTCTCGCCGACGCCCTCGTCGCGGCCGAGGAGTCCGGCGCGGCCCACCCGGAGGGGGCCCTGGGCCGGGGCGACGCGCACCTGCGCAGCGGGGTGTTCCGCTTCCTCGCGCTGAGGGCGGAGGGCGCGGCCGCCGAGGCGCTCGCGCTGGCCGACGAGACGCTCGGCCGCCGCCCCGGCCAGCGGTCCTGGCGGATCCTGCGCTGCCTGGCCCTGATCGACCTGGGCAGGGCCGACGAGGCACGGGCGGAGTTCGCCGCCTCCTCCCGAGACGGCTCCGCCTCCGTCGGACCGGACCTGGCCTACCGGTTCGTTTCGGACGCCGTCAGCGAGATCTGCCTGGCGCTCGGCGACGTGGCCGCCGGGCAGGTCCTGTACGACCGGCTGGCGCCCAGCGCGGGCCGGTTGCTGGGCTGGTCGGTGACCGACCTGTGCCTGGGGAGGCTGGCCCTGCTGGCCGGCGACCCCGATCGGGCCGGGGCGCACCTGCGGGCGGCGGAGGACTTCGTCCGCCGCGCCGGGGCGGAGGTGTACGGGCCGGCGCTCCGGGACCTGCTGGCCCGGCTCCCCGCCCGGGGGGCGGCGCCCCGGTGAGCCCGGGGCGCGGCCCCCGCACAGGACGCGCCCGGTGAGCCAGGGACACGGCCGCCCGCCCGGATCCGCCGCCCTCCGGAGCGGGACGCCCGGCCGCCGCCGCGCGGGGAGCCCGGTCACGCACGTGCTGAACCTTTCATGGGCCGGCCGGAGGATCCTTGACCTTCCCTAAGGAGAACGGGTACGGAGCTCGCCGTGTTGAGGGTGGGAAAGCACGCATGGCTAGGGCAGCATTGGGCATGTCTTCTCACCGCTGAAGGGCGGTGTAATGATCGAGATCTGGCCGGGTGACCCTTATCCCCTGGGGGCCACCTACGACGGCGCGGGGACCAACTTCGCACTCTTCACCGAGGCCGCGGAACGGGTCGAACTGTGTCTGTTCGACGACGACAACCAGGAGACCAGGGTCCCGTTCACCGAGTGCGAAGGATACGTCTGGCACGGTTACCTGCCCGGCATCGGCCCCGGGCAGCGCTACGGCTACCGGGTGCACGGCCCCTACGACCCGGCGCGCGGGCTGCGGTGCAACCCCGCCAAGCTCCTGCTCGACCCCTACGCCAAGGCGGTCGAGGGCGACGTGAAGTGGGACGAGGCGGCCTACGGCTACCGCTTCGGGCAGCCGGACAGCCGTAACGACACCGACTCGGCGGAGTTCGTCCCGCGCTCGATCGTCATCAATCCGTTCTTCGGGTGGGGACACGACCGGCCACCCGCCCGGCCGTACCACGACACGGTGATCTACGAGGCGCACGTCAAGGGCCTGACGATCAACCATCCGAAGATCCCCGAGCGGATCCGCGGCACCTACGCGGCCATCGGGCACCCGGAGATCATCGACCACCTGACCGCGCTCGGGGTGACGGCGATCGAGCTCATGCCGGTGCACCAGTTCGTCACCGACCACGTGCTCGCCGAGCGGGGGCTGACGAACTACTGGGGCTACAACAGCATCGCCTTCTTCGCCCCGCACAACGCCTACTCCAGCACCGGCCAGCGCGGCGGGCAGGTCCTTGAGTTCAAGGCGATGGTCAAGGCGCTGCACGAGGCGGGCATCGAGGTCATCCTCGACGTGGTCTACAACCACACCGCCGAGGGCAACCACCTGGGCCCCACGCTGAGCATGCGGGGCATCGACAACCCCAACTACTACCGGCTGGTCGAGAACGACGAGCGCTACTACATGGACACCACCGGGACCGGCAACAGCCTGTTCATGCGCTCCCCGCACGTCCTTCAGATGATCATGGACTCGCTCCGCTACTGGGTCATCGAGATGCACGTGGACGGCTTCCGGTTCGACCTGGCGGCGACGCTGGCCAGGGAGCTGCACGAGGTCGACCGGCTGAGCGCCTTCTTCGACCTGGTCCAGCAGGACCCGGTGCTGTCACAGGTCAAGCTGATCGCCGAGCCGTGGGACGTCGGCCCCGGGGGCTACCAGGTGGGCAACTTCCCCGCCCGGTGGACCGAGTGGAACGGCATGTACCGCGACACGATCCGCGACCTGTGGCGGGGCGAGCCGGCCTCGCTCCCGGAGTTCGCCTCCCGGCTGACCGGCTCCAGCGACCTCTACCAGGACGACAGCCGCCGCCCGGCCGCCTCGATCAACTTCGTCACCTGCCACGACGGGTTCACCCTCCAGGACCTCGTCTCCTACAACGGCAAGCACAACGAGGCCAACGGCGAGCACAACCGGGACGGCACCGACGACAACCGGTCCTGGAACTGCGGGGCGGAGGGGCCCGCCTCCCTCACGATCGAGTCGCTGCGCGAGCAGCAGAAGCGCAACTTCCTGACCACGCTGTTCCTGTCCCAGGGCGTGCCGATGATCTCCCACGGCGACGAGCTGGGGCGCACGCAGCAGGGCAACAACAACGTCTACTGCCAGGACAACGAGCTGAGCTGGGTCGACTGGTCCGACGTCCGGGAGAACTGGCTGCTGCTGGAGTTCACCCGGCGGCTGTCCAAACTCCGCGCCGACCACCCGGTCTTCCGGCGCCGCCGGTTCTTCTACGGCCGGCCGGTGCGGGGTTCGGAGGACAACCTCAGCGACATCGCCTGGTTCACCCCGCAGGGCGAGAAGATGACCGACGCGGACTGGAACGTGGGCTACGCCAAGTCGCTGGCGGTCTTCCTCAACGGCGACGCCATCACCGAGCCGGACCGCCGCGGACGGCAGATCACCGACGACTCGTTCCTGCTGCTGTTCAACGCCCACCACGACGTCATCAAATTCACGATTCCCAAGGACTACGGCGAGATGTGGCTGACCGAGATCGACACGGCGATGCCGATCACAGTGGAGACCCGGATCTGCCGGGCGGGCGAGGACGTGCCGGTGGTCGGCAGGTCGGTGAGGGTGCTGCGGCGTGTCTGAGCGATCGACCGGACCCATCTCGACCTACCGGATCCAGCTGACCCCCGACTTCGGCTTCGCCGAGGTCGCCGCGCTCGCCCCCTACCTGCGGGAGCTGGGGGTCAGCCACGTCTACCTGTCGCCGATCCTGCAGGCGGTGCCGGAGTCGCGGCACGGCTACGACGTGACCGACCACTCCCGGATCCGGGCGGAGTTCGGCGGGATCGAGGGCCTGCGGGCGCTGTCGGCGACGCTGGCCGGGCACGGGCTGGGGATCGTCGCCGACATCGTGCCCAACCACATGACGGTCCCGGTGCCCGAGTCGGGCAACGCGCCGCTGTGGTCGGTGCTCAAGGACGGCCAGGCCTCGCCGTACGCGCCGTGGTTCGACATCGAGTGGGTCGGCGGCAAGGTGAACATGCCGGTGCTCGGCGACGACACCGAGCCGGTGGCCGACGGCGACGTGCTGCGCTACCACGACCACGAGTTCCCCCTGCCCGACACCCACTACCGGCTGGTCGACTGGCGGCGGGGGCCCGGCTACCGGCGCTTCTTCGACGTGTCCTCGCTGATCGGGCTCCGGGTGGAGGACCCGGAGGTCTTCGACGCCACCCACCGGCTGATCCTGGAGCTGGTGGCGGAGGGGGTCGTCGACGGCCTGCGGGTGGACCACCCCGACGGGCTGGCCGAGCCGCGCGGCTACCTGGCGCGGCTCCGCGCGGCCTCGGGCGTGTGGACCGTGGCGGAGAAGATCCTGGTTGGCTCCGAGCGGCTGCCCGCGGACTGGGACTGCGACGGCACCACCGGCTACGACGTGCTCAACCGGATCACCAGGCTGTTCGTGGACCCCGCGGGCGCCGGGCCGCTGCTGGAGCTGTTCGTCAAGCACACCGGCATGCCGCACGACTACGCCACGGTGGTCGGGCAGTCCAAGCGGGAGGTCCTCGAGCTATTCTTCGCCGCCGAGGTCGACCGGCTGCACGCCGTCGTCGGCTCCGACCGCGAGACGCTGGTGGAGCTGCTCGCCGCGATGCCGGTCTACCGGGCCTACGCGGTGCCGGGAGAGCCGGTGCCCGCGGAGTCGGCCGCGATCGTCGAGGCGGCCGGGCGGGCCGCCGCGGCCCGGCTGCCCCAGGGCGCCCCGGTCGCGGAGGTCGTCGACAGGGTGCTGCGCGGCCCGGCCGAGGCGGTCACCCGCTTCCAGCAGACCTGCGGGCCGGTGATGGCCAAGGGAGTGGAGGACACCGCGCTCTACCGGTGGTATCCGCTGGCGTGCCTGAACGAGGTGGGTGGGGAGCCCGACCACTTCGACGGGGCCGTGGAGGGCTTCCACGCCTTCGCCCGGGAGATGTCGCCGACCTCGATGACGACGCTGTCCACGCACGACACCAAACGCTCCGAGGACGTGCGCGCCCGGCTGGCCGTGCTGTCGGAGCTGCCGGAGGAGTGGGCGGCGGCCGTCGGGGAGTGGTCCTCGAAGGTCTCCTTCGACCCGGTGCTGGACTATCTGGCCTGGCAGAACCTGATGGCGGCCTGGCCCATCGGTCCCGACAGGTTCTTCGACTACCTGTTCAAGGCGGCCCGCGAGGCCAAGACCTCGATCTCCTGGGCCGCCCCCGACCCCGCCTACGAGGCGGGCATCCGCGACTTCGTCACCCGGGCGATCGATGAGTGCGGCGCCTCCGTCGCGGAGTTCGCGGCCAGGATCGAGCCCCACGCCCGGTCCAACTCGCTGGGCCAGAAGCTCCTGCAGCTCATGCTCCCGGGCGTGCCCGACCTCTACTGGGGCAACGAGATCACCGACTTCTCCCTGGTCGACCCGGACAACCGGCGCCCGGTCGACTTCGCGCTGCGCCGCCGGATGCTCGCCGGGCAGGCCGGCACACCGTGGGACGAGGCCAAGCTGCTGGTCACCACCCAGGCCCTGAACCTGCGGCGGCGGCTGGACCCGGCCGCGCCGTACGTCCCGCTGGAGGCCGGCGAGCACGCGGTCGCCTTCGCGCGCGGGGAGCAGGCCGTGGCGGTGGTCACCCGGCTGCCGGTCGGGCTGGCCCGGCGCGGCGGCTGGGGGAACGAGACGGTCACGCTGCCGACCGGCGCCTGGCGCGACCTGCTGACCGGCGCCGAGCACACCGGCAGGATCCCGCTGGCCCACCTGCTGTCGGCCCACCCGGTCGCGCTTCTGGAGAGGGAGTAGCCCATGTTCGAGGTCTGGGCGCCGCAGGCGGCGGCGGTCGAGGTGGAGATCGACGGGGTCCGCCACCCGATGTCCGCCGGGGCGGGCGGCTGGTGGTCGGCGGAGGTGCCCGGAGCCGGGCACGGGACCGACTACCGGTTCCGGCTGGACGGCGGCGAGCCGCTGCCCGATCCCCGGACCCGCTGGCAGCCCGAGGGGATCTTCGGGCCGAGCCGGGTCTACGACCACGACCGGTTCGTGTGGAGCGACGAGCTGTGGCGCGGTCGCGGCCTGCCGGGGTCGGTCATCTACGAGCTGCACATCGGCACCTTCACCCCGGAGGGGACCTTCGAGGCGGCGATCGGGAAGCTGGAGCACCTCGTCACGCTCGGCGTCGACTTCGTCGAGGTCATGCCGGTGCCGCCGGTGCCGGGCGGCCGCAACTGGGGCTACGACGGGGTGGACCTGTGGGCCGTCACCGACAACTACGGCGGCCCCGACGGGTTCAAGCGGTTCGTGGACGCCTGCCACCGGCAGGGCCTCGGCGTGATCCTCGACGTCGTCCACAACCACCTCGGCCCGTCCGGCAACTTCCTGGCCCCGTTCGGCCCCTACTTCCACTCCAGCGCCTCCTCCTTCTGGGGGCAGGCGGTCAACCTGGACGGTCCCGGCTCCGACGAGGTGCGCCGCTACTTCATCGGCAACGCGCTGCAGTGGCTGCGCGACTACCACGTCGACGGTCTGCGGCTGGACGCCGTGCACGCGCTGCACGACAAGCGGGCCGTGCACCTGCTGGAGGAGATGGCGGCCGAGGTGGAGGCGCTGTCGGCGGCGGTGGGCAGGCCGCTGACGCTCATCGCCGAGTCCGACCTCAACGACCCCCGGCTGATGACCCCGCGCGAGGCCGGCGGGTACGGCCTGGCGGCCGCCTGGAACGACGACCTCCACCACGCCCTGCACGTGGCGGTGACCGGGGAGCGGCACGGCTACTACGACGACTTCGCCGGCGCGCTGCCCAAGGTGCTCACCTCGGCCTACTACCACGACGGCACCTACTCGTCCTTCCGGGGACGTTCGCACGGCCGCCCGGCCCGGCACGTCCCCGGCTACCGCTTCGTCTGCTCCGCGCAGAACCACGACCAGATCGGCAACCGCGCCGAGGGCGACCGGATGGCGCCGGAGGCGCTGCGGCTGGCCGCCGGGCTGCTGCTGACCTCGCCGTTCACCCCCATGCTGTTCATGGGCGAGGAGTGGGGGGCGCGCACGCCGTTCCTGTTCTTCACCGACCACGTCGAGCCGCAGCTGCGCGAGGGCGAGGCCGACCGGCGGCGGCGGGAGTTCATCGGCTTCGGCTACGACGACTGGGCCGACAAGGCGCCGGACCCGGGGGAGGAGCTGACGTTCCTGCGCTCCAAGCTCGACTGGAGCGAGCTCGACGACGACGCCCACCGGGCCCATCTCGACTGGTACCGGGCCCTGATCGCGCTGCGCCGCGCGCATCCGGACCTGTCGGACCCGAGGCTCGACCGGGTCCGGGTCGAGCACGGCGAGGGCTGGCTGGTCGTCCACCGGGGCGGGTTCCGGGTGGCCGTCAACTTCGGCGCCGCGCCGGTGTCGCTCGACCTCACGGCCCCGGCCAGGGCCGTGCTGGCCTCCGACCCCGGCGTCCACCTGGACTCCGGCCTCACCCTCCCGGCCCGCTCCCTGGCGGTGCTCCGCCTCACCGGGACCTGATCAGCCCTGATCGGCCGGTCCGGAGCCGCGCTCGGTGTCGATCGCGCCGAGTTCGGCGCGGATCGCGGCCTCTCGCCTGGCGTCCAGGATCCCCGCCCGGCGAGAGGCGGCCGTCATGTGCTCCCGGACCTTGAGCTCGGACTGGTGGGCGTGGACCTCGTCGGCGTCCCGCCGCACGCGCCTGCCGCGGTCCAGATCGACCGTGTGGGCCTCCTCCCGGTCGGAGAGCTGCTCGGCCAGCCGCCGGTCGTAGGAGGTGGGACGGCTCAGCAGCTTGGTCAGCACCGGAGAGCAGTCGATCAGCAGGAACAGCAGCGTGAGGAGGACGTGGGCGACCAGGATCGAGTTCTTCTCGGCCGAGAGCGCCGCCAGCGTCTCCATCCGCTCCAGCAGCCCCGGACTGTCCGGCCGCGTCGCCTGCTGCCTGGCCACCTCCGCGTCGATCGCCGCGGTGACCCGGATGTCGTACTCCCTGCCGGAGACCTGCTCGGCGCCGGAGAGATCGATGATCTGCCTGTCCAACGAGGCCAGGTCCGTGGACAGCTGCCCGATGTTGCTGGTGGTCCGGTAGTCGTTCACGTCGGCGCGGAGCCTCGCGCAGTTCGGCCCCTCGCCGGCCCGGCCGGTCCGTCCGGGGCCGGGCGTGCCGTTGCACTCCAGGTCGGAGGCGCGCTGCTTGCGGGCCAGGATCCGCTGCTTGGCGTTGAACTCCTTGGAGAGCTGCGCGCGCTTGGCCTCCAGGGTCCTGCGCGCGTCGCCGTCGTTGGGCTTGGGGAGGTTGAGCCTGAACGCCTGGCACCTCCGCGGATCGGCGGCCGGCTCTCCGGCCTTCGGATAGCAGGAGGCGTAGTCGCTGCGCAGGGTCTTGTCGGTCTCCTGGTAGTCCCGCTCGATCCGCTGCAGGATCGCCGACTCGAAGATCCTGACCGTCAGCGGCTCGGCGATGATCACACCGACCACCACGGCGATCAGCAGGCGGGGCAGCAGCATCCGCCGCCGTCCCCGGCCGATCACGCCGTTGGTGCTGATGACCAGCCAGCTGTCGAGGATCCCGATGAGCACGCCCCAGAGGAGGGCGACCAGGATCACCACCGGCCACGGCGCGCCGAAGACCGACTGGAGCGCGTACCCCATCGAGACCGCCGCCATCACGGCGGTGGCCACCACCAGCGCGCCCTGGCGGGTGTAGCGGGGCCGTTCCTCCGGCACCCGGGTGAGCAGCACCTCGTCGATCCCGACGACGGAGCGGAGCAGGCGGCCGGGGCTCCACGCCCCTCGCGGGCGGTAATCGTCGCGTGGGTCCCGCGGGGGTGTCCCGCCACCCGCTCCGGTGGCCTGGTCCACCGTCTCAATCGCCAATGTCTTCCTCCTTCAGCCGGGCGGGGCGGTCGCCGTCGGCGTACCGGTGCTCGTCGGCGTATCGGTGCCCGTCGGAGTACCGACGCTCGTCGGAGTATCGACGCTCGTCCGGGCCCGGCGTGTCCCGGAGCGCGGGCCGGGCGTCGTCGCGGTCGATCTCCGCGTGCTCCTCACGTCGCAGGGGACGTCTGCGGTTGGTGATCTCCTCGGCCAGCCGCTGCACCTGGTCGAACATGGAGCCCTGGTCGCCGTGGCCCCGCTCGATGAGGATGCGGGCGAGCTCCAGCTGGGCCGCGGCCTCCCTGTCCTCGATCTCCTCCGCGCGCCGCCGCGCCGCGGACTCCGCCGCGGCCTTCCGGTCCTCCAGCTCCTGCTCCCGCTGCCGCGCCTCGGCCTGCCGCCTGCGCTCCCACTGGATCCCGTCGCGGCGGTCGTCGCGTTCCCACTCGGCCCGGGTGACCTCCCACTCCTGGCCCCACCGGCTCCTGTCCCGCTCCGTCTCGCGCCTCCACCGGCGCTCCTCCGCCTCGTCCTCCCGCCGCAGCCGTTCGCGCTCGTCGGACCGGGTCAGATGATCACTGGCACTCAGGCCGCCCTGGACCCGCGTCATCGCCTCGACCTTTCCGGGGTCGTCACCCACGGCCTCGTGCAGGCGCAGGCCCTCGTCGATGTCGAAGGTGCGCTGCCGGTAGTCGCGCCGCCGCTGCTCCTCGGCCTCGTCGTACTGCATCTTCCAGCCGAACTCCCGCTCGACGATCTGCCGTTCCTGGTCGAAGGCGACCCGCTGCCGGTGGAGCCGTTCCTGGAGTTCGATCCGCTGCGTCTCCACCTCCTGCTGGAGCTTCTCGATGTGGGCCTGGGCCGCGAGGTTCTCCTCTTCGAGGGCGCGCTCCTTCTCCCGCTGCCTGCGCAGGGTCTCGTCCCGGCGCTGCTCCTCCAGGATCTCGGCGGGGGTCAGCACCTCCACCGCCGTCAGCTCGACCATCATGCCGGTGAAGATCGGGGGTCTGGTCTTGGCGTACGCGTCCAGCACCGACCTGAACCGCCGGTGCGCCTCACGGACCGCCTCGATGCCGTACTCCATGCCGAGGTGCTGGATCCCGTCGCAGCCCTTGAGGTAGGTGAGCAGGGCCTCCCGGATGTCCCGGCGGCCGCCCTCGGCGATCCGCAACGGGTCGCGGACGGTGCACGCGAACGTCGCCCTCAGCGTGAAGTCCTGCAGGCCGCCCTCCGAGGGCACCTGCATCTCCAGGACGACGGGCCGTTCCCGGGTCATGTCGACGACGCAGTAACTCGTGGCGTTCGCCAGGTCCTGGTCGCGGTCCCTGGGGCTGCCGTCGTCGGCGCGCACGAGCTTCCTGCCGACACGCAGGACGACGACCTCGTGCGGGAGCGGATAGGGCACGGCGCCCGGCTCACGTTGGGCCGGCCCCTTCCTCCAGAACCGGTTCCGGCTGGCGGTGGGCGCGAGCGTGTCCAGAGCGGTGATCGGATAGCCGGCGGGGGCCGGCGGGGGCGGTGACGGTTCGGTGGTGATCGGCTGGGTCATCGGCTCTCCACGGGGCGCGGTCGGGAGTTCGGCACGAAGATCGACAGCAGGATGGTCAGGAGCAGCCGGCCGGTGCTCTGCGGATCCCTGCGGCGGTTCACATATCGCTCGAACTCGCTTCTGAACAGTCCGTGCTCGTGCTCCGGGAGGTTGTCGGCCAGGGCCTCGGCCAGCGGGCGCAGCCGCCCCTCCGGAGAAGGACTGAGCACGCTCATGGCGTGCAGGACGTCGTAAAGGGCCGCGAAGGCGGCGGCGCGGGCCGGCCGGTTGACGATGGCGGCGCTCCAGACCTTGGCGAACGGTCCGTGGAGCGTGCCCGGCATCAGCAGGTGGCGGGCGGCGGCCGGGTGCCCGGTGGTCTCGTCCCTGATCGACAGTACGGCGAGGGCCACGTTCAGCGTGCGCAGCAGTTCGGGACTGCCAGGACGCGGATGCTGTCTCAGCCGCATCTCCAGGTCGTCCAGCACCACCCTGGCGTCACGGGCCGCGACCGACACGAGCGTGGCGTAGAGCCGGGCCACCGCCTCCCGCCCGTCGTAGGGCGGCGCGTTCTCCATGAGGTGCCACAGCTGGCTCAGGGCCTCGGCGGGATAGCGCACCCCCAGCTCCCCGCAGAACGCCTCGGTGGCGGCCTGCCTGCGCAGGGCCACCCCGCTCCGGGACCACCGGATCGCCGTGCGCAGGGCCAGGGGCGCGGTCGTGTCCTCGACGCACATGCACCACAGGACGTAGATGACCGTGCCCCAGGAGCGCGGGCCGTACTCACCGGCCGACCAGGGTTGCAGGAACACCTCGCGGACGGCGTCGAAGGAGTCGTGCCCGCACAGCAGCGCCAGCCCGGCCGCGATCTGGAGGCGTGTCTCGGGCCCCGACATCTGGACGGTCTCCAGCAGCCAGGCGAAGACCGGCGCCCAGAAGCGGTCGTCGAACTGCACGCACAGCTCGGCGGCGACGTGCCTGCGGTAGCCGTACTCCCGGAAGACCAGGCAGCGCCGTGGCGGGCCGGGGACGCCGACGTCCATCTCGGTCACCAGATACTCGACCTTGACGAGCGCGTCGCCGTCGCGCCGTGGGCGGCGGGTGGCCAGGATGCCGGGGCGGGTGACCGGCCCCTCCGGCCCCTCCGGCTCCCCGGCCAGGGGAGCCGTCCGCTCCTTGAGGCGGGCCAGGTGGGCCTCGAAACGGCGCTCGGGCATGCCGACCATGAAGAGCAGCGCGGTGACCTCCAGGATCTCCTCGTCCGTCCGCCTGCCGTCCTCGAACCAGGCCGCCACCCGGCCGGTCAGGTCGAGGCCGCCGCGTGCCTCCTCCAGGGACACGCCCCTCGCGAGCTGTCCGGCGAACCGCACCACGTCGCCCAGGTCGTGGACGGAGGTGATCGCCTGGGCGGCGGCGGCGACCTGCGCGGGGTCGACGCCGTGCGCCAGGAGCATGTCCCGGTGGGCGGGGCGGTCCCAGCCGATGTGCGGTATCGACCCGGTCCGCGTGTCGGTGAGAGGTGTCACGACCGTGAGGACCAGGTAGGCCCCCGCCTCCTGCACCCGCCGCGCGATCTCGCCCAGCGTGAAGTCCGCCAGCTCGGTCTGCTCGCCGGAGCTCACCAGGCCGCACGCCAGATAACCGACCCCTCCGGTGTAGTCGCGTTCGGCGAGCCAGTCGAGCGGATCCGCCGGTGACAGCGTCACCAGCGGGCCGTCGGCGACCGTGTGGAGCAGGTTGATCGCAGCGGTCCGCTTGCCCAGGCCCGCCGCGCCGTACAGGGCGATCGCGTGGTTCCTGCGCAGCTCGGACAGGGCGTGCGCGTGCGGGGCCGGTGGCGCGTAGCGGTGCACGGCGGAGTCGACGTCGGCGGGTGAGACCTTGCCCGAGGCGCGGCGGCTCTGCGTCCGCGCCCCCTCGCCGGAGATCCCGATGGTGCCGCCCTGGGTGTGGACGTTCCCCAGGAAGGTCTGGAAGACCGTCTGGTCGATCCGGCCCTCCGGCGCCGGGCGGGCGGCCTTGCCGTCCGGCTCTCCGCCCGGTGGCCCGTCGTCGGGGGCTCCGCCGGGCGGCTCGGCGTCCGGCGGGGCGTCGGGGGCGGCCGCTCGGCTGCCGGCCGCTGTTTCCTGTGGTCCCTGCTCTTCGGGGGCGGCGGATGGGTCTGTGCTCAAGACGTCCTCAGACTGTCCGGGGCGGACATGTTCGTTGTTCCCAGGGGCGTTCCTGAGACGGGGAGGGTCAGCCGTTCGAGATTCCGATGGTGCCGCCCTGGGTGTGCACGGTGCCGTGGAACTCGTTGACGACGCTCTGGGACGCCTGGACCCGCTCGCGGGGCTGCGCGGCGGCCTGTCCCGCGGGGGCGCCGGGGGTGTCGGGGGAGAGGCGGCCTCGGGGAACATGGATCCACGCCCGCGTGGTGAGCTCCTTGACCCGCACGGTCACCTCGTGGAAGTCGCCGTCGCGCCAGGTGGTGAAACGGGCGGCGACGGTGCCGCGGTAGATCTCGTCGGAGACGATGAGCGCGAGGTTCGCCGATCCGGCGGCGGCGATCGCCTCGCGGAGCGGGTCGCAGTCCACCATCCTGCCGACGGCGACCGCCGCCGCTCCGGCGATGCCGTTGTCGGCCGGGCTGATCACGCCGACGTGGATGGCGACGCGCAGCCTTATCCGGGTGGCGGGCAGGGCGCCGGCGTTGTGCCGGTCGAGGGCGCCGTCGAGGTGGCGCACGAAGTCGTCCACGACCCGCGGCTCCGGCTCGCGGTCGGGAAGGATGGCGAACTCGCCGTCACCGGAGCTCTGGGTGAACCACTTCTTCCTGTTCAGCGCGGCGGCCGCGGCGGCCTCGTCCAGCAGGTGCAGGAAGTTGCGTTGGGTGACGTGCTGGTCTCGGTCGTCCCGTGTCCCGTAGCCGACGATATCGGTTTTGATCAGCAGCCGACGCCTGTGATTTCTGGACAAATCGGATGCCCTCCCGAGGGGGATCGTGGAGTTGGAGGGAGTAGTTTGCCACAGTCGATGATGATAGAAACCGCTCTTGTACGGAATTGAGTAATTAACGCGGAATGCTGGCTGTCATTCAGCGCTCAGAGGGTTTTTGTCGTATATCTTCATATTTGCGAAGAGCGTCAAGATTGAGGACGGTCACCCCTCGGTATCCCCCGCGGATCAGCCCGCGCGTCTTCAGCCGGGCCACGGCCTTGCCGATCGCGTCCGGGCCGGCGGCGATGAGCCGTCCCAGCTCGATCTGGGACATGGGCACTCCGAGCAGGTGTCCGTCCCGGTCGTGGGAGCCGTGCCGGTCGACCAGCTCCACCAGCACCCGGGCGAGCCGCTCGGCCACGGTGGCCTCGGCGAGGTCCAGCCGGCGGCGGTTGGACCAGTCGAGCCGCTGGGCCACCATCCGGGCGACCGCGCGGCCGACGGAGGGGTGGTGCTCCATGAAGGCGGCGAACCGCCTCTCCGGGATCATGTGGACCAGGCTGTAGGAGCAGACGGTGACGGTGGCCGTACGGGGCGCGTCGCGCAGTGTCGCGAGTTCGCCGACGAGGTCGCCGGAGACCCGGATGCCGAGCAGCGCCTCGGTGCCGGACTCCGAGACCAGGGTGACCTTCGCGCATGCCGGCCGGCCGGGGCCGGGAGCCTGCAGGAGATAGACCCGGCGGTCGTCGCATTCGCCCTGGCGGATCAGGACCGTGTCCGGGCCGCACCGCCGTACGGTGCCGAGAGCCAGGAGCGCCCCGCCGACAGTGGGCTCCAGATCCGTCATCAGCGTGTTCGGCGCCCAGTGGCCGGGCTCTGGCGTCATCGGTGCCGGGACGGGGCGGAGGACGGCCTGTCGTCGACCTCTCCGGGCCGGCCGCCGATGGGCCGGTGAATCTTCCGGGCGTTTCCCACGGGATCGTATTTTGTCATGCTTTCCGCGCCCTCTCCTGAATGTGCACGACAGCGTTCTGATCTTCGATCCGATGGTCGGCGTGTTCAAGCGGTGGGAGCCGGTTCCCGCGGTCGGCCCGTATCGATATGGCCACATCCCGGCGGTACGGCGGGCCCACGGTCCTCCGGCGGCGGGGGAGCGGTGGACGCGGCGACGGGGCCGGCGGCTCAGGCGGGGACGTGGTTGCGCAGGCGCAGCTCCTGCGGGTACGGCGAGAAGTATGTCTGGTCCCGGAGATACGCCGCGGCCGCGCCGCGCGCGTGATGGCGGATCAGGGTGGCCGGCACGCTGAGCGCCACCTGTCCGGCCTGGTAGGAGGCGATGACCTCGGCCAGGTCGGCCCGCCGGGTCGGGTCCAGCGCGTCGCTCACCATGCCCATGCAGTGCTGGAGCACGTTGACGTGGCGGCCGATGCTCGCCTTTCTGGCGAAGGCCGTGCCGAACGCGCGGGCGTAGTCGGCGGCCAGCTCCTCGCGGGGGCGCAGACCCGCCCGGGCCACCACCCGGCCCGCCTCGCGGTAGACCTCGGGGTCATGGGCCAGCATCTGCATCTTGTGCCGGGAGTGGAAGGCGACCAGGTCGCGTGCGCGCCAGTCGTCCTCCAGCAGCGCGCGGAGCCTGGCCTGGGCGAAGATCCGCTCCACGAAGGTCTCACGGAGCAGCGCGTCGTTCAGCCGCCCCTCGTCCTCCACCGGCAGCAGCGGGTGGGCGTCGAGGATCCGGGCCGCGAACACGCCCCTGCCCTTGCGGTCCACGGCCATGTCACCCGCGTAGAGAGGGACGCCGTGCACTCCGCAGCTGGGGCTTCTGGACTTGAAGACGTAGCCGTCCACGTCGAGGGCGCCCGCCCGACCGGCGGCCAGGGACGCCATCCGGTCGGTGAGGTCCACCCCGGTCTTCCTGGTGACCAGGCGCGGTCCCCGGGGGGAGCGTTCGAGGCGGAGGGACTCGCGCGGGGCGCCGAGGCCGATCTCCACCTCCGGGCAGATGTGCACCCAGTCGACATAGGGGTCCAGCTCCCCGCTGAGGAACCTGTCGCGGCTGTGGCCGCCGTTGAAGCGCACCAGCTCGCCCATCAGGCAGCTCGACACCGCGACCCGAGGTCTGACCTGGCCGTTCATGCCGCGACCTGGGCGAGGAGGTCCGACAGGCGGCGCAGGCCGCGGGCGGTGCGGGCCTTGACGGTGCCCAGCGGCACGCTCAGCCTCTCGGCGATCTCCCGCTGGGTCAGCTCGCCGTAGTAGGCCAGCTCGATGGCCTGGCGCTGCGGGGCCGGGAGCTCGGCCAGCGCCCGCTGGACCTGGTCGCGCTCGGCCAGGCCGTCCCCGTGGGTCCGGCCGTCGGTGCCTGCCGGGTCGGCCACCCCGTCCAGCGGCACTGTCTGCGGAGTGCGCGCCCTCAGGTGGTCCACCGCCCGGTTGTGCGCGATGCCGATCAGCCACGCCGTGAGGCTGCGTGCCGGGTCGAAGCGGTGCCGGCAGCGCCACACCTCGGCGAAGACGACCTGCTGCAGGTCTTCGACCTCCTGCGGGGGGACGAATCGCCGCAGGTAGGAGCGGAGGAGGGGGCCATGCGTACGGAAGCACTCGGTCAGCGCCGCATCGTCGCCCCGAGCGAGCCGGACGTTCAGGTCGTCTGTCATGGTGGTCACCCTTGCCGAGAAAACCTATTCAAAACTTATTCATACTCCTCCGTCGTGGTGATCGCAACCCTGGGTGACCGGACCGGCGCGCCTCCGGGGCAGGGAGTCGGCGCTGCTCCGGAGCGGGAGACTCGGGGGCTCCGGAGCCGGAATGGTCAGTGCAGCGCGGCGCTGATCCGGGTGAGGGCCTCACGGAAGGAGGTGACGTGCGGGATCGACGGCGGGAGCCCGCCCCCCCAGCCCGGGCCGCCGACGATGACGCGGCTCGCCGGGCGGAGCGGGGGGAGCGAGGCCAGCGGCGCCGGGTCACCGGTCTCGCGTAACTGGGACCAGACGAAGACCGCCGCCGGGCCGAGGCGGCGCATCGCGTCGGCCAGCGCCTGGTAGGGGGTCCGCGCCCCGAGCACCCGCGTCTCCACGTGGTGGTCGGTGGTCAGCACGGCGGCCAGGGCGTAGATCGGCAGGCTGTGCTGCTCGTCCTCGGCGCAGGCCAGCAGCACCGGCCGCCCGTTGACCGGACGGCTCGGGCGTTCGACGAGCGGGATCAGCGCGGCCAGCAGCCGGTCGGAGAACAGGTGCTCGATCTCGACGCTCGCGCCGGTCTCCGCCTGGCGCCTGCAGATCGTCCCGAAGACCGGGAGCACCAGGTTCTCCCAGGTCCACATGATCCCGTGCCTGTCCAGCGCCGCGCCGATCCAGCCGGACACGGTCCGGCTGTCCAGGGCGGTCGCCGCCCGCGCCAGCATCGCCGCGGTCGGTATCGAGGGCCGCACCCATGGCGCGGCGTCCGGGAGCCGCGGGTGGGTGAGGCCCGCCGCAGCGGACGGGGGCCGCCCGCCCGTGGGGGCCGGCGCGGTCTCCGGGAGCCGCCCGCCCGTGGGGGCTGGCGCGGCGGGTGGGAGCTGCCCGGAGGCGGCGACGGGCGCGGTCTCCGGGGGTGCGGGCCGGGCCGGACCGCCGGGAACGGCGGACGCCGGCCCGCCCCGGGGCTGAGCCTCCGCCGGGGCGGACGCGGTCCGCAGCACCATCCGCGCCGCGTCGGCGGCCGGGACCCCGGCTCTGATCAGCCGGTTCATCTCCTCAAGGCGCCGCAGGTCGCCGGCGTCGTAGCGGCGGTGGCCGCCCGGGCTGCGGCGGCTCGGGCCGATCCCGTAGCGCAGGTTCCAGGTGCGCAGTGTGGGAGCGGGCACGCCGAGCCGCCGGGCTACGGCCCCTATGCCGTAGCCCGGACCCTCCTCGGCGGTCTCCTGACCCTGCTCGTCCATACCCGTCTCACCCCATGCCCACGGTCGCATCACCAGCCTGCCAGGCGGCGCGGGTGCTTCATCCCCCTGAACGTCCTTTCGGCCGGCGGAGGCCGGCGGATGCAACCGCCGGTGGGGCGGCCGCGAAGCATCAGGTGATGGATACCGTCATTGTGCTGTTCAACCGCGATCTCCGGGTGCACGACCACCCGGCGCTGGCCGCCGCGTGCGCGGACGCCTGCCGCGTGGTGCCCCTGTTCGTGGCCGACTCCCGCATGCCCGCCGGCCACCGGGCGTCCTTCCTCGCCGAGTGCCTCGCCGACCTGCGCGGATCGCTCCGCCAGCGGGGCGGCGACCTCGTGGTCCGCCAGGGCGATCCGGTGGTGGAGACGGTCCGGCTCGCGTGCGAGCTCCCGGCCCAGGCGGTCTACCTCAGCGCGGACGTCAGCGCGCTCGCGCAGCGCAGGGAGCGGCGGCTCGCCGAGGAGTGCCGGCGGCACCGGATGGGCCTGCGCACCTTCCCCGGTGTGACGGTCGTGCCGCCGGACGCGCTCAGGCCCTCCGGCGGCGGCGACCACTACCGGGTCTTCACGCCCTACTGGCGGGTCTGGAGCGGGCAGCGGCGCCGGGAGGTGCTGAAGCCCCCCAACAAGGTGCCCGTCCCCGAGGGGCTGGAGGGCGGTCCGCTGCCGGTCGCCGGACACGGGCCGAACGGGCTGCTGTTCCCGGGGGGCGAGACGGTGGCGCGCACGCGGATGAGGCAGTGGCTGAAGTACTGCGTGGAGGACTACGCCGCGGGCCACGACGACCTCGCCGGGAACCGCACCTCCAGGCTCAGCCCCTACCTGCGCGCCGGCTGCCTGTCGCCGCTGGAGCTGGAGTCGCTGGCGGTCAACGGCGACGACTTCGTCAGGCAGCTGTGCTGGCGCGACTTCTTCCACCAGGTGACACGGGCCTTCCCGCGGATCAACCGCGACGACTACCGGCCGCGGGGGCAGCGGTGGCACGACGACGAGGACGCGGCGCAGGCGTGGAAGGAGGGCAGGACCGGGGTGCCGATCGTCGACGCGGGCATGCGGCAGCTGCTCGCCGAGGGGTGGATGCACAACCGGGCCCGTATGGTGACCGCGTCGTTCCTGGTCAGACGGCTCCGGGTGGACTGGCGGGTGGGGGCCGGGCACTTCTTCGACCTGTTGCTCGACGGTGAGGTGTCCAACAACTACGGCAACTGGCAGTGGGTGGCCGGGACCGGCAACGACACCCGGCCCAACCGGGTCGTCAATCCCGTACGGCAGGCCAGGCGGTTCGACCCGGAGGGCGAATACATCCGGCGTTACCTGCCCGAGCTGGACGGCGTGCCGACGAAGCTGATCTACGAGCCATGGCGGATGCCCACGAGGATCAGGGGCTATCCCGCCCCGCTGGTCCCGATGGACTGACACGGCCCTCCCCTGTCCCGGGGGAGGGCGGCAGGCTCCGCCGGCGGCCGTGGCGCCCGTCACGCGCCGGCGGGGTCCACCGCATACCGGACGGAACGATTTGACCGCTTCAGACGTCGCAAATATGTGACCTCCTTTGACAGCATCGATGACGACCTGCGCGCCGCCCGCGACCGGGTGCGACGGCTGGAACAGCTGACCAGGCAGCGCCAGGCGGTGGCCGTGCAGCTCGACGAGGTCGGGCAGCTCATCGGCGATCTGGAGACCCAGCTCGCCGAGGAGGAGCGCGACGTCTCCAAGCTGGAGGGCGGCGGTTTCAGCGCGTTCCTGTCCGGCCTGACCGGTTCCAAGGAGGAGAAGCTCGCCAAGGAGCAGGCCGAGGCGCAGGCCCTGCGGCAGCGCCTGGACGGGCAGCGGAACCGTCTCGAATGGCTCCGGAGCGACCGCGCGGCCGTGGAGAACGGCCTGGCCGAGGTCGCCCGCTCCCGGGAGGAGTTCGCCGCGCTGCTCGAACGCAAGGAGCGGGTGCTGGTCGAGACGGCCGACCCCCGGGGGCGCGAGCTCACCGAGCTCGGCCAGCGGCTCGCCGACACCCACGCCGACCTCCGCGAGCACGAGGAGGCCCATCACGCCGGGGTCGCCGCCGCCCAGGCGGTCGGTCAGGTCCTGCGCTCCCTCGGCAACGCCCGTGGCGCCTCCACCTGGGACATGCTGAGCGGCGGCGGCTTCGCGGACATGCTGGAGCACGGCCACATGCGCAACGCCGACGAGGCGGCCTGGCACGCCCAGCGGGCTCTGGACGCCTTCTCCCGCGAGCTCGCCGACGTCGGGGTGCACGCCAACCCCCAGCTCCCGAAGGTGGACACCCGCTGGTTCGTCGACATGTTCTTCGACAACATCATCACCGACGCGATCAAGCACCAGCGGATCGCCCGCACCGGTCAGGCCGTCGGCGAGGTCGCCCAGTGGGTGAACGGCACGGTCAACGACCTGGCCGCCCGCTGCGGCGAGCTGACGCGCCTGCGCGACTCCCTTGTCGCCCGCCGTGAGGACGTTCTCACCGGCTGACAAGAAGATCAGTCCAGTGGGCTGACGGGACCGGCCAACGGTGGCAAGCTCAGGGCTGAAGGCATCCCGTCGTCTCGATGGAGGACAGCATGTCAGCCCCTCGTGTGGTTCCGTTCCTTCGATACCAGGATGCCCCGGCCGCCATCGAGTGGCTGGGCAAGGTCTTCGGCTTCCGGCCGGCGCTGACGGTCCCCGGCCCGAAGGGCGGTATCGGACACGCCCGGCTCGTGCTGGGCGAGGCCGTGGTCATGCTGGCCTCGGTCCGTGACAGCGAGCCGTACCTGCGCAGCGCCCTGGACCTGCCGGCGGTCAGTCAAGGGGTGTTCGTCGTGGTGGAGGACCTGGAGGCCCACTACGAGCAGGCCAGCGCCAGGGGCGCGGAGATCGTGGTGGAGATCGAGGCCACCCCCGAGGGACCCAGGGTCTACCAGGCTCTGGACCTGGAAGGTCAACTCTGGGCCTTCGGGGACGGCTCCGTGGTCAACGACTGACCTCAGTGGTCGTGGTCGTGGTCGTGCTCGTCGTCCTCCTCCGAGGGGCCCTCGGAGGGCTCCACGCCCAGCACGGCCTCGCGGGGCTCGATCTGCTCGACGTGCTCGATCAGACCCAGGACGTGGTCCGGCTCGATGAGCCACTGCAGCGCCGTGGCGCCGCTGTCGTCGGCGGAGACCATCTCCGCCTGCTCCCTGCGCTCGTCGTCGTCCAGATCGGCCTCAGGGTGGTTGATCTCCTTCAGTGCGGCGGCCTGCAGTGCGCCGATGTCCTGCACTTCCACAGTCAGCTCAACCGTCAGCCGGAGATAGCGTTCGGTGCCCGATTCATCACTCATGGTGGAGATCCTAGTGCCCTCACGGAGTGAGGTCGGACTAGGGGAGCTTCCACTCCACCGGCGACGCGCCCTGCTGCGCGAGGAGCTCGTTGGCGCGGCTGAACGGGCGGGAGCCGAAGAAACCGCTCCGGGCCGACAGGGGGCTCGGGTGGGCCGACTCGATGGCCGGGACGTCGCCGAGCATCGGGCGCAGGTTGCGGGCGTCGCGGCCCCACAGGATCGCGACCATCGGCTTGTCACGCGCGGCGAGCGCCTTGATGGCCTGCTCGGTGACCTCTTCCCAGCCCTTGCCCCGGTGCGAGGCGGGCTTGCCCGGCATGACGGTGAGCACCCTGTTGAGCAGCAGCACACCGTGCTCGGCCCACGGGGTCAGGTCGCCGTTGCTCGGCATGGGCAGCCCGAGGTCCTCGGTGAGCTCCTTGTAGATGTTGCGCAGGCTCCCCGGGATGGGCCGCACGTCGGCGGCGACCGAGAAGCTCAGGCCGATCGGGTGACCCGGCGTGGGGTAGGGGTCCTGACCGACGATCAGCACCTTGACCTGGTCAAAGGGCTGCTGGAAAGCGCGGAGCACGTTGGGTCCCGAGGGGAGGTACTGCCGGCCTTCGGCGACCTCCTTCCGGAGGAAGTCGCCCATGGCGGCGACCTGCTCGGCGACGGGCTCCAGGGCCGTGGCCCACCCGGCTTCCACGACTTCGTTCAAAGGGCGTGCGGACATGCCGAAAACCCTATCGGCGTTTGAGGTCCGGTACGGCTCGCATCCGAAATCTGTGCAAGCCGTACCGGACCTGCCCCTTTATTTCACCGAGCCGGCCATCATGCCCTGCACGAAATACCGCTGGAAGGCGAAGAACAGCACCAGCGGGATGATCAGGGACAGGAAGGCGCCCGGCGCCAGGATGTCGATGTTGGTGCCGAACTGCCGCATCTGGGACTGCAGGGCCTTGGTCATCGGCTGGTTCTCGGTGTTGGCGAAGACCAGGGCGACGAGCAGGTCGTTCCAGACCCAGAGGAACTGGAAGATGCCGAGCGAGGCGATCGCCGGCTTGGCCAGCGGGAACACCACGGTCGAGAAGATCCTCCACTCGCCCGCGCCGTCCATCCGCGCCGCCTCCAGCAGCGAGGCCGGGATGCCCGCGAAGAAGTTGCGGAGCAGGAAGATGGCGAAGGGGAGTCCGAAGGCGACGTGGAAGAGCACCACGCCGGCGATGGAGCCGAAGATCCCGATCTTGCCGTAGAGCTGCGCGATCGGGATCAGCGCGATCTGGATCGGCACCACCAGCAGGCCGACCACCACCAGGAACAGCCCGTCCCTGCCGGGGAAGTCCATCCAGGCGAACGCGTAGGCCGCCATGGCCGCGATGCCGATCACGAGGACGGTCGTGGGCACCGTGATGAGCACGGTGTTCCAGAACGACGCGGTGAACCCGGTGGCCAGCAGGTCCCCGTAGCTCTTGAGGGTCAGCTCGGCCGGCTTGGTGAACACCGTCCACCAGCCGGTGGAGTTGTTGGCCGTCTCGTCGCGGATCGAGACCACGAACAGGCCGAGGGTGGGGACCAGCCAGAACACGCCGATCAGCACCATCGCCGCCTGGACCACACCACCGCCGACCCGGTCCACGACCCGGCCGAGGGCGCTGCGGGGCGGTGCGCCGAGAGTGGAGGTTGTCACTGGTTGTCCCTCCTGAACCGGCGGATGTTGAGAATCATGAAGGGCAGGACGAGGATCAGCAGGAAGATGGCCAGCGCGCTGCCCAGCCCCTGGTTGCCGCCGCCGCCGAAGGAGACCCGCCACATCTCCAGCGCGATCACGTTGGCCTGCGGCTGCACCGATCCCGGTGCGATGACGAAGACCAGGTCGAAGACCTTCAGGGTATTGATGATCATTGTGACGAACACGACCAGCAGCACCGGGGAGAGCAGCGGAACGGTGATCTTGCGGAACACCTGCCATTCGGTGGCGCCGTCGATGCGGGCCGCCTCCAGCGCGTCACGCGGGATGGCCGAGAGCCCCGCCGCGATCAGCACCATGGAGAAGCCGGCCCACACCCAGATGAACGCGCCGATGATCGCCGGAGTGATCAGTGTCGGGCCCAGCCAGGGGATCCCGTTGAAGGCCGCCTCGAAGTTCGACTGCGGCAGCCGTACGAGGTAGTCGCCCGGCGCGAGCCCGGCGAAGCGGAAGGTCCCGTCGGCCTCGGTGGTGGCGGTGCCCTTGACGGCGCCGTTCTGCACCGCCTCGACCGTCACTCCGGCCAGGGCCTTCTCGGTGCCGTCCACCTGGTTGAGCGCGCCGCCGCCGCCCTGGGTGAAGTCCACCCACACGGTTCCGGCCAGCTCGCCGGGGCCGGGCTGGACGGCCTTGGCCGCCGAGGCCGAGGCGAGGGTGTCGGGTTTGACGCCCACCAGCGGGATGAGCACGGCCTGCCCGAGCTTGGCGGGCTGCTTGGTCACCACCGCGCCCTGCTGGGCGGCGACCGGCGCCTGGTCGTTCTCCCTGGGACGCGCGTCCGGGTAGCCCGGGTTGGAGTCGAAGACGTCCTGGACCGAGGTGATCACGGCGTTGGCCACGCCCCGGTCGGGGTCCTGCTCGTACACCAGGCGGAAGATGACGCCCGAGGCCATCAGGGAGACGGCCATCGGCATGAACACGATCAGCTTGAACGCGGTCGCCCAGCGGATCCGCTCGGTCAGCACCGCGAAGATCAGGCCGACCACGGTGACCAGCGCGGGGGCCACCACGACCCAGATCAGATTGTTCCTGATCGTGGTCAGGGTGGAGGAGTCGCTGAAGATCGTGGCGTAGTTGTCCACGCCGACGAAGGTGTCGCCGGTGGCGTCGTAGAAGCTACGGAAGATCGAGTAGATGATCGGGTAGATCACCATCGAGCCGAGCAGGATCGCTCCCGGCAGCAGGAACCAGATCGCCAGCGTCGGCGGCGGTCCCAGCCGTGAGGAGGCGCCCGAGGTGGTCGCGGCGCCGGAGGCGGCCGGGGCCGCCGGTCCGGCCGTCGCGATCTCCGGCTTGGCGGCCGGCGCGTCGGCGTCCGCCGGGGTCGGCGGGGCGTCGCTCAGATCGAGGGAAGCCCCGGGGGTGTCGTTCGGTCCGGAGGAGGAGCCGCGGGCGGCGTCGCCGCCGCCACGCGGATCCTGCGGGCCGTCTAACCGGTCGGTCACGGCCTCTCCCCTTTACTTCCAGGCCTTCTTGGCCTCGTCCTCAAGCTTGGACTGGATGTCCTTGATCTTGGACGGGTCGCGGACGAAGTCCTGCAGGAGCTTCCACTCGCCCTTGCCGTCGGTGCCGCCGAAGGCGCTGGGCGCCAGGTCGGACATGTCGTAGCGGACGGCGTCACCCGCGGAGATGATCGTCTGGGCGAGCTTCTTGGTCAGCTCGCTCGGGTAGTTGTCGGGCGAGACGTTGCGGTTGGGAGACAGGTAGCCGGGGAGCTTGGCCCAGACCTCGCCGCCCTCCTTGGAGGCGAGGAACTCCAGCAGCGCCATCGCGCCCTTGGAGTCCTTCAGCGCCACCGCGATGTCGCCGCCCAGCACGACCGGCTCGGTGTCACCGGCCTTCGGGAACGGGAAGTACTTGGCCTCCTCGCCCAGCTTCGCGCCGGACTCCTCGGCCGTGGTGCCCACGAAGTCCGCCTCGATGACCATCGCCGACTTGTCCTGGCCGTAGACCTGGGTCACGCAGGTCGGGAAGTCGGTCTGCAGGGCGCCGGAGGGGCCGCCGAGCAGGAACTCCTTCTTGCCGACGAGCTGGCCGATCTTCTCCAGGGCGGTGGTCACGCTGGCGTCGGTCCACGGGATCTCGTGCTTGGAGAGCTTGGTGTAGTTCTCCGGGCCCGCGCTGGACAGGTAGACGTTCTCGAACAGGTCGGTCAGGGTCCAGCCGGACGCGCCGCACAGGGAGAAGGGCGGGGTGCCGGAGTCGGCGACCGCCTGGGCGGTCTTGACGAGGTCGTCCCAGGTGGCCGGCTGCTGCGCCCCGGCGTCCTGGAAGGCCTGGTCGCGGTACCAGATGAGCGACTTGTGGGCCGCCTTCACCAGCACGCCGTAGGCCTGGCCGTCGGCGGAGCCGAGCTCCTTCCAGTACGGGGTGTAGTTGTCGTCGATCTGCTTGAGCACCTCGGCGGAGAGCGGCTTGAGCGCCTTCTGGTCGGCGTACTGCTTGACCAGGCCCGGCTGGGGCAGGATCGCGATGTCCGGCGGGTTGCCGCCCTGGATGCGCGGGCCGAGGTAGGCGCCGGTGTCCTCGCCGGTGGAGGCGTAGGTGACCTTGGCGCCGGTCTTGGCCTCGAAGGCCTTGAGCACTTCCTGGAAGTTGGTCTGCTCGGGGCCGGTCCACTTGGCGGCGACCTCGATGGTCACGCCCTCAAGCGTCTTGGCCGCGGGGGCGGCGGCGGAGGAGCTGCTGCTCGCGGCGGGGGAGGCGGCAGTGTCGGGGCTCTGGCTGCACGCGGCGAGGGCGAGCGCGAGTCCCGCCGTCGTCACTGTCGCGATGGATTTACGCATGCTGAACGGACCTCCTGTGCTGTCAGGGCTCCCGGGTCGCTCCCGGGGCGGGGGTGACAGCTCAATGCGGACTGAGGATGGGGATGACGTTCGACCCGGACCGGGGGTGGGGATGACCCTCGGTCCGGAGCCTGGATGGGGATGACGTTCGACCGGGATCGGGAGTGGGGATGACTCCCGGTCCGGAGCCTGGATGGGGATGACGGTCTCACCCGGGGGGATCTCCCCCGGGTCACTGAGCCCGGATGATCTCGTTGAGCTGGCCTCTCATGGAGGCGACGACATCGTCGCCGGCCTCCTTGAAGGGTGGGGTGAGCGCGTTGGAGACCGCGCTGGCGATCACCAGGCTCACCTGGTTGTAGTTGGCACTCGCCGGTCGGGGTCGGGCAGAGAGGATGCTCTGCTTGAGGACCGGCAGGTAGGGGAAACGTTTGATCAGGCCGGGGTCGTCGTACAGCTCGGCCCACACGGGCGGGAACGAGCCGTCGGCGAGCACCCGGCGTTGGTTCTCCAGGCCGGTGAAGTAGCGGATGAACTCCACCGCCGACTTCTGCCGCTTGGAGTAGGCGCTGAGCGCGAGGTTGACCCCGCCCAGCGAGCTGGACCCCGGGCCGTTCAGCCCGGGCAGCCGGGTGACCCCGAACTTGTCGGCGACCGCCGAAGTGGTGGCCGGGCCGTAGGCGTGCGGCCAGTTGCGGGCGAAGGCCAGCCGGCCCTCCTGGAAGGCCAGCCGCGACTCCTCCTCCTTGAAGGAGAGCGACTCCCGGGGGATCCATCCCTCCCGGAAGCCGCCGGCCAGGAAGTCCAGGCCGGTCTTCGCCTTGGCCGCGTCCATGGTCACCTGCGTGCCGTCCTGGCTGAGGATCTGCCCGCCCGCCGACTGCACGGCCTCGGCGAAGTTGACGGTCAGTCCCTCGTAGGCGAGGAACTGGCCGGCGTAACCGCCGATGCCGTACTTGTCGTGCAGCGCGCGGGCCTGCTCGCGCAGCTCCGCCCAGGTCTTGGGCGGCTTGAAGCCCTGCTTGGCGAGCAGGTCCTTGCGGTAGTAGAGCAGCCCGGCGTTGCTGGTGTAGGGCACCGCCCAGAGCTTGTCCTGGTAGATCGCGGTGTCCACGACCGGCGGCAGGAACCGGTCCAGCGGGAACATGCCGCGTTCGAGCGGCAGGATCCAGCCGGCGTCGGCGAACTCCGCCGTCCAGACGACGTCGAGGCCGAGCACGTCGTAGCGGTCGCTCTTGGCCTGGAGGTTGGCGACCATCTGCGCGCGCTGTTCGTCGGCCGCCTCGGGGAGTTCGAGCAGGGTGACCCGCTCCCCCGGATGGGCCTCGTTCCAGCGGTCGAGCAGTGGCTGCAGGTAACCGGTCGTGTCGCGTCCCGTCACGAAGGTGATGGGGCCGCTCCCGCCGCCGGAGCGCTCCGTCTTCTGCGCCACCGCCGCCGAGCATCCCGCCGTCACCAGCACGGCGAGCGCGACGGGGAGCAGTCGGCGCATGGGGTTGCCTCCAGGTTTCGGAGCGGTTACATACGTGTTAGGTAGATGCATGCATGTTATGCACAGCGCTAATGTGGACGTCAACGGATAGACACATAACGCTCACGTAACGAGCACTCCGAGGAGGTGGGGCGTGAGGCTGTCGCTGTTAGCGCTCCTCGCGAAAGAACCTGCCCACGGATACGAGCTGAAACAGGCGCTGGAGCAGATATTCGGCAGCGCCTATCCGTCACCGAACATCGGGCAGATCTACGTCACGCTCAGCCGGCTGGAGAAGGACGGCCTGATACGGGTCGTCGACGTCGAACAGTCCAACCGCCCGAACAAGAAGGTGTACTATCTGACCGCCGCGGGCCGCGATGCCCTCGACGTGTGGGTGGACGAGCCCACCGAGGGGCCGCGGGTCCGGGACGAGTTCTTCATGAAGCTCGTGCTGGCCCCGATGACCGGCATCGCGGACCGGATGACGCTGATCAACCGCCAGCGCCGCCACTACCTCGCGCTCATGCGCGACCTCAACGAACTCGCTGAGCGGACCGAGCGGGGGGATCGCGTCGCGCTCCTGCTGATAGAGGGGGCCATGCTCCACCTGCAGGCCGACCTCGACTGGCTCGAACGCTGTCAGGAGGACCTGTCGTGAGCCCACCCCCGCCCCCCATCGTCAACACGGTCAACCTTGTGAAGGTCTATCAGAACGGCGGCGTCCCGGTGCACGCCGTACGGGGGGTGGACCTCAAGGTCGAGGCGGGGCAGTTCGTGGCCATCATGGGGCCGTCGGGGTCGGGCAAGTCCACCCTGGTGCACATGATCGGTGGCCTGGACGCCCGGACCAGTGGCGAGATCTGGCTGGACGGCAAGCGGGCCGACACGCTGAACGAGAGCGCCTGGGCGCTGCTGCGCCGGCAGAGGATCGGCTTCGTCTTCCAGTTCTTCAACCTGGTCGCCAACATGACCGTCGCCGACAACGTCGAGCTGCCCGCGCTGCTGTCCGGGGCCTCCCCGCGCGAGGCCCGGGAGCGCCGGGAGCAGCTGCTGGGGGAGCTCGGCCTGAGCGACCGCGCCGACGCCGCCCCCGCCCAGCTCGCCGGCGGCGAGCAGCAGCGGGTGGCGCTGGCCCGCGCGCTGGCCAACCGGCCGAGCCTGCTGCTGGCCGACGAGCCCACCGGCAACCTCGACAGCCGCAACACCCGCGACGTGCTCCGGCTCCTCAGCGAGGTCCACCGCGACGGCCAGACCATCATCCTCGTCACCCACGACGCCCGGGTGGCCAGCCTGGCCGACCGCGTGGTCTCCCTGCTCGACGGTGAGATCGTCGACGACGGCGCCGTCGGCGCGGGCCGCCGGCGTCCCAGGGCCACCGCGGGCGACGTCGTCGAGCTGAGGGGATAGTCGATGGGCACCACCTCTCCTCCCGGCACCCGCCGGGTGAGCACCGTCTCCTGTCCCGCCGCCCGCCGGGTGAGCGCCGTCTCCGGCACCCGCCGGGTGAGCACCGCCTCCGCCGCCCGCCCGCACCCGGTGGCGGGGCCGGAGCGGGGGCCGGGATCCCGGGCGTGAGCACCTTCAGGGCCTCGGTCAGATGGATCCGGGCCGACCTGCGGGTCCGGCGGGGACAGGCGTTGCTCACGGTGCTCGCGGTGGCCGGGATCGTCACGGCGCTGATCACCTCGGCGACGCTGCTGGAGGACGGGACCAACCCGTGGCGGGGGCTGTTCGCCGAGTCCCGGGGCGCGCATGTGTGGATCCACACCAAGGACGCCCCGGACGTGGCCGCGCTGTCCCGGCTGCAGGGCGTGGTCCAGGTGGCCGGGCCGTACCGGACGGCGCCCGTCATGCTCACGCTGGACGGCAAGAAGTCACCCGTGGCGCTGCGGGGGATGCAGGCGGCCCTGCCCTCCGTGGCCACGCCGCTGATCCGTGAGGGGCGGTGGCTGCGCTCCGGCGACGTCGACGGCGTCGTCGTCGAGCGCTCCTTCGCCAGGGCGCTCGACCTGCGGGTGGGCGGTCCCTTCCCCGTCACCGCGCTCAGCGGCGCCTCTTACCCCCTGACCGTGGTCGGCCTGGCCGACACCGCCGACCAGGGCTTCTACCCCGAGTCGACCCCCGGCCTGGCCTGGACGCCGACCGCCACCCTCGCCAGGATCGAGCCCGCGCTGGGCCGCAGCGAGTCGGTCACCGGACTGCGGCTGGCCGACGGAGAGGACACGCTGCCGGTCGTGCACGGCGCGGTCACCCTGCTGGCCGAGCAGATCCAGCGCATGTCCACCTGGCGCGAGGTCCGTGCCTCCATGGAGCTGGACAACCGGCTGCTGGGCCTGCTGCTGGCGCTGTTCGGGATCACCGGACTGGTCGCCGCGGCGCTGGCCATCGCCAATGTGGTGGGCGGCCGCGTGCTCGCCCAGACCCGCGACATCGCCACCCTTAAATCCCTCGGCTACACCCGCGGCCAGATCTTCGGCCTGCTCATGGTCGAACACGGCGCGCTCGGCCTGCTCGGCATCGCCGTCGGGCTGGTCTGCGGCCAGATCGCCGCCTCGTTCGCGCTGGCCGGCATGCCGATCCTGCCGCTCTCGTCGATCCCGCTGCTGGCGATCGTCGCCGGCACCGCCGCGGTGGTCCTGGTCGCGGTCGCCCTGCCCGCCTGGCGCGGCTGCCGCACCCCGCCGATCCCCGCGGCGCCGGCCGCGCCACCGCGGGGCCACCTGTCGCGGATGGCCAGGCTCGCCCTTCTCGTACGGCTGCCGCCGGCCCTCGTCCTGGGCACCCGCGACGCCTTCACCCGGCGCGTCCCGGCGTTCCTGAGCATCGTCGGCGTCGCCGTGCCGATGATGATGATCACGATCGGCCTCGGCTGCTGGGCCACGCTGGACGACTTCCTGCGCCATCCCGAACAGGTCGGCCAGGCGGCGGCGCTCATCGTCCGCCCGGACAAGCTCCCCGCCGAGGACGCCGCGCGCATCGCCAGGGCCGACCCGGAGGTGCGGGCCGTCTACCCGGGCAGCGAGGTGTCCGCGCTGGAGCCGGAGCAGACCCGGAGCGTGCTGGCCCGCGCCGTGGGCACCTCCGCCCAGCCCTACCCCTTCTCGGTGGTGGAGGGGCGGATGTTCGCCGGCCGGGGCGAGGCCGTCGCCGGGCAGGGGCTGCTCGACCTGATGGGGGTGAAGATCGGCGACCGGGTCCGGATGACGGTCGGCGGCACGCCGCTGATCGTGCACATCGTGGGCCGGGTGGTGGAGCCCGACCAGGACGGCGAGGTGCTCTCCCTCGGGCTGGACAGCCTGGCCGCCAAGGACGCGGTGCCCCCGCAGTTCTACAGCCTGGTGCTCAAGCCCGGGGCCGACCCGGCCGCGGTCCGGGCCCGGCTGCTGGCCGCCTCGGACGAGGGCCTTGAGGTGCAGCGGGTGGTCAACCCGGCCGAACGGCTCGCGGTCATCCGCATGGTGATCGTGGCGCTGATCGTCGTGCTGGCGCTGCTCGGCCTGGCCAACCTGCTGACCGCCAGCGCCCTCGGCCTGCGCGACCACGCGCTGGACCTGGCGGTGCTCAAGGCCATGGGGCTCACCCCGAGGCAGGTGGCCGCCACCCTCGTCACCGGCACCGGGCTGCTCGTCGTGCTGGGCGTGGTCGCCGGCACCGCGGCCGGGGCCTCGCTGGTCTCCGGCCTGATCGACCTGCAGGGCCACACCAGCGGCGTCGGCGCGGGCATCGGCCGCACCCCCTCGGCCCTGACGCTGCTGTCGGCGGTGCTGATGGCGGTGGGGGCGGCCCTGCTGGTGACGTTGATACCGGCCCGCAAGGCCGTACGCGCCCAGGTCCCGGTGACCGTCAGGTAGCGGCCCGGGTCCCGCTGTCGTCGGACGGAGGGGCCCGGACAGTCGTCGGACGGCCCGGATCCCGCCGCCGTCGGGCGCAGCGGCGGGCACGCGGAACGGCGCGGCACGGCCAGGCCGTGCCGCGCCGTCGCGGGTCTCAGCGGGTGTTGATGGAGAACCAGAAGAACCCGTGACCCGGCAGGGTCAGCAGGTAGGGCAGGGTGCCGATCTGCGGGAACGGCACGCCGCCCCGGGCCTCGACCGGCGTCATGCCCTCGAAGCGGCGCAGGTCCAGCTCCACCGGCTGGGGATACTTCGACAGGTTGTTGACGCACAGCATCACGTCGTCGCCGTCCTCGCGGATGAAGGACAGCACGGCCGGGTTGCCGGACCACAGCTCGCTGTAGACGCCGGTGCCGAAGACCGGGTGGTTGCGGCGGATCTCCAGCATCTTCTTGGTGAAGTGCAGCAGTGACGCCGGGTTCTTCTGCTGGGCCTCCACGTTGACCGCCTGGAAGCCGTAGATCGGGTCCATGACGGCCGGCAGGTAGAGGCGGCCCGGGTCGGCCTGGGAGAAGCCGGCGTTGCGGTCCGGGCTCCACTGCATCGGCGTGCGGACCGCGTCGCGGTCCTCCAGCCAGATGTTGTCGCCCATGCCGATCTCGTCGCCGTAGTACATGACCGGCGAGCCGGGCAGGGACAGCAGCAGCGCGGTGAACAGCTCGATCTGGTCGCGGTCGTTCTCCAGCAGCGGGGCCAGGCGGCGCCGGATGCCCAGGTAGGCCCGCATGCGCGGGTCCTTGGCGTACTCGGCGTGCATGTAGTCGCGCTCCTCTTCGGTGACCGTCTCCAGGGTCAGCTCGTCGTGGTTGCGCAGGAAGATGCCCCACTGGGCCTTGTCCGGGAGCTTCGGCGTCCGGGACATGATCTCGGAGATCGGCTCGCGGCTGCCCCGCCGCACGGCCATGAAGATGCGCGGCATGAGCGGGAAGTGGAAGGCCATGTGGCACTCGTCGCCGCCCACCGCCGGGTCGCCGAAGTACTCCACCACGTCCTCGGGCCAGCCGTTGGCCTCGGCCAGCAGCACCCGGTCGGGGTAGAGGCGGTCGACCTCGGCGCGGACCTTCTTCAGGTAGGCGTGGGTCTCGGGCAGGCCGGAGCAGTTGGTGCCCTCACGCTCGAAGAGGTACGGCACGGCGTCCAGGCGGAAGCCGTCGATGCCCAGGTCCAGCCAGAAGCGCAGGACCTCCAGCATGGCCTCCTGGACCGCCGGGTTGTCGTAGTTCAGGTCCGGCTGGTGGTGGAAGAAGCGGTGCCAGTAGTACTGCTTGCGGACCGGGTCGTAGGTCCAGTTCGACTCCTCGGCGCCGATGAAGATGATCGGCGCGTCGGGGTAGCCGGTGGGCTCGTCGGACCAGACGTAGAAGTCGCCGTAGGGGCCCTCGGGGTCGTGCCGCGAGGCCTGGAACCACGGGTGCTTGTCGCTGGTGTGGTTCATCACCAGGTCGGTGATGATGCGCAGGCCGCGCTCGTGAGCGGACTCGATGAGCTGCACGAAGTCGCCGAGGTCGCCGAAGTCCGGGAGGATCTTCATGTAGTCGGAGATGTCGTAGCCGCCGTCGCGCAGCGGCGACTCGTACAGGGGCAGCAGCCACAGACAGTCCACGCCGAGCCACTTGACGTAGTCCAGCTTCTCGATCAGGCCGCGCAGGTCTCCCGTGCCGTCCCCGTTGGAGTCCTTGAACCCCCGGACCAGCACCTCATAGAAAACCGCCCGCTTGTACCACTGTGGATCCGCCGAGACGAAGTCTTCGGCGACAGGCTCCAGGTAGGGGGATGGGTTCATCGTGTTCTCGCTCACGGTGAGAAAGGGCAGGACGAAGTCACCGGATAGTCCGGCTGATGATGTTTGGTGACCGCGCTGGCCGGAGCCGTCATCCCCACGTGCTCCATGCCCTCGGGCAGGCCGAATTTGTGATTCGGTCCTGTCCGTTGTGGCGCTTTCTGGGCCGAACACTACCAGCCGTTCGAGCGCGTCGTAGCCCCTGAACATCCCGTCTCGCATGTGCGGCGCGGAATCCCGGTGGGTATCGCGCCGCGCACTCGTAATCGCGCTGTCGCTTACCGTTCCACTTCGTGAAACACGTCACATACGGTTGCGGTGACCTGGGATTATGTCCGGAGAACGGGAGGGGTGCGCACACTGCGGCGAGCCACCCGGCTCCGCTCCACCGCCGCCGACCGGACGTCCGCGGCGGGAGGTCACCCGGGGCGCCTCCCCCGGACCACGGACCCGCCCACCGAGCCTACCTGCCCATACGCTATGGACCGCCGCCGTGTCGGCGGGCCGCTCAGTTCCGGGCCGTGCGGCCGCAGTCTCATGACGTGGGCCTCCAGGTGAGTCCCGGACACCGTGCAAGGAGGCCGTGATGCGATGGCGGTTTCCGGCCGGCCGGGTCGTCGCTGAAAGACGGCCACCCGGCCGGCGGCGCGGTGTGCGAGGCTTCGAGCCTGCCGTCAGTCGCCCAGGTCGGCGATCTCGACGACGGTGAGCCCTCCGGACAGGTCCTGGACGATGTCCTTCCACCGTGCGTAGTCGGCTGTCAGGACGGGGCAGCGGTGAAGCAGGGCCTCTGTCACGGCGTGGGCGTCCCATGAGGTGACACAGGACTCCACCTCGACCAGCACCTGCCCGACCTCGACGCCGTCCTTGAAGTCGCTCACGGTCGGCATGATGACGGAGTCCAGGCGGCACAGGCCGCTGACGACGGCCAGTTGATCGTGATTGCCGCCCAACTCGACCGTCGCGCCGGTGACGGACGTGGCGGGAATGATCAACGGCTTCCGGTCCGCGTCGAATCGCTGGATCAAGTTGATGATCCCGACGTCGCCGCGCGCGCACTCGGTGAGCACGGACACGTCCAGGACGAGGGCCTGCTGGACGTCATCCTCCATTGAGGATCTCGATCAGACGCTGGGCGCGGCGCTTGGCCTTCTCGACCTCTTCGGGGTTCTGCTGCGCTCTCTCCACCGCGGCCTTCCACGCGGCGTCGGCGCGGCGGTCGATGGTGATCTGCCGCTCCAGCGCCGCGTTCAGGTAAGCCGACACCGACTTGGCGCGCCCCCGGTTGACCTGCTCCTGCACATAGGCGAGAAGGTCTGCTTCCAGCGTTGCGGTAACCGGCTTGGTGGTCATATGAGCATCATATGTCATGGTCACGCTTAGCAAGCGTATCGTCACGCTCACGTGTTGTCAGAGAAAAGCCTCGTCTCCCACCTGGCGACGGCACGGTCCCCAGGCGCAGAAAGGCACGGCGAGGCCGGTCAGGACCAGGGGGGGGTGAGGGAGGGCAGGCGGTCCTCGTAGTCGCCCAGCCAGGCCCCGAACAGGACCAGGCTCCGCACCCAGAAGCGGTCGTTCCAGCCGTTGAACCGCGCCAGGGCGTCCGGGCCCTCGGCGACCACGCCGTGCAGCCGCTCCGACAGCAGCGAGGGCACGGCCTCCGCGACCCGCGCCAGCATCCGGTGGCCGTACTCCCGCGCGGGCGCGGCGGCCGAGCGGAGCGGGACCCGCTGGAGCGGCTGCTTGACCACGTTGGTGGAGGGCAGCGCGGCCACACGCGGGTTGGCCGCGTACAGGACCTCCCGGTAGAACCGCCCCTTGTCCTTGCGGGCCACGCCCACCGAGAGCGCGGCGTCGAAGAAGTCGGGATGGGTGAACGGCGCCGCGAACGAGACCTCGGGACCGACCAGGTTGACCGGGGAGCGGGCGATGCCCCGGGCCGTCCGGGTGTGCAGGACCGACAGCGGCAGCTCGGCCCGGTGCCCGTTGAGCATCGAGGTCGACTGGGCGAAGGCCGCCCTGACCGAGGAGGTGATCCAGTCCGACGCCTCCTCGGACAGGAACGGCACCGACGGGGTGCCCAGCGCCAGGGAGCCGAGCAGCGCCGCCTTCCGCTCCGCCTGCGAGGACGCCTCCAGGGCGGCCCCGCTGACCATGAAGTTCTTCAGCAGCGGGCCCCCGGCCAGCCCGTCCACCAGGGTCCGGCCGGCCCGGTGCACCTCGCGGGCGAACGGGGTGTACCAGGCGTGGTGCGGGGTGAGGAACTCCAGCCGCCGGGCGGCGGCCAGCGCGTCGTCGGGGTAGGCGGAGGCGTCCTGGGTGATCACGCGGTGCCGTACGCCCAGCTCGCGGGTTATCGCGCGGGCGAAGGCGATGTCGGTGTCGGTGCCGTCGTCGGGACTCGTCGTCCACGACTCCACGTCGGCGCCCCGCGTCACCGCGACCGAGCACAGCAGCCGCGAGTCGTAGCCGCCGCTGACCGGCACGAGCAGCGGCCGCCCGTCGAACTCCTTGTAGACCTCGTGCAGGATCTCCAGGATCTCCCCGGCCGTCCGGCCGGCCTCGAACGGCTCCTCACGCAGCCACCGGGGCAGCCTCCGGTCGGTCGAGATCCGGCCCGAGGTCCGGTCGAAGACCAGCGCGCCGGCTCCGGCCAGCCGCTTGACCTGGACGTACGGGGTGTCGTCGCGGAGTGGGAAGGTCAGCTGGATGATCGCCGCCCAGGCGTCCCAGTTGATCTCGTACGGCGTGCGGGCGAGGGCCAGCAGCGGCTCCAGCAGCGAGGAGAAGTAGACCGCCCCGTCCTGGAGCAGGTAGTAGACGTCCACCAGGCCGAGCCCGCCGGCGTGCAGCGTGATCCGGTCGCCGTCGTCGACCAGGCCGGGGGTCTCGTACCGCTCGGCCACGCTGATCCACGTCGCCGTCTCGGTGGGCCTGCGCTCTCCCCAGGCGAACGCCCAGGTCCGGTCGTCCCGGTGGTAGGGCGGCAGCGGGGAGGAGCTGAACAGCGCGGCCTCGGGCGTCCGCAGCGCGGGCCGCGCCCGTGGCCCGGCCCCCCGCAGCGTCTCCAGGGCGGCCTCGTCGAGGTGGCCGATGCCGCCGCAGACGTACGGTCTCACATTGAACGTCGGCCACTGCACCGTGCTGACTCCTCTGTGTCGCGATTGACCAAAGGGTATCCTTTCGCCCGGCTCAGGAATCGGAGGACGACGTGGCGGGCGAGCAACTCGAGAGCACACGGTTGGCGTTGCGGGAGGCCGTGGCCGAGGCGGAACGGGCCGCCGAACTGGCCCGGCTGCTCGACGCGGCGCAGGCGAAGATCGCCGAAGCGGAGCGCGCCACGGCGGAGCTGCGCGGGGTCCAGGAGCGCCTGAGCGAGGCCGAGAGACAGCTCGAGGCGGCGCAGGCGGCCGAGGAGAAACTCCGCGGCGACCTGGCCGAGCAGCGCTACCAGGCCGAGGTGGCCAAGTGGAAGCTGTCGTCGGTCCAGGTGGCCCGCTGGTCCCGGATCGGCGACGCGATCAAGACGGGTAAGAGCAACCCGGTGCGGCTGGCGCGGGGACTGCGCGGGGCCGCCAGGCCCGCCCAGCGTCCCGTGGCGCCCAAGCGGCAGCCCGTCGCGCACAGGAGCGCCGACCGGCCGGCCGCGGCCGCCGCCTCCTTCCAGGCCACCACCTCCACCCGGACCGTCGGCGGCACGTCGGTCAAGCTCAAGCCCTTCCGTGTCCCGACCGGCCCGAACACCCGCCCGCACCTGACCGTGGCCGTCGTCGCCGAGCCGCACGCCGAGGCGCTGCTGCGCTACGAGTGGCGGCAGAGCGCCGGCTTCACGCCCAAGGACTTCGCGCGGGTCCTGGCCGCCGAGGTCCCGCACCTGCTGCTGGTCGAGTCGGTCACCCAGGGGCCGTGGGCCGAGGAGCTGAGCGAGCCGGGCGAGGGCCTGCGCGCGCTGCTGGCCTGGTGCGCCGAGCGGGGCATCCGCACGGTCTTCTGGCACACCCAGGGCGACGTCGGCCGCTCGGTGGCCGCCGCGGCGCTGTTCGAGCACATCGTCACCGCGCTGCCGGGCTCCGTGGCGGCGTGGGGCGCCGCGCTGGCGTCGCGGGAGCCGGAGTCCGGCCGCCGGGCGCCCTCGCTGGGACTGCTGCCCTTCGCCGTCCAGCCGCGCGTGCACAATCCGCTGCCGCTGGCCGGTGCCCGGTTCGACCGGGTGCTCACCCTGGAGGAGCTGCTCCCCGGCCACCTGTCGTACCCGGACGTGCTCACCTCCTACCGCTGGCCCAGGGCCGTGGACTGCCCGCCGGGCACGGAGTCCTGGCGGCTGGCCGAGCTGGCCGCCTGCGGCACCCCGATCGTGTCGGACCCCGCCGATCTCCAGGAGGCCCCCGACCCCGGCGCGGACGCCCGCCGGGCCCATGCGGCGCTCCGTCAGGCCTACGCCTCCGGCACGATGACCCGGAAGGTCGACGACCTGCTCGACGCGGTCGGGCTGCCCAGCGCCCGGGCCACCCTGAACATCTCGGTGATCATGATCGACCGGGGCGACCTCGGCCACACCCTGGCCCAGGTCACGCCGCAGCAGGGCGTCGTCCAGCTGGTGCTGCTGTCGGACGCCCCGGACGCCGCCGAGCGGGCCCGCGCGGCGATGCCCGGCGGGGTGGAGGTCGTGGTCCGCCCCAGCGTCCCGGGCCTGGCCACCGGCGGGCAGCTCAACCGCGCCCTCGACCTGTGCCAGGGCGACCTGGTGGCGGTCATGGACGCCAGGGACGCCTACGGCGAGCACTACCTGACCGACCTCGCCCGGGCCTTCCTGTTCACCACCGCCGACATCGTCGGCAAGGCGGCCTTCTACGCCCACCTGCGCGACGTCGGCGCCACGGTGCTGCGTCAGCCGGCCGCCGAATACACCTACCTCCCCGAGGTCGCCGGCGCCACCCTGCTGGCCCGCCGTGCCGTCCTGCGCGGTCTCGGCTTCGCCGACGTCTCCGAGGGCTGGGACGAGGTGCTGATGCGCCAGTGCCGCACCGACGGGGTCAAGGTCTTCTCCGCCGACCGCTTCGGTTACGTCTGCCTCCGCGACCACGACCCCCGGCTCCTCGGCTCGGCCCAGCTCGTCGACTACGGCCCGGCCGCGCCGCACGCCCTGGTCTAGGCTCCAGGCATGACTCCCGGCCGGCTCGGCGAGGTCCTCGGCCTGCCGCCGATCCCGTGGGGGACGTGGGCCGAGGAGGCCCTCTACGTCTCCCCGGCCGCGCTGCGCCACGGGCGGGAGCCCGGGGAGATGGCGGCACGGCTGCGCGCGCTGCCGGGGATCGCCGACGTCCGGGTGCGGGGCGACGGCTTCCTGGAGATCGCGGTGACCGTGCCGGGGGAGCTCGTGGCGGAGATCGGCCCGGCCGCCGCCCCGGCCGGGGGCGCGTCGCCGTGGACCGACTCGCCGAGGACGTGGGGCAACCCCGGGTTCGTCGTGAGATACGCGCACGTGCGGGCGGTCGCCGTACAGCGCTGGGCGGCGGAGCTGGGGGTCGGCGGGCAGTTCCGGCCGGAGCTGCTCGACGGCCGGTGGGACCGGGCGGTGCTCAGGTCGCTGGCCGAGGTGCACGGCAGGCGGGTGAGCCGGGACCCCGGCTGGGCGGCCTACGCCGAGCAGCTCGCCCTGGCCTACCACGACGCCTTCGAGCGGGCTCCGGCGCTGCCCGCGGGCGACGAGGAGCCGTCGGCCCGGCACGCCGCCCGAGTACGGCAGGCCCGGGCCGTGCGGGACGTGCTGGCCGAGGCACTGGCGGCGCTGGGCGAGACGGCGCCCGACATGCTGTGATAAACCCTCCAGGAACAGATCTTGGGAGGGACGGGTGAACGGTCCGCGGGACTGGCCGGCGGGCGGCCCGCGGCGCCGCGGCGCGATCCGGCGGACGCTGCCGGCCGCGCTCGCCTTCACGATCATCCTCGGCGGGCTCGCCTATCTCGGCGGCGACCTCCAGGCGCTGATCGGGACCGCGCCGGGCTCGCCCCGCTCGGCCGCGGCCACGCACCGCCTCTACGAGAAGAGCGGCCCGGTCGACGGCCGCTGCGACACGCTGCCCCCGGACCTCGACGCCGACGTCGGCAGGACGCTGAAGGCGCTCTCGCGGTGCCTGGACCGCATGTGGGCCGCCACGCTCGCCGAGGCCGGCCTCGACTACGCGCGCCCCGGCGAGGTACGGCTGGTCGACCGTCCGCGGAAGGCGGCGTGCGGGACCGGCGACCACGGCTGGGCCGGGATCTACTGTCCCGAGGGACGCGTGGTCAACGTGCTGGTCGAGGAGGGCCGGGCCTTCCCGATGATGTTCACCCTCGCGCACGAGTACGCCCACCATGTCCAGGAGATCAGCGGCATCGCCGACCGGCGGGGGTCGGAGGTCTTCGACGAGGCGTGGTCCCGGCGTCTCGAACTGCAGGCCGACTGCCTGGCCGCGGCGGCGCTGCGGACCGTCGGGCCGATCCTGCTGCGCGAGCAGCGACGGGGGCTGGCACGGGGCGGCGACGCGGCGGACGGGCGGCAGGAGGAGTCCCGGGAGTCGCACGGCTCGGGCGCGAGCAGCGCCGCGTGGATGCTGCGCGGGCAGAAGGAGGGCACGGTGCGGGCGTGCAACACCTGGAGCGCTCCTGCGGATCAGGTCTCCTAGCGGCTAGATCGCCACAAAACGTAAAAATATGTGGCCTAAGTTATTAATGGCACTAAAAATTTGCGTCTTTCCGGTCGATCGTGTCTCGCCAGATGGGCACTCGTCCCACGGGGATCACCGCGTCCGATAGCCTCGATCGGGTGAGTCGATTCGCCCACCCCGCCGGTGACCGGCACGCCGAAGTGCTGCCCGAGGAGCGCCCTCCGCACGCACCTGCCGACCTGAACACGCTCGACCCGACGATCTGGCCGCGAACGTCGAGCCGCGTCGACGGCTCGGTCACGATCGGCGGCGCGGATGTCAGGGATCTGGTCAGGGAGCACGGCAGCCCCCTCTACGTGGTGGACGAGGAAGACTTCCGCTCCCGGTGCCGCGACTACCGCGAGGCGTTCGCCGGCGGCGAGGTCCACTACGCCGGCAAGGCGTTCCTGTGCCGCGAGGTCGCCCGCTGGGTCATGCAGGAGGGCCTCGGCCTCGACGTGTGCAGCGCGGGCGAGCTCGCCGTCGCGCTGAGCGTCGGATTCCCGCCCGAGCGGATCACGATGCACGGCAACAACAAGTCCCCCGCCGAGCTGGAGAAGGCCGTCGAGACCGGGGTCGGGCACATCGTGGCCGACTCCTTCGAGGAGATCGCCCGGCTGGGCTTCCTCGCCGACAAGCACGGCAGGCGCCCCCAGGTCATGATCCGGGTGACCGTGGGCGTGGAGGCGCACACCCACGAGTTCATCGCCACCGCCCACGACGACCAGAAGTTCGGCTTCTCGCTGAGCAGCGGCGCCGCCGCCGAGGCGGCCCGGCGCATCCTCGCCCTGCCCCAGCTCGAACTCGTCGGCCTGCACTCCCACATCGGTTCCCAGATCACCGACACCGCCGGTTTCGAGGTGGCCGCGCGCCGCCTGGCCACCCTGCTGGTGCAGATCAAGCAGGAGCACGGCGTCGTCCTGCCCGAGCTCGACCTCGGCGGCGGCTACGGCATCCCCTACGTCGAGGGCGACACCGCGCCCGACGTCAAGGAGATCGCCGACAGCCTGCGGGAGATCGTCACCAAGGTGGCCGAGAGCGCGGGCCTGCCGGTGCCCAGGCTCACCGTCGAGCCGGGCCGCTCCATCGCCGGGCGCGCGGGCGCGACCCTCTACGAGGTCGGCACGGTCAAGGACGTCGAGGGGCTGCGGACCTACGTCAGCGTCGACGGCGGCATGAGCGACAACATCCGCACCGCCCTCTACGGCGCGGACTACACCGCGCGCCTGGCCTCCCGTGAGAGCGCCGCCGAGCCGATGCTCTCGCGCCTGGTCGGCAAGCACTGCGAGAGCGGCGACATGGTGGTCCGTGACCTGTGGCTGCCCCGGGACCTGGCTCCCGGCGACCTGATCGCCGTCGCGGGCACCGGCGCCTACTGCCGCTCGCTCGCCAACAACTACAACTACCTCCCCAAGCCCGCCGTGGTCGCGGTGAAGGACGGCGTGTCCCGCGTGATCGTCCGCCGGGAGACCGAGGACGACCTGCTGAGAGGACAGCTTTGAAACGACCCGAAGCGGCGGGCCGCCCGGTGGGCCGCGCGGCCGAGCAAGCCATGCGTGAAGTGAACGAGAAGGGGAGTGCGGGCAGATGGCACTGAAAGTCGCTCTCCTCGGATGCGGTGTCGTCGGCTCCCAGGTGATCCGGCTGATGCACGAGCAGGCCGACGACCTCGCCGCGCGCGTCGGGGCCCCGCTGGAGCTCGCCGGCGTCGCCGTGCGGCGGCTGGGCCGCAAGCGCGACGCCGACGTGGACCCGGCCCTGCTCACCACCGACGCCGAAGCGCTCGTCACCCGCGACGACGTCGACATCGTCGTCGAGGTGATCGGCGGCATCGAACCCGCCAGGGCCCTCATCCTGGCCGCCATGAACAGCGGCAAGTCGGTCGTCACCGCCAACAAGGCGCTGCTGGCCGAGGACGGCGCGACCATCCACGCCGCGGCCCGGGCCAACGGCGCCGACCTCTACTTCGAGGCGGCCGTCGCGGGCGCGATCCCACTGATCCGGCCGCTGCGCGAGTCGCTGGCCGGCGACCACGTGCACCGCGTGCTCGGCATCGTCAACGGCACCACCAACTACATCCTCGACAAGATGGACTCCAGCGGCGCGTCGTTCTCCGACGCGTTGGAGGAGGCCCAGACCCTGGGATACGCCGAGGCCGACCCCACGGCCGACGTGGAGGGCTTCGACGCCGCCGCCAAGGCCGCGATCCTCGCCGGGATCGCCTTCCACAGCCGCGTCACGGCCGCCGACGTGCACCGCGAGGGCATCACCGAGATCACCGCCACCGACGTGGCCAGTGCCAAGGCGATGGGCTACGTCATCAAGCTGCTGGCGATCTGCGCCCGCTCCGACGACGGCCGCTCCATCGGCGTCCGGGTCCACCCGGCGATGATCCCCCGGACGCACCCGCTGGCCGGGGTCCGGGAGGCCTACAACGCGGTCTTCGTGGAGGCCCGCTCCGCCGGGCAGCTCATGTTCTACGGCGCGGGCGCCGGCGGCGCCCCGACGGCGAGCGCGGTGCTGGGCGACATCGTGGCCGTGGCCCGCAACCTGCTGGCCGGCACGCGGGGCCCGGAGGAGTCCACCTACGCCGAGCTGACCGTGCACCCGATGGGCGAGACCGTCACGCGCTACCACGTCTCCCTGGACGTCGCCGACAAGCCGGGCGTGCTCGCCCGCGTCGCCGACATGTTCGCCAAGCAGGACGTGTCCATCCAGACCGTCCGCCAGGAGGGGCACGGCGACGACGCCCAGCTCGTCCTGGTCACGCACCGGGCCAGTGACGCGGCGCTGTCGGCCACCATCGAGGGCCTGCGTGAGATGGACATCGTCCGCGACGTGGTGAGCGTCATGCGGGTCGAGGGCGAGGACGCCCCCTAGAGGGCTCGCCGGCCGAGGACGCCCCCGGCGAGGGGGCGGCCTCCGGCCCCGGCCCGCCCGCGTGTCCCGGGCGGCGTCGGTGAGTGTTCGGTAACGACTGGTCCGGCGGACCCCGCGGGCTTGTAGGGTGCTTCTCTCTGCCCTGGCCCGTCACCGGAAGGACCGCCCACCGTGAAGATCGTTCGTTGGGCGGGGGCACCGGCGGCCGTCCTGGCCGTCCTGACGGCCCTGACGGCCCTGGCGCCGCTCGCCCGGGCCGACAGCGGCGCCGGGCGCCCGGCCAAGGTCACGACGGTCGTCTCGCTCACCTTCGACGACGGGGACGTCACCCACACGGCGGCGGCCCGCATGCTGGAGCGACGGGGCATGCGAGGAACGTTCTACGTCAACACCGAGACCATCGGGGGCGACGCCAAGCTGGACCGCCGCGCCCTCGCCGCCATCGCCAGGGCGGGGCACGAGATCGGCGGCCACACGCTGACCCACATCCGGCTCACCCAGCTGACCCGGAGCGAGCAGCGCACGCAGATCTGCGACGACCGCAGGACGCTGATCGCCTGGGGCTACCGGCCCACCACCCTGGCCTACCCGTTCGGCTCGGTCGACTCCGACGCCAAGGCGGTGGCCAGGCAGTGCGGTTACGACGCGGCCCGCGGGGTGGGCGGGCTCAAGCAGTGGGGCTGCCCCGGCTGCCCGGCCGGTGAGGAGCCGCGTCCCAGGGACCGCTACGAGATCCGCACGCCGGGCTCGGTCCGCGAGGACACGCTGCTGCGGCAGATGCGGCAGCAGGTCCTCAACGCCGAGAAGACCGGTGGCGGGCTCGTCCCCCTGGTGTTCCACCGGGTCTGCGCCGGCTGCGGCGTCTACTCGGTCTCCCCCGAGACCCTGGACGACTTCCTCGGCTGGCTGGCGGGCCGTAAGGCCCACGGCACGGTCGTCAGGACCATGCACGACGCCGTCGGCGCCCGCTACCGGCCCATGCCCCGCGACTAGCCCGCCCGGTCCGCGCAGTGGCTACCGGGCGCCCTCCACGAGCCCGCGGAGGCGGCGGGCGGCGCGGCCGAGGAGCGAGCGTTTCTGTGCCTGGCGCAGCGCGACGGCCTCCAGCCGGCGCTGCTCGGCCTTCTCCTTCCACCTCGCGGTGTCGCGGGTGCCCTTGGCCGCCGAGGCGCGCAGCTCCTTCAGCTCGGCCTTGAGCGCCGCGACCTGCCGCTGGGCGCGCTCGGCCTCCCGCCTGCGCGACTCGGCCTCCGCGCGCCAGCGCACGGCCTCCCGGTTGCGGTCCGAGGCCCAGTGGGGGTAGGCCCGCGCCGCCGGCCGCAGTCGCCATGACTCGGCGTCCAGCCAGGTGGCGCCGTACAGGTCGGCGATCACGTCGTCCAGGGACTCGCCGTCGCGGACGACGCGCAGCGCCCGCGCGACGGCGGAGGTCCGCTCCAGGCGGGCGGCCACGACGCCCGACGCGTCCTCCTCCAGCGCCACGAGCAGCAGGCCCTCGTCGTCCTTGTCGGCCTGTCCGACCAGCATGGCCAGCGACTCCGCCCCGGGCACCCACCCGGCCGGGCAGGTGAGGCGGAACGGCGCGGGGAAGGAGGTCGCGGGGGCCCGCTCGGCGAACGAGACGCGGCCCTCGTGGGCGTACTGCGCGCGCAGCAGCCGCAGATCGAGCAGCGGGTCGTCCAGCGGCGCCCGGCGCCCGGCGGTCAGCGACGCCCACGGGCCGGTCAGGGTGACGTGCACGTCGGGCAGGGTGCTGGCCAGCGCCCCGTCCACGCTCGCCCGGACGTCCTCGAAGGAGGCGTCCCGGGCGTCCACCACGACGTCGACGTAGGGGACCAGCCACTGGCGCCCCGCGTCGGTGCGCAGGTTGCGACGGTAGGGCACGCGGTCGGCGATGAAGGGGTCGTTGTGCCGTCTGACCTCACCGGCCCTGCGCATCGCCGTCGTCGTGCCCAGGTGCCAGCCGAGCGCCTCGGTGTCCGGGACGAACACCGCGCCCGTCTGGGTGAGCCGGTAGCCGAGTTCGGTGTCCTCACCGAGGGTCAGGGAGGTGTCCAGACCCCCGGCGGCCTTCAGCAGGGCCGCCGGCAGCGAGACCGTCGCGCCGACGTGGACGCGGTGCAGCAGCGGGCTGGGCGCGTCGCGGAAGCCACGGTGGGCGGTGACGAGCTCGTCGATCCAGCCGTGCCCGTGGTCGGGGTCCGGCTCGAAGAGGGTGTCGGCCCTGTCCTTGGCGACGGCGATCTGGACCTCGGCCGCGGTGGGCGGCGTGCCCGCCACGGCGGTGAAGCGCAGCGTCCCCAGCACCACCAGGTAGTCGGCCAGGTGGTGCCAGCGCATGTGCGCCTCCACGTGGTCGCGGTAGGAGACGATGTCGGCGTCCATCCGGTGGATCACCTCGCCGCCGGCGGCCGCCGTACCGGCCTCCAGCGCCGAGGCGATGCCCCAGCGGCCCTCGGGCACCCGCAGGAGCCTGGTGTTGTCCGGGACGAGCTCGGGCAGCCGCAGCGGCGGCGCGCTGCCGTCGTCCACGACGATCACTTCGAGCAGGTGCGAGGGGTAGGTCTGGGCGGCGAGGGCGGCCAGCGTGAGGTCGAGCTTGTCCTGCTGCGCCCTGGCGGGGATCACCACGCTCACCGGCAGCCGCGGCTCCCACGTCCCGGGGGCGGGCGGGCCGAGCACCCCGTAGTCGTTGCCCGGGATCCGCGGCGCGCTCACACCTCCTCCGCGGGCAGTTCCATGAGCGCGCTGGGCCGGAAGCCGCGCCACTGGCGTTTGTTGCGCCGCAGGAACGTGCCGATCGGCTCGCGCCAGGTGTGGTTGGCGACGTTGCCGCGCCGCAGGATGTAGCCCAGGCCCTGGGTGCGGTAGATCTGCCCGCCGGCGGCCTGCACGGCGTGCTGGAACTGGGCGTCGATCGTGCCCGGCAGCGTACGGAAGCCGCCCACGGCCTCGAAGGCGGAGCGTTCGGCGAAGATGGTCCCTCCGGCGATGAAGTTGGTGATCTGCTCGGTCACCTGATCGCGGTGGACGGTCACCCCGATCGCCGCCAGATAGACGAACTCCGGGACCATGCCCACGACGTCGGCTCCCGAGTAGGAATGGGCCAGCAGCAGGTCGGAGACGAAGTCGGGCCCGTACCAGTCGTCGTCGTCCATCTTCAGCAGGAACGAGCCCGAGGCCCTGGCCGCGGCCTCGTTCAGCACGGCTCCGAAGACGGTCTCCCGGCCGGCCTCGAACACGGTGATCGGCTGCTCGTAGGAGGCCAGCGCCCCCGCCACGTCGGGGTGCCCGGCGGGGATCCCGTGCAGGGCGAGGATCACCTCGAACTCGGCGCCGCGCTGCCTGGCCATCTGCTCCAGCGCGAAGCGCACCATCTCCGGCCGGCGGGTGGCCAGCAGCACCGAGGTCAGCGGCGCGGGCGCGGTGGGGGCGCCCAGCTGCTCCCAGCGGGTGCGGACGCCGTGGGTGCGCAGCGCCTCGCGGCGGAGCCGGATGCTGTGCTCCTCCCGCTCCAGGTCGTCCTTGAGAGCGGCCTCGTCGGCCGAGGTGATCAGCCTGGTCAGCTCGGGGCCCAGGGCGCCCGCCCAGCGGGGCACGGTGTCGCAGACCAGCGGCACCCCGGCCGCGGCCAGTCCGGTGACGACCCGGAGCGCGGCCACCGGGCCGCTGTGGCTGCGCCGCCAGTCCACGCGCACCCCCCTGACCTGCCTGATCCGGCTGACGTCCACGTCGGTGACGCAGCCGGAGGCGCCGAAGGCGGTGAGCGTGCGGCCCTCGCAGATGACCGACCAGCGGCCGGACTCCACCGACAGCTCGGCCATGCCGAGCGCCGGCACCGTGATGAAGCCCATGGGGTTGACCGAGCGGTCGTCGACCGGCGGGATGGCCCGGGGCTCGGACAGGTCCCCGAGGTCGCTCTCCAGGACCCTGGCCCCGCCGGGGCGGCCGATCCGCTCCCAGCTCATCAGCTCGGCGACCGGGCGGTCCACCGGGGTCTCGTCGCCGGACCAGGGCGGCGGATCCTGGCCGGTGGTGCGCAGGACCAGGTCGCCGCCGCGGGCGCCGAACCGGTCGGGGACCGGGCCGGTCACGCCGGCCGGGGCCGCGTTGGGGTCGCCGGGCCGCCAGTGCGCCGCGCCGGGGCCCGCCAGGCCCGCCACGGGCGCCGCGACGGCGTCCATCCGGTGTCCGGCGAACGCCCTGGCGGTCGCGGCGAGCGTACGGCCGGCAGGCGTGGGCTTGGAGAAGCCCGCCTCCACCACCCACGCGGGCCGCCTGGGCTGGTGCACGCGCAGCTCGGTCAGCGACCGCCAGCGGTGGGCGGGCGTGGGGGACAGCACCGGCGCGGTGTACCAGTGGGGCGTCTCCTCCACGGCGACGACGACCCGCGTGGCCATGGGCAGCAGGGACTGCAGGGTCGCGGCCCTGCGCAGGTCGGTCGGCGTCCGGGCGAGCACCAGGATCTCGGCGGCGCCCTCCTCGGCCCGCGGGGCGCCACCGAGGTCGCCGTCGAGGTCGATCGGCCCGTACGGCTCCAGTCCGTCGAGCGTCTCGAAGCCCGCGCAGTAGACGAGGACGCGCCGCCTGCCGTTGCGCTCGCCCGCGGCGCGGACGAGATCGGTCAGAAGAGACATCAGCCGGCCTTCCCCTGCCGCATGGCCGTCGCGATGATCTCTCGCAGGGGACCGCGCTGCGGGCCGTCCTCCAACTGCCTGAGCTCGGCCCGCAGGCGCTCGGTCTCGGCGCGGAGGCCGGCCACCTCGCCCTCCAGGCGTTCCGCCTCGCGTTTCCAGCGGGCCGCGCCGGCCCGCCACTTGGCGGGATCGCCGCCGAGGGGCTCCGCCTCGCCGGCGGTCGTGACGCCGAAATCGTCGGCGCTCACCCAGAACGAGCCGAACAGCTCGTGCACCAGGCCGTCGAGGTCGTCGGGGCCGTCGGCGGCGCCGACCAGCGCGGCTCTGGCGAAGGCGGCGGTGCGCTCCAGTCTGACCGCCCTGACCTCGGTCTCCGTCCCGTCCGTCCCGTCCGTCCCGTCCGGCTCGTCCGCCCCGTCTGGCTCGCCTGCTCCGTCGAGCACCGCGCTCAGCAGGCCGTACCCCTCGTCCTCGGCGAGCTTCAGCAGCTCGGTCAGGCTGTCGGCGCCGAGCGCCCACCCGGCGGGGAGGGTGAGGCGGAAGGGCGCGGGCGCGGAGCTGCGGGGCGTCTCCTCGGTGAAGGAGACACGCGGCTCGTGGGCGTAGAGGTTGCGTACCAGCCGCATGTCGAGCAGCGGCTCGTCCAGGGAGGAGCGGCGCCCGTGGGGGAGCGCGGCCCACGGCCCGACCACGGTGACGGCGGCGTCGACGAGAGTGCCCGCCAGCGCGGAGTCCACGCTCGTCCGGACGTCCTCGTAGGAGGCGCCGCGGGTGTCGACGACGACGTGCACGTACGGCACCAGCCAGTTCCTGCGCGGGTGGGTGCGCAGCCAGCGCAGGTCGGGGATGAGATCGGGCAGGACCGACCAGTTGTGCCGGTGCACCTCCCGCTCGCGGAGCATGACGGTGGACGGGCCGAGATGCCAGCCGCGCGCCTGGGGATCGGGGATGAAGACCGCGCCCGCCTGGGCGAGACGGAAGCCGAGGTCGGTGTCCTCGCCCATGTTCAGCGCGGTGTTCACCCCGCCGACCGAGCGCAGGAGCGCCACGGGGACCGAGGTGGTGGCCCCCGAGTGCAGGCGGTGGGCCGCGGCGCCCGCGTCCCGCAGCCACCTGGTCTCCTCCAGCAGGTCCGCCCGCCACGCGTGCGGAGCCGCCCCCTCGAACAGCTCCCCGGCGTCCCCGGCCGTCACGGCGGCGAAGACCTCCCGGGCGTGGGGGGCGGCGCCCTCGGGGGTGAAGCGGACGTCGCCGAGCACCACGGCGTAGGAGGCGAGGTGGTGCCAGCGCATGTGCGCCTCGACGTGCTCCCGGTCGAGGATCATGTCGGAGTCGACCCAGTGCAGGACGTCGCCGGCCGCCGCGGCCGCGCCGGTCTGGCGGGCCCAGCCGCGTCCCCAGCGGCCCTCGGGCACCCGGACGAGCCGGGTGCCGGCCGGGGCGAGCGCGGGGATCCGCAGCGGCGGGTCGCTGCCGTCGTCGGCGACGATCACCTCCATCAGGTGCGCCGGGTAGCTCTGCGCGGCCAGCCCGGCGAGCGTGCGGTCCAGGGCCTCCTGGCAGTCGTGCGCCGGGATCACCACGCTCACCCTGAGGCGGGGCTCCCATCCGCCCGGGGCGGGGGGCCGCAGCGGCCCGTAGTCGTTGTGCCTGATCCTGGCGGCCGGGACGACGGTCCGGCCGTCCGGGAGGGGCGCGGACGGGGCGTGGTGCGGGAGGGGTGCGGTCCGGCCGTCCGGGAGGGGGGCGGACGACGGGGCGTGGTGCGGGAGGGGCGCGGGCGGGGCGTCGTCCGGGAGAGGTGCGGAGGGGGTGTGGTGCGGGAGGGGGGATCCGGGACCGGTGCGGCCGGCCCCACTCATGCCGCTCCCTCTGGCCGGCCCTGTCCGGTCCTGGCCTCCACGGCGGCCAGGCGTGGCAGCAGCTCGTGGACCATCTCCTCCACCTCCGTGCGCTGGGGCATGGCGGCCAGCCGGTCCTCGCCGAGGGAGACCAGGATCGCCTGCAGATCCTCGTCGCGCCTGTGCCCGTGCTCCCTGAGCAGCTCGACCATCTCCGCGAGCCGCCGGTCCAGCCGTTCCGTGGCGGCCTTGACCTGGGCCAGCTCCGCTTCGTAGCGCTTGGCCCGGTTGTCGATGCGCAGGGCCTTGCCGTCGACCCTGCGGACGGTCGCGACCGCGAGGACCTGGGCGGCGAGCACCGCCGCGATCGCGCCGAGCACGACGGCCGCCGTCACCGAGATGGCGTCGACGGCCACGAGCAGGGCCAGCCCGACCAGCACCAGCGAGCCGGCGATCGCTGCCAGAAGCGTCAGTTTTCGGGGCGTGGGCATCCGCGCGTACCTTTCCTACCGCTCTGTCTGTTGCTTGTCATTTGGGGGAGGTAATTGAGGCTAACCCCTTCTCAAGTGCAAATATGTCGGTAAATGGAAAATTAAGAGGTTTTCGTGACCTGTGTGACTGCTGTGAGTCATTGTCAGTGAGCGGCCATATCAAGTCCGGAGTGCAGCGAGAAGTGATCTTCCGGCCTCGCTATCCTTCGCTGGTGCCCGCCCAGTCGACCTCCCCCTCCTCGGCTCCCGCACCTCCCGCTCCTTCCTCTTCACCGCCCTCCTCGCCCCCCCTCGCCGCCGCCTCCCCGCCCCTCCCCGCGACCCCCGCCGGTTTCCTGCGGTCGGCGGCGGAGGGGACGGCCGAGCTGTCATGGTCCGGTCAGGGATGGACGGCCGCCGGCGAGCCGCTCGGTGACCGGCCGGATGCCGCCGAGGTCGCCCGCCTCAGACCCCTGCGCGGCCTGACCGTCCGGTGGCCCCCCTGCGAGGTCCCGGCCGGCGCGGTCACCGGCCTGGCCGCCGCGGGGGTGCCGATGCACGCCGCCGCCTCGCCGGCCTGGGTGGACCCCGGGCTGGCCCGGCTGCTCGCGGACTGGACGCCGGAGGAGGACCGCGGCGGGGTGCGCTCGGTGACCGCCCTGCGCAGGGAGGAGCACAGCGTGCGGCTGCGCCGCCACGGCCTGCGGGAGCGGGGCGAGAGCGCCACCCCGAAGGTCAGCGTGGTGATGTCCAGCATGCGCCCGCACCTGCTGGGCTCCGCGCTCGCCCAGATCGCCCGGCAGCGGCGGGTCGAGGTCGAGGTGCTGCTGGCCCTGCACGGCGTCCCCGCCGCCCACGGGGCGGTACGGCGGGCGCTGGGGGAGTCCGGCCTGCCGATCACCGTGATCGAGGCGGACGCGGCGACCCCGTTCGGGGAGGTGCTCGGCCTGGCCGCCGCCAGGGCGAGCGGGGAGTATGTCGCCAAGTGGGACGACGACGACTGGTACGGCCCCGAACACCTGGCCGACCTTCTCCTCGCGAGGTCCTACTCCGGCGCCGACATCGTCGGTTCCGCGGCCGAGTTCTTCTACCTGGAGCCGCTGAAGACCACCGTCCGCCGCACCGACTACACCAGCGAGATCTGGTCCGATCACGTGGCCGGCGGCACGATCCTGCTCGACCGGGCCGGATACACCGAGCTGGGCGGCTTCCCCGCCCTGCCCCGCGGGGTGGACGCCGGGTTCCTCAAGGCCGCCCACGCCGCGGGGGCGCGCATCTACCGCACCCACGGCCTCGGCTACGTGCTGCGGCGTTCGCTGAGCGCCGAGCACACCTGGCGGCTCTCGCTCGCCCACTTCCTGCACGTCGCGACGTACCAGTGGCGTGGCTTCCGCCCGAGCCTGATCCTGGAAACGCCATGACAGCGCGGATCACCGGTAACGACTACCGGAGCCTCACCCCGCCCGAGCTCGGCGCGTGGACGCCGTCGATGCGGGTCAGCGTCGTCGTGCCCGCCTACGGCGACCAGGACAAGCTCGACCTGGCGCTCGCCGGGCTGGCCGGGCAGACCTACCCCGCCGGCCTGACCGAGGTCATCGTGGTGGACAACGGCAGCGAGCCGCCGCTGCGCCTGCCCGAGCTGAGGCCCGCCGGCACCCGGCTCGTCGTCTGCCCCACCCCCGGACGGGCCCACGCCCGCAACGCCGGGCTCCGCGCCGCCACCGGTGAGGTGATCCACTGGCTCGACTCCGACGTGGTCCTGGACCGCCGCTCGATCGAGGCGCACATGCGCTGGCACCACGCGGCCCCCTACCTCGTGGTGACCGGCCGGCTGCGTTTCACCCCGGCCGAGCTGCCCGCCCCCGAGGCGGTGGCCGCCGCCGGCGACCTGGCCGAGCTGTTCGAACCGGCCGAGCCGCACGCCTGGCTGGTGGACCTGGTCGAGCGGACCGACGGTCTCACCGCCAACCCGCACCGGGCCTTCAGCCTGCACGTGGGCGGGGCCACCTCGGTCAACGCCGCGCTGCTCGCGCAGGCCGGGCCGATGGACACCGAGCTCATCCTCGGCCAGGACACCGAGATGGGCTACCGGCTCGCCCAGGCGGGCGCGGTCTTCGTGCCCGAGCCGCTGGCCCGCGCCTTCCACCTGGGTCCCACCATGCGGATGCGCGACAAGGCGTCGATCGACCGGGTCAGCCACGCGTTCGTCGCCGACCGGATCCCGGCCTACCGCTGGCTCCGCTCCCACCCGGCCCGGCAGTGGAAGGTGCCCTACCTGGAGGTGGTCGTCGAGCCCGCCGGCCGGGCGGGCGGCGCGGCGGACGGGCCCGCGTACCGCTATGACGAGGTCCGCGCCACCGTGGACGCCGTCCTCGCCGGGACCCTGTCCGACGTCGTGGTCACCGTCACCGGCCCCTGGGACCGCGTCCGGGCCGAGGGCCGCGCGCCGCTGAGGAACCCGGACCTGGACCTGGCGCTGATCCTCGGCCACTACGCCCACGAGGGCCGGGTGCGCTTCGCCCTCGACTCCCCCCGGGGGGTGCGGATGGCCGCGCCGTACCCGGCGCACGGCGGGGAGGGGCCGGAGGAGGGGGCGGCCCCGCCGTACCGGCTGCGGCTGCCCGCCGGCTGGGTCCCCGGCGAGGACAGCCTCGCGCGCCTGCTCGACCTGGCCGTGGAGGAGGGATACGGCCTGGTCTCGGTGCTGCTGGCCGAGGACTCCGGCGAGGGGGTCGTCGCGGCCAGGCTGGAGCGCACCGCCGCGTTCGCCCGGGCCGCGGTCGTCCGGCGGCAGGACGAGGACCTCGACGACGCGGTGGAGGACACCTTCGGGGTGCTCTGGGTGGACGGCGAGGCCCACGGGTTCGGGCCCGAGGCCCGGCCGCTCACCGGCCGCCGCGGCGCCTACCGGGCCAGGGAGGAGGCGCAGGCCGAGATCACCCGTCTCACCAAGGAGAACGAGCGGCTGCGCACCCAGGTGACCAGGTGGCGCGAGGAGGCGGGCCGCTGGCGCAGGAACACGGTGGAGCTGCGGCGTGAGGTCGGCGGGCTGCGCAGGGAACTGGCCGCCGCCCGGAAGATCGTCCAGTACGGCCTGCTCTCGTCCGTCAAGCGGGCTATCACCCGCCGCCGCTGACGGCTCCGGCCGGGCGGGCGGTCACCGGCCGACGGCGAGGGCTCCGGCCGGGGCGCGGTCCGCCCGGCGCGAGCGGTCCGCGCCCGCCGGGCGGGTGGTCACCTGTCCCCGGTGACCACGCCGACCCCGCCGAGGAAGTAGGACCCGATGCCCTTGTAGGGCACCACGGCGCCGGGGTCCGGGCGCCACTCGGGGAGGTTGACGATCCCGGGCTCGACCACGTCGAGGCCGTCGAACAGGCGGGTGATCTCCTTGCCCGTCCGGGGGACGAAGGGCGAGGACGCCCGGTCGTACACCCTGGTGACCCCTTCGGCCGCCTCCGGCCTGGCGTCGACCGCGACGTGGGAGAGGATCAGGTGACTGCCGGGCGCCATGGCGCGGCGGAAGGTGGCGATGATGCCCGCGGGGTCGTCCTCGTCGGGGACGAAATGCATGATCGCCAGCATGAGCACCGCCACCGGCTGGTCGAAGTCGATCGCCGCGCGGACGTCCGGGTGTTCCAGGATCTCACCGGGGTGGCGCACGTCCCCCTGGACGATGGTCACGTTTTCGTTCTTGCCGAGGATCGCCCTGCCGTGGACCAGGACGGTCGGGTCGATGTCGACGTAGACGACCCGGGCGCCCGTGGCGACCTGGTGCACGTTGTTCTGGGTGGGCAGCCCGGCGCCGATGTCGAGGAACTGGCGGATGCCCGAGCGCGCGACGAAGTCGACGGCGCGGCCGAGGAAGGCGCGGTTGGACCGGGCGCTGTGGCGGATCTCGGGGACGACGCCGAGGACCTTCTCGGCGGCCTCCCGGTCGGCCGGGAAGTTGTCCTTGCCGCCGAGGTAGTAGTCGTACATACGTGCGACATTCGGAATATGCGTCTGAATACCCGTAGGTATCTGGTCGGTCACGTGCCGCTCCCCGGTGGGATATTTCCGGAATTATCGTGATCATATATAGAAGAGGCGCTGGAGAACCGGCCCCGGAGCTGACAAGATCGCGCCATGGCCCCCTCCTCCCCGCGCCGCGTCCTGGGCCTGCAGCTCGCCGACGGCATCGGCCGCGGCAACATGTGGGCCTGCCTGTCCATGTCGTTCGTCGCGACCATGGTCATCTCCTTCCTGCCGGCGGCGCAGCCGTACATCCTGGGCGGCGTCCTGGGTGTCGCGGAGGGCGACCAGGGCAAGGCCGTCGGCCTGCTCGGCGTCGCCGCCGAGATCGCGATGATCGCCAGCCTGGCCTGGTACGGCGCGCTGGCCGACCGGTTCGGCCGCCGGCCCGTCGTGGTGGCCGGGTTCGTGCTGTGCGCGCTGGGCGCCGCGCTGTTCCCGTTCGCCGGGAACACGGCCGTGCTCGTCGCGCTGCGGGTGGTCTTCGCCCTCGGTGTGGCCGCGCTCAGCGGGATGCTGTCGACGGTGGCCGTCGACTACGTCCGCGACGGTTCCCGGGGCAAGGCCTACGGCCTGGTCGGCCTGTTCAGCGGCCTGGGCGCGATGGTCGCGGTGCTCGCCCTGGTCCGGCTGCCCAAGATCTTCGAGGACCGGGGGATGGCCCCGGTCGACGCCGCCCGCGTCTCGTTCCTGATCATCGCCGCGGCCGTCCTCGCCGTCGCCGGGCTGATGTGGTTCACCCTGTCCACCGTCCGGGTCGGCGCGGCCGCCGAGCGCGTCCCGCTGACCCGGCTGGTCAGGGAGGGCGTCGCGCTCGCCCGGGACCCCGGCGTGGCGCTGTCCTACGCGGCGGCGTTCGTCGCCCGCGCCGACCTCGCCGTCGTGGCGGGCTTCATGTCCCTGTGGGTGATCGACTACGCCACCGGCGAGCGCGGCATGTCGGCGGCCGAGGCGCTGGCCCGCGGCGGGGCCGTGGTCGGCATCGCCCAGACCGTGGCCATGGTCGCCGCGCCGCTGTTCGGCTGGCTGGGCGACCGGATGCGGCGCCAGGACGTGCTCATCCTCGCCCAGGCCGTCGCGGCGGTGTCCTACCTGTCCACGCTGCTGATCAGCGACCCGCTCGGCTCCGGCATGATGCTGGTGGCCGTGCTCGTCGGCCTGGGAGAGATCGCCGCGATCACCACCGCCGGCCCGCTGCTGGCCCAGCAGGCCCCCGCCGCCGTGCGCGGCTCCGCCTACGGGGTGCAGACGCTGTGCGGGGCCGTCGGCATCCTCGTGGTCTCCGGCCTCGGCGGTCTGCTCTACGACACCTGGCGGCCCGCCGCCCCGTTCGTGATATCCGGCCTGTCCGGCCTGCTCGTCGTGGCCTTCGGGCTCATGGTGCGGCGGCGCGTGAGGCCCCTGCCCGAGGAGAGCGAGAGCCTGGTCGGGGCCGGCTGACCGGCTCAGCCCCTGCGGATCGCGGAGCGGAACCTGTCGAGCCGGGACTTCGGCTTCCGCGCGGGCACCGTGAGCCCGCCCGCCCCGGCCTGCGCGGGCTTGTCCGCCGCGCTCCGCGCCGGCCTGTCCTCCGCGGCCTGCGCGGGCCTGTCCTCCGCCGGCCGGCCCCCCGCGGGCCTGTCGGCGGTGGCCCGCCCCGGCCTGCCCGCCGGAGCCGGGGCGGCGGCCCGGACCGGCCAGAACTCCGCCCGCTCGCCGTGCCGTACGCCGTGGGTGGCCCTGATCGAGGCGGGGACGTCGTCGGCGCCCAGCAGGAGCGCCCTGCCCAGCGCCTCGGTCCGCTCCAGCGTCGCCGAGCCGCCGTCGCCGAGGCCGACGACGAGCATGCCGGACCGGTCGCCCTGGACCGCGGCGATCATCCGCTCCAGCGAGTCGGGCCCCAGCGGGACCGAGACCGGACCCGTGTAGCGGAACGGGATCGGCGCGGGCGTGGCGGAGACCTCGTCGGCCAGCCGTACCCGCTCGTCGTGGGCGAAGTGCTCGCGCAGCAGCCGCAGCTCGAAGGAGGGGTCGCCGAGCACCGGGCGGCGGCCCGAGGTCAGCCGGGACCAGGGGGCGACCAGGGTGACCACCACATCGGTCACCGACCCCTCCAGTGCCGCGCTCACCGCCTCGCGCACCGGCCGGTCGTCCTTGACCTCGCCGTCGAGGTGGAGCACCACCTCCACGTACGGCACCAGCCACCGCCGGCCCCGGTCCTTGCGCAGGTCGCGGCGGAGCGGCACGCGGTGGGCGAGGTAGGGGCCGACCGCGCGGACCGCCCGGTCGCGGTCGCGGCGCTGCGCCGGGAGCCCCAGGTGCACGGCCTCGGCCGCCATCTCAGGGATGAAGACCACGCCGTGCGCGGCCAGCCGGTAGGCGAACTCGGTGTCCTCGCCCCGGAGCACGTCGGGGTCCACCCCGCCGACGGCGTGGAAGGTCTCCCGCAGCATCGACACCGTCGGTCCGGTGCACACGTGGTAGGGGTTGCGGCTGGTCCGCAGGCCGTCGGTGCGGGAGATGGTCTGTTCGGTGGAGCTGGCCAGCGCCTCCGACAGGTCGAAGACGGCTCCCAGCGGGCCCGTGCGCACGCCGTCGTACAGGTCGGCGGGGGAGATCTCGGGCTCCTTGAGGAACTTCTTGGCGCCGATGGCGACCAGGTAGCCGGCCAGGTGGTGCCAGCGGGCCATCGCCTCGATGTGCTCGCGGCAGACGACCATGTCGGCGTCCAGGCGGTGGATGATCCGGCCCTCGGCGAGGGCTGCCCCGGTGTTCACCGCGTGCGCGATGCCCCACCCCCCGGGGGCGGCGGCCACGATCCTGGTGTCCGGCGGGGCGATCTCCGGCAGCCGCAGAGGCGGGTCGCTGCCGTCGTCCACCACGATCACCTCCGTGAGGTGACCGGGGTAGGTCTGCGCCGCCAGGGCGGCGAGGGTCAGGTCGAGTCTGTGCTGGCCGCCGTGGGCGGGGATGACCACGCTCACCGGGAGCGCCGGGTCCCATCCGCCCAGCGCGGGCGGGTCCAGGGGGGAGTAGTCGTTGTGCCGGATCGGGGGCAGGTCGATCCCCGCTCCATCCGTCATGGTGTGGCGCCCCTTGTCTGCGTTACCGCTTGTCAAGTCCTGTCAACACTATCCCCGCATGCTTAGGGTTTCCTGTGGGCGGGCGGGGAAGTCGCCCGCGCTGTCCATTGGGTGGACGGCGCATCCCATCGCGGAGGCCGTTGCCCGTAGACTCGTTGCCTAACACCGCAGGTAGGACGCGCACGGTGTACCCGTGCGCGGGAGGAGCAATCATGACCAGGGCGTGGCGTGGCCTCATCGAGGAGTACCGTGACCGACTTCCGGTGACCACGGCGACGCCCGTCGTCACGCTCCTGGAGGGCGGCACGCCGCTCGTCCCGGCGCACCGGGTCTCGGCGCTGACCGGCTGCGACGTCTATCTCAAGGTCGAGGGCGCGAACCCGACCGGCAGCTTCAAGGACCGTGGCATGACCATGGCCATCAGCAAGGCCGTCGAAGACGGCGCGAAGGCCGTCATCTGCGCCTCCACCGGCAACACCAGCGCCTCCGCCGCCGCCTACGCGGTCCGCGCGGGCCTGACCTGTGCCGTGCTGGTGCCCCGGGGCAAGATCGCGATGGGCAAGCTGGCCCAGGCGCTGGTCCACGGGGCCACGCTGCTCCAGGTCGAGGGTTCCTTCGACGACTGCCTGGAGATGACCAGGAAGCTGTCGGAGAACTACCCCATCGCGCTGGTCAACTCGGTGAACCCGTTCCGGCTCCAGGGCCAGAAGACCGCGGCCTTCGAGATCGTCGACGCGCTCGGCGACGCGCCCGACATCCACTGCATCCCGGTCGGCAACGCGGGCAACATCTCCGCCTACTGGATGGGCTACACCGAATACGCCGCCGACGGCGTCTCCACCAAGACGCCCCGGATGTTCGGCTTCCAGGCCAGCGGCGCCGCGCCGATCGTCAACGGAGCGCCGGTGACCCACCCGCACACGATCGCCACCGCCATCCGCATCGGCAACCCCGCCTCCTGGCAGCTCGCCGAGGCCGCCCGTGACGAGTCCGGCGGCGTCATCCAGGCCGTCACCGACCGTCAGATCGCCGCCGCCTACAAGCTGCTGGCCCAGGAGGAGGGCGTGTTCGTCGAGCTCGCCTCCGCCGCCAGCGTGGCCGGCCTGCTCCAGGCCCACGGGCAGGGCCTCGTCGAGCCGGGCCGTCGCATCGTCTGCACGGTGACCGGCAACGGCCTCAAGGACCCCGACTGGGCCATCTCCGGGGCGCCCACCCCGGTGACGATCCCCATCGACGCCCACGCCGCGGCCACGGCGCTCGGCCTCGCCTAGCGTGCCGTGCCCGCCGTGACGGCACCGGTACGGCGGGGCGTCCCCGCGACGCCCCGCGCCCGCCGGCGCCGTCCCGCCGTGCTGTCCCATGTCCCGCCGTGACGTCCCGCCCGCCGTGGCTTCTCATGTCCCGCCGTGACGTCCCGCACCGACCGCCATCCGCGCACCGCGCCGAACAGTCAGATAGGAGGAGGGGCTCCCTCCCTATGGCCAAGCCAGGGGCCTGCGCCCCAGAATTTCGATGACCGACAGCAGCAGGGTCGTCGTCCGGGTCCCGGCGACGTCAGCCAACCTCGGCCCCGGGTTCGACGCCCTGGGGCTGGCCCTCGGCCTCTACGACGAGGTCGAGGTCAGCCTGGTGGAGCCCCCGGGCGGCCCCGGGTCCCGGAGCGTCGCCATCGTGGTCGAGGGCGAGGGGGAGGGCGAGCTCGATCTGGGCGAGGGCCATCTCATCGTCAAGACGATGCGCACGACCTTCGACCGGATGGGCCTGCCGCAGCCGCGCGGCATCCGGCTGCGCTGCCTCAACCGCATCCCGCACGCCCGGGGGCTGGGCTCCTCCTCGGCGGCGACCTGCGCGGGCATCCTCGCCGCGCGGGCGCTGGCCGGCACGCCCTACCCGGCCGTGCCCGGCCCGGAGGGGGCCGTCCCCGGCCGTCCGGAGGCGGCCGCCCGCTTCACCGACGACGACGTCTTCGCGCTGGCCACCGAGATCGAGGGGCACCCCGACAACGTGGCCCCGTGCCTGGCGGGCGGGCTGACCATCGCGTGGACGGACCAGTCGGACGCACCGCATATGGTGAAGCTGATCCCACACGCCGACATCCGGCCCGTGGCCATCATCCCCAGGCACCGGCTGTCCACAGAGGTCGCCCGGGGGCTGCTCCCCAAGGACGTGCCGCACGCCGACGCGTCCGCGAACGCCGGACGGGCCGCGCTGCTGATCGCGGCGCTGACCGGCCGGCCGGAGCGGGAACTCCTGCTGGCCGCCACCGAAGATCGGCTGCACCAGAACTACCGCGCGCCTGCGATGCCGCAGAGCGTGGATCTGGTACAACGTCTGCGCGGGCTCGGCGTCCCTACGGTCGTCTCGGGAGCGGGCCCCACAATTCTTGCGTTTTCGACAGTGGATACGCAGGATTTGATCGCACCGGAAGTGGGTACTGATTGGCACATCCAGCCACTGGATGTCGAAACCCGCGGTGCCTGCGTTGGCTCTCCCGAGACACGCTGATGCCTCTTCGACCTTCAGGGAATAGCTGTGTGCGCTGGTGATGTTAGGCTGGTAGCCGCACCAGGTGCCCCCTTGTTGGGTGCGTGCTTGTCAGCCACACATCGCTGCATCATGTCCCACTCCGTGGGGCGTGAGCGCCGCAGTGGCCTCCCCGAATCCGTCCCCTCCGAATGCTCCACATTCGGTTGGGGTAACGAGAGGCGGCGTCTGAGGGGACACGCGCGTTCGAATTACCTCGACATCTGGTTGCCGGTAGCAATCCGGGGGGTGTCCTCCAAGCCCCACCGTCGGCGAATCTCGATGGTGACGGCATGGATGTGCCCTTCTCCGACAGTGGCGGCGGTCCTCACGGGCCGTCGAGGATCGCAACGTGCAACCCGACCCGGTCTGTCCCACCGGGTTGATCGCACCACCGGGACGATTGGCTGATCGTGGCCACGCCCGACCCCTGGGAAGGACCCATTAGTGAGCGACACCACCGAACTCCTCTCCGACGCCGCCGGCGCGCCGCCGGCGGCCGGCGACACCCCCACCCGCGCCGCGGCCCGGCCGCGCCGTCGCTCCGGCACCGGCCTGTCCGCCATGGTGCTGCCTGAGCTGCAGGCCATGGCCTCCGGGCTTGGCATCAGCGGGACCGGGCGGATGCGCAAGAGCCAGCTCATCGCGGCCATCCAGGAGAAGCAGGGCGTATCACCCGAGAGCGCCCCTGCTCCCGCCGCCGCTGTCAAGGAGACTCCGCCGGCTCCCGCCGTCGCGGCCGAGCCGGTCGCCGAGCGCCCGGCCCGCAGCCGCAGGGAACGTTCCCGTCCGGCCGTCGCCGCCGAGCCCGTGGCCGAGCAGGCGCCCGCCGCGCCCGAGCCCGTGGCCGTGGCCGCGGCCGCTCCCGTGGTGGAGCAGCAGGCCGAGGCCGTTCAGGCCGACAGCCGTCCCGAGCGTGGCGAGAGCCGTCGGGAGCGCGGCGACCGCCGCAGTCGCAACAGCGACCGTGGCGAGCGCACCGGCGACCGCCGTGAGCGCGGCGACGGCCGTGGCGACCAGCGCGCCGCCGACGCGGGCCAGAGCCGCGGTGAGCGCGGCGACCGCGGCGAGCGTAACGACCGCGGCGAGCGTAACGACCGCGGCGAGCGCGGCGAGCGTAACGACCGCGGCGAGCGCAACGACCGAGTGAACGACCGCGCCGAGCGGGGCGAGCGCGCCGAGCGGGGCGACCGCGGTGACCGCGGCCCGCAGAACCGTGGCCCGCAGGACCGCGGCGACCAGCACGGCGTCGGCGACGACGACGACCGCCGCGGCCGCCGCGGCCGGTTCCGGGAGCGCAACCGCCGTGGCCGTGACCGCTTCGACAGCAACGAGCCCGTGGTCGGCGACGACGACGTCCTGATCCCGATCGCCGGCATCCTGGACATCCTCGACAACTACGCGTTCGTGCGGACCAGCGGCTACCTGCCCGGCTCCAACGACGTCTACGTCTCCCTGGCCCAGATCCGCCGCAACGGCCTGCGCAAGGGCGACGTCGTCACCGGCGCCGTCCGCCAGCCCCGCGACGGCGAGCGCCGCGAGAAGTTCAACGCGCTCGTCCGCCTCGACACGGTCAACGGCATGGACCCGGAGCAGGCGCGGCAGCGGCCCGACTTCAACAAGCTCACGCCGCTGTACCCGCAGGAGCGGCTCCGCCTGGAGACCGAGCCCAACGTCCTGAGCACGCGGATCATCGACCTCGTCTCGCCGATCGGCAAGGGCCAGCGCGGCCTCATCGTCTCCCCGCCCAAGGCCGGTAAGACGATGGTGCTCCAGGCGATCGCCAACGCGATCACGCGCAACAGTCCCGAGTGCCACCTGATGGTCGTCCTCGTGGACGAGCGTCCGGAAGAGGTCACCGACATGCAGCGCTCGGTCAAGGGCGAGGTCATCCACTCGACCTTCGACCGCCCCGCCGAGGACCACACCACGGTCGCCGAGCTCGCCATCGAGCGCGCCAAGCGTCTGGTGGAGCTGGGCCACGACGTGGTCGTGCTGCTCGACTCGATCACCCGTCTGGGCCGGGCCTACAACCTGGCGGCCCCGGCCTCCGGCCGCATCCTGTCGGGTGGTGTCGACTCCACGGCGCTCTACCCGCCCAAGCGCTTCTTCGGCGCCGCCCGCAACATCGAGAACGGCGGCTCGCTGACGATCCTCGCCACCGCGCTGGTCGAGACCGGCTCGAAGATGGACGAGGTCATCTTCGAGGAGTTCAAGGGCACCGGCAACATGGAGCTCAAGCTCAACCGCTCCCTGGCCGACAAGCGCATCTTCCCGGCGGTGGACGTCGACGCGTCCAGCACCCGCAAGGAAGAGATCCTCATGTCGAAGGACGAGCTGCAGATCGTCTGGAAGCTGCGCCGGGTGCTCCACGCCCTGGACATGCAGCAGGCACTGGAGCTGCTCCTGGAGAAGATGAGGGAGACCAAGTCCAACGCGGAGTTCCTCCTCCAGGTCCAGAAGACGACGGTCAGCTCCGACCGCGACTGATCACCTCGCTGTACGGCTCACGCCCCGGCCCCACGGCCGGGGCGTCTGTCGTCTCCGGGCCCTTGTGCGGGCGCACTCTTCGGGATATCCATGCTTCAGGACGTCCGCCCGCCCCACCTCACCGCGCCCCGGGGACCGGCGGGCATTTCACCGCGCCCCGGCCCCGGCGGGCCCGGGCGCGGACCGTGATCGCAGCGCACGGAGCCAGAGGGGGGCGTATGACGGCCGAGACGGCGGTGGGCGGACCGGTGGCGCGCACGCCGTTGTGCCGGCGGGTGCCGCTGGGGCCGAACGGGCCGCTCGGGATGATCGTCGACCCGATGACCTGGCGCGCCGTGCCGTACCTGCTGGTGAGCATGTTCTACGGCATCACCTGCGCCGCCTTCCTGGCGTCGGCGATCCCGCTCTCGCTCAGCCTGGTGGTCGTGTGGGCGGGGGTGCCGCTGGCCGCGCTGACCATGTTCGCCTGGCGCGGTGCGGCGATGCTGGAGCGCAGGCTGCTCGGCCTGGCCTTCGGCGTCACGATCCGCGACCCCTACCGCCCCTCCCGGCGCGACAACCTGTTCCTGCGCTGGAAGGACGTGTTCGTCGACCCGGCCACCTGGAAGGACCTCCTCTATCTGGTGCTGTTGGTGCCGGTGGGGATCGTGGAGTTCGTCGTCTCGGCGGTCCTGTGGTCGCTGGCACTCGGCCTGATCGTCGCGCCCACGGCCCTGCTGCTCGCCGGCGGCCCGCTGACGATCACCGACGGGGTGCAGGTCGGCACCGTGCCGGAGGCGCTGCTGTGCGTGCCCGCCGGGCTGGGGATCTTCCTCGTCGCGCTCTACGCGACGCGGGGGATGGCCTGGCTGCACGGGATGCTCGGTCTCGCGCTGCTGGGCGCGGGGGAGAAGAACCTGCTGGCCGCCAGGGCGGCCCACCTGCGGGCCAGCCGGGCACGCGGGGTCGACGCGGCCGAGGCCGAACGGCGCAGGATCGAACGCGACCTGCACGACGGCGCCCAGCAGCGGCTGCTGTCGGTCGCCATCGACCTGGGCCGGGCCCAGGCCAGGCTGGACTCCGACCCGCAGGGCGCCCGGGAGCTCATCGCCCAGGCCCACGCCGGCACCAAGGCGGCGATCGCCGAGCTGCGCGATCTCGCCCGGGGCATCCACCCGGCGATCCTCACCGACCGGGGGCTGGACGCGGCGCTGTCCTCGCTCGCGGCCCGGGCGCCCGTACGGGTGGACCTGTCGGTGGAGGTCTCCCACCGCCCTCCGGCCGCCGTGGAGAGCATCGCCTACTTCATCGTGGCCGAGTCCCTGACCAACATGGTCAAGCACTCCGAGGCGACCGAGGCGTCGATCCGGGTCAGCCGGCGGGGCCAGCGGGTGGTGGTCGAGGTGCACGACAACGGGGTCGGCGCCGCGGTGCCGCGCGCCGGAGGCGGCCTCGCGGGGCTGGCGGACCGGGCCGCGACCATCGACGGCACGCTGAGCGTGGACAGCCCGCTCGGCGGTCCCACGCTGATCCGCGCCGAACTGCCCTGCGAGTGGTGAAAACTTGAGCCCATGCGGGTGGTGATCGCCGAAGACTCGGTGCTGTTGCGTGAGGGGCTCGCCCGGTTGCTGGCCGACGGCGGGATCGAGACCGTCGGGGTGGCGGGGGACGGCCCCGGCCTGGTGACCGCGGTGGCCGAGCACGCTCCCGACCTGGCGGTCGTGGACGTGCGGATGCCGCCGAGCCACACCGACGAGGGGCTGCGCGCCGCCCTGGAGGCCAGGTCCCGGCGGCCGGGGCTGCCGATCCTGGTGCTGTCGCAGTATGTCGAGCAGCAGTACGCCACCGAGCTGATCGGCGGGGGCGCCGCGGGGGTCGGCTACCTGCTCAAGGAGCGGATCGCCGACGTGTCGGAGTTCCTCGACGCGGTGCGCCGGGTGGCGGCCGGGGGGACGGTCATCGATCCCGAAGTGATCGCGCAACTGCTGAGCCGCCACCGCCGGGACGATCCGCTGGAGTCCCTGACCACCAGGGAACGGGAGGTCCTGGCCCTGATGGCCGAGGGCCGCTCCAACGCGGCGGTCGCCGCGCGGCTGGCGGTCACCGACGGCGCGGTGGAGAAGCACATCTCCGGCATCTTCTCCAAGCTCGGCCTCGAACCCGCCTCCGACGACCACCGCCGGGTCCTCGCCGTCCTGGCCTACCTGGGCAGATGAGACGGCGCCCGGCGGTGTCCACCGTCGGAAACCGTCCCCATGTGTCCTGGCCGCCGACACGGCCGGTGCCGTACGGGCGGACCTTGCCCGCCCTCTGGACGAGGTAAATATTCGGTAAAATTACGATTTGAGCACTGGAGCCGGTGGGGCCGTTGTGACCTGTCCACAAACGCGGGCCATGCGCGCGGGGAATGTCTTGTGGCCTGGGGTGGTTGGAGCATCTGGCACACTGGTAGCCGAACCGCAGCGGTTCCGGTTCCCGCCCGCGCGCACCTCAGTGTGCACACCGCGCGCAAGCCTGACAGGCGAGAGACAGTGGCGACCCGGCGACCGCGCCCTGGAGAGGACTGAAGCCATGAAGCCCGACATTCACCCGGAGTACGTGACCACCGAGGTGACCTGCACCTGTGGTAACTCCTTCACCACGCGCAGCACCGCCAAGAGCGGCGTGATCCACGCCGACGTGTGCTCGGCCTGCCACCCGTTCTACACGGGCAAGCAGAAGATCCTGGACACCGGCGGCCGGGTGGCGCGCTTCGAGAAGCGCTTCGGCAAGAAGACCACGGGCCAGTAGCCCACACTCGACGCCGGCCCGGAACCACCCCCGCGTTCTCCGAGGGGGCACCCGGGTCGGCGTTCGTGGTGATTAGGCAGGCTCGGAAGGGCTTTTCAGGAAGGACGCACGGTGAATCTCGACGAGCTGCTCAGTGAGTACGCCGAGCTGGAACTCAAGCTCGCCGACCCCGCCGTGCACGCCAACCCGACGCAGGCACGCACCTTCGGCAGGCGCTACGCCGAGCTGACCCCGATCGTCAACACCCATCGGGAGCTCGAAGGCGTCCGCGACGACCTGGCCACGGCCAAGGAGCTGGCGGCCGAGGACGAGGCCTTCGCCGAGGAGGCCAGAGAGCTCGAAGGGCGCGTCCCCGAGCTGGAGGACAAGCTCAGGCACCTGCTCGTCCCGCGTGATCCCAACGATGACAAGGACATCATCATGGAGATCAAGGCGGGCGAGGGCGGCGAGGAGTCGGCGCTGTTCGCCGGCGACCTCCTGCGGATGTACCTGCGCTACGCCGAGCGGATCGGCTGGAAGACCGAGCTCATCGACGCCACCCACTCCGACCTGGGCGGCTACAAGGACGTCACGGTCGCCCTGAAGGCCAGGGGCGACGAGGGCGTCTGGTCGAAGCTGAAGTTCGAGGGCGGCGTGCACCGCGTCCAGCGGGTGCCGGTCACCGAGTCGCAGGGCCGCATCCACACCAGCGCGGCGGGCGTCCTGGTCTATCCGGAGGCCGAGGAGGTCGACGTCCAGATCGACCCGAACGACCTGCGCATCGACGTCTACCGCTCCAGCGGCCCCGGCGGGCAGAGCGTCAACACCACCGACTCGGCGGTGCGGATCACGCACATCCCGACCGGCGTGGTCGCCTCCTGCCAGAACGAGAAGAGCCAGCTCCAGAACAAGGAGTCGGCCATGCGCATCCTCCGGGCCCGGCTGCAGGCCATCGCCGAGGAGGAGGCCAACGCCGCCGCGATGGCCGAGCGCAAGTCCCAGATCCGGACGGTCGACCGCTCCGAGCGCATCCGCACCTACAACTTCCCCGAGAACCGCATCTCCGACCACCGTGTCGGCTTCAAGGCCTACAACCTTGATCAGGTTCTGGACGGTGACCTCACGGCCGTCATCCAGTCCCTGCTTGACGCCGAGATGGCGGAGAAGCTCGCCGCCCACTCATAGAACGCGCCCATGACCTTTCTGCTGGACGAGATCGCCCTCGCCACCGCCCGGCTCGCCGAGGCAGGTGTGCCGTCGCCACGCACCGACGCCGAGGAGATCGCGGCATATGTCCACGGTGTACGGCGCAGCGAGCTGCACAACGTGACAGACGCGGACTTCGACGCGCTCTTCTGGGAGGGCGTCGCCCGGCGTGAGGCCCGCGAACCGCTCCAGCACATCACCGGGCGCGCCTACTTCCGCTATCTCTCCCTGGAGGTCGGGCCGGGCGTGTTCGTGCCGCGCCCGGAGACCGAGGTCGTGGCCGGATGGGCCATCGAGCGGCTGAGGGAGATGGACGTCGCCTCGCCGGTGGTCGTGGACCTCGGCACCGGCTCCGGCGCCATCGCGCTGTCCATCGCCCAGGAGATCGCGCTCGCCACGGTGCACGCGGTCGAGGTCGACCCCGACGCCTACCGCTGGGCCAAGCGCAACATCCTGGAGCACGGCCAGGGCCGGGTCCACCTGCACCCGGAGGACCTGGCCGACGCCCTGTCCGAGCTCGACGGCCAGGTGGACCTGGTCATCTCCAACCCGCCCTACATCCCGCCGGGCGCGATCCCCCGCGACCCCGAGGTGCGCGACTACGACCCGCACCGGGCACTGTACGGCTCGGGCAGCGACGGTCTCGACGAGGTCAGGGCGGTGGAACGGACCGCCAGGCGGCTGCTGCGGCCCGGCGGGTTCGTCGCCGTGGAGCACGCCGACCAGCAGGGCACCCCGGTCTATCTGATCTTCTCCGAGGACAACGGCTGGCGTGACGTCCGCAGCCGCCAGGACCTCACCCGCCGGGACCGCTTTGTCACCGCCCGTTTCGGTCAGGAATAGGATGGCACGGCGTGGGCGGGCGAGCACGTGAACGCAGCAGCTTCGGCTCACTGATGACGAGCCGCCAGGTGAGGAGGCACAGTGAGCCGACAGTATGACTGCATGGACGCCGCGCAGCGGGCCGACGGCCTGACCGACGCGGCCTCGGCCGTACGGCGGGGCGAGCTCGTGGTGCTGCCGACCGACACCGTCTACGGCATCGGCGCCGACGCCTTCACCCCGGCCGCCGTCACCTCCCTGCTGGAGGCCAAGGGGCGCGGCCGGGACATGCCGGTGCCCGTGCTGGTCGGCACCGTGCGCGCCGCCAACGCCCTCGTGGAGAACCTCGGTCCCTACGGCCAGGACCTCGTCGACTCCTTCTGGCCCGGCCCGCTGACGCTGATCTGCCGCGCCAACCGGTCGCTGTCGTGGGACCTGGGCGACAGCAAGGGCACCGTCGCGATCCGGATGCCCCTGCACCCGGTCGCCCTGGAGCTGCTCAAGGAGACCGGGCCGATGGCCGTCTCCAGCGCCAACCGCTCCGGCGCCCCCGCCGCCACCACGGCGGCCGACGCCGAAAAGCAGCTCGGCGACTCGGTGGCGGTCTATCTCGACGGCGGCCCGTGCCCCGACAACGTCCCCTCCACGATCCTCGACCTGACCACGGCGGTCCCCAGGCTGCTGCGCCGGGGGGCCGTCCCGGTGGAGAAGCTGCGCGGCGTGATCGGCTACGTGGCCACGGACGCGGGCCCGGAGGCCGACGACTGACCGGTCGGTCCACGGCTTATGCCGTGATCGATGCCGTCTGATTATCATCGTGACGCCGGGCTGTCTCCCCGGTACCGTGAAGTGCGCCGACACTTCCGGGAGACGCCCATGGGCAAGTTCGACGGAATGGACCCCGAGCTGGTCCGTGATCTGCTGTCCGAGGTCAAGCAGGCGGTCACGCGGATGCGTGACGCCGAGGGCCGGGTCACCCAGCTGATGAGCGGGGCGGGGCTCTCCTCGCAGTCGGCCCACCGTCCGTCGCAGGTCGCCGACGCGTGCGAGGTGATGGTCCGCGACGTCTCCGCCCGGGTGGCGTTGCTGGAGAAGAAGATCAAGCAGGAGGCGGCGCCCGCGGCCGAGCCGAGGGCCGGGGAGCCGAAGACCGCCGACCCGGGCTCCGGGACGGACGGGAAGTCCGAGCCCCGGCCGGCGACGCCGAAGGCCGAGGATCTGAAGCCTGCCGTCCCCAGGGGCGACGAGGGGCCGCCGGCGCGCGAGCACCCCCAGGCCGACCGGCCTAAGGACGGCTCGGAGCCGGACTCCAGGCCCGATCCCAAGCCCGACACCGGCTCCAAGGGTGAGGAGTCGTCCCCCCGGGACACCGGTCACAAGGGCGACTCCAAGGGTGAGGAGTCGTCCCCCCGGGACACCGGCTCCAAGGGTGAGGAGCCCTCATCCCGCGACACCGGCTCAGACTCCAAGGACGGCACCGGTTCCAAGGGCGATGAGACCTCTCCCCGGCACGGGGGGCCCACCTCCGACAGGTCCGGGGACGACGACGGTTCCCGCAAGGTGAACGTCTACGACCCCCGGCTGGAGAACGTCTCCGACAGCGGCTCCGACCTCAAGCCCGACACCGGTTCGAAGGGTGATGAGACCTCTCCGCGGGATGGGGGGTCTGTTCCTGACGGGTCGGGGGAGGGTTTTGATCCTCCGGTGGAGAATGTCACCGATGACGGTCCGGGTGTGGGTTCGCAGGACGGTGCCGGTTCTGATTCCAAGGACGGCACGGGTTCGAAGGGTGATGAGACCTCTCCGCGGGACGGGGGCTCCGCCTCCGACGGCGACATCCTGGACACCGCGCGGAAGGACCACCCCGACGACATCGACCAGCGCGGCGACATGAAGCCGAGGGTCGTGGCGGTGGACGGCGTGCCGGTCCTCCAGGTCCCCCTCGACTCGCCCACGGCGGCGGAGGTCGCCGAGCTGCTGAAGAACATCGAGGACATCCCGCCGCTGGAGATGCCCGGCGCCGACGGCGGCTCCGACACCGCCGCCCGGCCCGACCGGATCGAGCCCCGCACGGCGCCGCCGTGGACCGACTCCGGCGTCCCCGTCCCCGACACGGCCGACCCCGGCCCGGCGTTCCAGCCGCCGGACGGGCAGGAGAGCGGCACCCGGTCGGCCGGGCACGCCCCCGGGGGCGCGGAGACACGGCCCGCCGTCGGCGAGGCGGCCGCGTGGCAGGCCGACGGCGACGTGGTCTCGGTCCAGGCGGACCCGCCGAGCGCCGAGGCGCTCAAGACGCTGGCCGACAACGCGCGCGGCGTCGAGCCGGTGGACATGCCGAGCGTTCGGGTGCCCGACGGCGAGACGTGGGGCGAGGGCGCGTGGGCGCCCATGGACGTCGGGCCGGACGGCCCGGCGGGCGACGTGGATCCGGGAGACCCGCTGCGGCCGATCCCGCCACCCGGCGGACGGTCGGGCGGGCAGTGAGCGTGAGGAGCCTGTGATGTTCGTGGATCCACCAGCACCGCAGCCGCTGCAGCCGGGAGAGACCCCGCCCGCCTCGGGGAGTCTCGGCCTGCCCTCCCCCGACAGGGCCACCTCGTGGGAGTTCAACCCCGACTACCAGCGGCTGGTCACGATGTGGCGGCAGGTGCTGCCCGCCCTCGACGACCTGGCGGCCAGCCTCGACAGGGCCTACCAGCTGGCCAGGAGCCGAGACGTCTGGGACGCCCCGGTGTCGGGACGCTACGTGAAGGAGATGGCCGAGTGGCGCACCCGCCTCGGCCTCTACCGGCAGGCGATCCTCACCTCGATCAGCGACCAGGCGGCCGACACCCCGAGGTGGGTGCCCGCCAACGCCGGGGCCCCGCACGCGTTCTCGTGACGGCGCGTTCCGGTGATGGCGCGCCCCTGGCCTCGGAAAGCGGGGGCGTCCGGGCTTAAAGTGGGTTGAGTCGTCATCCCCGGGATGTGAACCATGGGCGCAGAGCCGTACTACGGGCCCGACTTCGGGCTCCTGCACAGGCGGGACCCAGAGGTCGCGCGCGTGCTCCTCGACGAGCTCGACCGGCTCCGAGGCGGCATCCAGCTCATCGCGAGCGAGAACTTCGCCTCGCCCGCCGTGCTCGCCGCGCTCGGATCGACGCTCACCAACAAATACGCCGAGGGATATCCCGGCAGGCGCTACTACGCCGGCTGCGAGGTCGTCGACCGGGCCGAGCGGCTCGCGATCGACCGGGCCAAGCTGCTGTTCGGCGCCGACCACGTCAACGTCCAGCCCCACTCGGGCGCCTCGGCCAACCTGGCCGCCTACGCCGCGCTGCTCCAGCCGGGCGACACGGTGCTGGCCATGGAACTGTCACACGGCGGCCACCTCACCCACGGCTCCCGGGTCAACTTCTCCGGCCGGTGGTTCGACGTCGTCGCCTACGGTGTGCGCCGGGACACCGAGCTGATCGACTACGACGAGGTCAGGGAGCTGGCGCTGCGGCACCAGCCCAAGATGATCATCTGTGGCGCCACGGCCTACTCGCGGGAGATCGACTTCGCCGCCTTCCGGGGGATCGCGGACGAGGTCGGCGCCTGGCTGCTGGCCGACGTCGCCCACACCATCGGCCTGATGGCCGGGGGCGCGCTGCCGTCGGCCGTGCCGTACGCCGACGTGGTCACCTTCACCACGCACAAGGCGCTGCGCGGTCCGAGGGGCGGCGGCATCATGTGCACGGGGGAGCTGGCCGCCAAGATCGACCGGGCGGTCTTCCCGTTCATCCAGGGAGGCCCGCTGATGCACGCGGTGGCGGCCAAGGCGGTGGCGTTCGGCGAGGCGCTCCAGCCGGAGTTCGCCGACTACGCGCGCCAGGTGGTGGTGAACGCCCAGGTGCTGGCCGACGCGCTGGCCGCCGAGGGCATGCGGCCGGTCTCCGGCGGCACCGACAGCCATCTGGCCCTGATCGACCTGCGCGACATGGGGGTCACCGGCGCGGTGGCCGAGCAGCGGTGCACCGCCGCGGGGATCACGCTGAACCGCAACGCGATCCCCTACGACCCCGAGCCGCCCACGGTGACCTCCGGCATCCGGGTCGGCACCCCCTGCGTCACGACGCAGGGGATGGGGCCCGAGCAGATGAAGGAAGTGGCCTCGATGGTGGCGCAGGTCATCCGAGACCCTGACGCAGTGGGAGAGATCCGGCAGCGGGTGACGGCGCTGACGGAGATCCATCAGATATATCCCAGCGAACTATGAGCTGTTCTGTGTCGTTTTCCGGTCACAGCTGGCCGGACTATCCGCGAAACTAGGTCCGTGCGCGAATACCTACTCATGGCGCTGGTGGCGGCGGCGGTGACTTATCTCCTGGTCCCGCTGATCCGCGTGTTCGCCATCCGCATCGGTGCGATGCCAGAGGTCCGTGACCGTGATGTGCACACCACCCCGACGCCCAGACTCGGCGGTCTGGCCATGTACGGCGGGCTCGTCGCCGGCCTGTTGATCGCCAGCCAGTTACCCTACGCCGGGGGCAGGCTGGCCGAGGGCAAGACCGTGATCGCGCTGATCGCGGCGGGCGGCCTGATCACCCTGACCGGTTTCCTGGACGACTGGTGGGGGATGGACGCCCTCATCAAGCTCGCCGGGCAGGTCGGCGCCGCGGGCGTCCTGGTCGCCTTCGACGTCAGCCTGCCGTGGCTCCCGCTGCCCAGCTCGCTGGGCGGCCAGGTCATCCTCGACTCCACACTGAGCCCGCTGATCACGATCCTGGTCGTGGTCGTCATGATCAACGCGGTCAACTTCGTCGACGGGCTGGACGGCCTGGCGGCCGGGATCGTCGGCATCGCCGCCATGGCCACCTGGACCTACTCCATCGTCCTGTCCAAGGACTACGCCGACACCAGCATCAACGTCACGGCGGCGATCGCCTCGGTGCTCATCGGCATATGCCTCGGCTTCCTGCCGCACAACTTCCACCCGGCGAAGATCTTCATGGGCGACACCGGGGCGATGCTGATCGGCCTGGTCCTCGCGTCCACGATGATCACCATCACGCCGCTCGACTCGACCAGCATCAACCGCTTCCCGGTGATCCTGCCGATGCTGGTGCCGGTCGCCATCCTGGTGCTGCCGCTGCTGGACCTGATCATGGCGGTGGTCCGGCGCACCTCCAACGGCCTGTCGCCGTTCGCCCCCGACCGGGGCCACCTGCACCACCGGCTGCTGGACATCGGCCACTCGCACCGGCGCAGCGTGCTGATCATGTACACCTGGACGTTCCTGTTCGCCTTCGCGGTCGTGGCGATGTCCGTCGAGGGCGTCCCGCTCGTGCTGTTCCCGCTCACCGTGCTGCTGGCGGTGGGCGTGCTGGTGATGATGGCGCTGCCGCGCTGGCGGGCCCGCAAGGGCGGCAACGGCGGCGGCGGGGTCCACGCCGGCGGGCGGCACATCCGTCCCGGCGGGGGGCCGGCCCAGGAGCAGGCCCGTCCGCTCCCGCCGGAGCCGTCCGGCCCCCGGTCGGCCGCGGCCGACGACGACACCGCGGTCCGCTCCGTGCTGCCTGACCTGTCACTTACCGCTCCCAGCCCGGGTTTCTCAACCCCTGAGACGCTGCGTTGAACACCTCCCGGAAACCTCTTGATCGTTTACTTGAAACGGCAGGTAAAGGCGCTCTTCCGTGAGCTTGTGATAGCTTTCACTAGCAGCCGCTCAACAGGATGAGCCCTGCAAGGTAGCAATCGCTCGCTTGATAACAGTTACTTGGAGTGCCGATGCAGGCCAACGACGTACGCCTCCTGAAGGGGGCGGCCATACCCACACTGCTGGTGGGCCTCGTCGTGGTCGTCGTCGCCGCCCTCGTGGCCGGAGGCAAGGGGGCGCTGGGTGCGGCGATCGGGGCCCTGGTCGTCTGCGCCTTCTTCACCCTCGGCATCGTCGCGGTCTCCTACGCCAGCCGCGTCTCGCCCATGGCGATGATGACGGCCGCCGTCGTGGGTTACGTGGTGAAGATCATCATCGTCATGGGCCTGCTGAAGGCGTTCGAGGACGTCACCGTGTTCGAGCCCAGGGCCTTCGGCTGGGGCGCCGTCGCGTGCACCGTCGCCTGGACCGTCGGCGAGATGCGGGGCTTCATGAAGCTCAAGATGCTCTACGTCGACCCCGACGGCAAGACCCCTGGGTCGAGGTGATTCCCGATGAGGCGTAGTATCTCGCTCGCCGGGATGACCGGGCCCGATATGACTAGTCCTCGTCGTGGCTGCTATCGTCATGCCCGCGATGAGCGAAAAGAAAATCCGGCCCGAGGACGACGGCCGCGACTTCGCCAGCGCCGCCTGGTCGATCCCCAGCTATCTGCTTTCCGGGATGCTTCTGTACGGCGGTGCGGGCTGGTTGCTGTCCAAATGGACTGGCGTGGTCGCCTTCACCCCGATCGGATTGATCCTCGGAGTCGCTCTCGCCGTCTACCTGGTCTACCGGAAGTACGGTCGCTAGCCTTCGGCGGCGGTCGCTTCGCTGACGAAGCCATTTCGATCCACTACCACGCTGAAGGGAACGCCGCGTGAGCACGCTGACGCTCCTCGCTTCCGGGGACGAGTTCACGCCTCCGGGCCTCGAACTCTTCGACTCCCCCCCGATCATTGCCGGCGTCGACTGGTTCACGAAGCCGGTGCTGCTGGCGCTCCTGAGCACGCTCATCGTCGTGGCCTTCTGCTGGTCCGCGTTCGCCAACCCGAAGATCGTGCCCCGGGGCGTCCAGAACGTCGCCGAGATGGGCTACATGTTCGTCCGCGACCAGGTCGCCCGGCCGTTCCTCGGCAAGGACGCCGACCGGTGGATGGGCCTGTTGCTCAGCATCTTCTTCATGGTCTGGATCTGGAACCTGATGGGCGTCGTGCCCGTCCTGCAGTTCCCGGTCGCCTCGCACATCGCCTTCCCGATCGTGCTGGCGGTCAGCATCTACGTCCTCAAGGTCTACCTGGGCATCAAGCACCAGGGCGCGGTCGGCTACTTCAAGAACATGATGTTCCCGCCGGGTCTGCCCAAGCCGATCTACGTGCTGCTGGCCCCGATCGAGTTCCTCTCGAACATGATCATCGCGCCCTTCACCCACGCGGTGCGACTGTTCGCCAACATGTTCGCCGGTCACATCATCCTCGCGTTCTTCAGCCTCGTCGGCTTCTGGTTCCTCTTCGAGAAGCTCACACCGCTGGGCGCCCCGCTCGGCGTGGTCGGCGTCATCATGACGATCGCCATGACCGGCTTCGAGATGTTCATCCAGTTCCTGCAGGCGTTCCTCTTCTCGATGCTCGCCGCGATGTACATCGGCAACTCGCTCCACGCCGAGCACTAAGACCAACCTCGAATAGTCCAGACCGGTGGGACGTCCCACCGGCCGACCGTAAAGGAATACAGGAATGTCCGTCCTCGCTGAGGTCACCGGCTCCCTCAACGCTCTCGGCTCGATCGGCTACGGTCTCGCCGCCATCGGCCCCGGCATCGGCGTCGGCATCATCTTCGGTCAGGGTGTGCAGGCCATCGCCCGCCAGCCCGAGGCCTACGGCCTGATCCGCCAGAACATGCTGCTCGGCTTCGTTCTGACCGAGGCCCTGGCCCTGATCGGCCTCGTCGCGCCGTTCATGTTCCGCTAAGACGCACCAAACCTGACGGAAGGCTGCACACATGATTCAGGCAGCTTCACTCCTGGCAGCGGAGGAGGGGGGCAACCCCCTCATCCCACACACCTACGAGCTGGTCGTCGGCGTCTTCGCGTTCCTCGTCGTCCTCGTCGTCGTCGGTAAGATCCTCACCCCGCGCATCCAGAAGACCCTGGTCGAGCGGACCGAGGCCATCGAAGGCGGGATCCAGAAGGCGCAGGACGCGCAGGCCGAGGCCCAGGCGCTGCTCAAGCAGTACAAGGACCAGCTCTCCGAGGCTCGTCACGAGGCTTCCCGCCTGCGTGAAGAGGCTCGCGAGCAGGGCGCGCAGATCAAGGCGGAGCTCCGCGAGGAGGCGCAGGCCGAGGCCCGCCGTCTCGTCGAGGCGGCCCACGCCCAGATCGAGGCCGACCGCCAGCAGGCGTTCGCCCAGCTCCGCTCCGAGATCGGCCGTCTGTCGACGGACCTGGCCGGCCGCATCGTCGGTGAGTCCCTCGAGGACGAGGCGCGCCAGCGCCGCACCGTCGACCGGTTCCTTGAGGAGCTCGAGTCGAGCAGCGCGGCGGTCCGCTGATGCTGAGAGGTCTGAGCAGGGCTTCGCTGGCCGAGGTCGAAGAGCGCTTCAACGCCGTTGCGGGAAGCGCGGACCTCGGCTCGCTGGCCGACGAGCTCTTCGCGGTCGCCGACCTGTTCGACCGTGAGCACGGGCTCCGCCGCAATCTGTCCGACCCCGCCCGCCCGGTGGCCCAGAAGGCGCAAGCCGTACGGGCCCTGCTGGAGGGCAAGGTCAGCAACGCCGCGCTGGAGACGGTCACCGCGGCCGTGTCCGCCAAGTGGGCGCGCTCGGGCGACCTGGCCGACGTGCTCGAGCGCCTCGGCGTCATCGCCGCCGCGGCCGAGGCCGAGGCGCAGGGCAGGCTCGACGACGTCGAGGACGAGCTGTTCAGGTTCGGGCGCATCGTCGCCTCGAACCTGAAGCTGCACCGGTCCCTGACCGATCCCGGCGCCCCCCTGCAGGCCAAGCAGGAGCTGCTCGGCTCCCTGCTCGGCGGCAAGGTCGCCCCCGCCACCCTCCGTCTGGTCACGCAGCTCGTGGTGCATCCGCGAGGACGTAGCCTGGACAGAGGACTTGAGGAGTTCGGCAGCCTGGTCGCCGCCCAGCGGCAGCGCCTCGTCGCGGTGGTGCGCAGCGCTGTCGAGCTCTCCGAGGAGCAGAAGCGGCGTCTCGCCACGTGGCTGCGCACCTCGTATGGCCGCGACGTTCATCTGAACGTCGAGGTGGATCCGCGAGTGCTCGGAGGGTTCTCGGTTCAGATCGGGGACGACCTCATCGACACCACCATCGCGGGACGAATCGAAGAAGTCCGCCGCCGGTTGGCCGGCTAGGCGAATAGGGAGACTGAAGAGAGATGGCGGAGCTTACGATCCGGCCGGACGAGATCCGGGACGCGCTTGAGCGCTTCGTCCAGGCGTACGAGCCGGAAGGCGCCGCGCGCGAGGAGATCGGGACCGTCGTCGACTGCGGCGACGGCATCGCCCATGTCTCCGGCCTTCCCTCGGCGATGGCGAACGAGCTGCTTGAGTTCGAGGACGGCACGCGTGGTCTGGCACTGAACCTGGATGTCCGGGAGATCGGTGTCGTTATCCTGGGCGACTTCAGCAAGATCGAGGAGGGCCAGTCGGTCCGCCGGACGGGCGAGGTCCTGTCCGTGCCGGTCGGCGACAACTTCCTCGGCCGCGTGGTCGACCCCCTGGGCAACCCGCTGGACGGCAAGGGCGCCATCGAGTCCGAGGGCCTGCGCCCTCTCGAGGTTCAGGCCCCCTCCGTCGTCCAGCGCCAGCCGGTGAAGGAGCCCCTGGCCACCGGCATCAAGGCGATCGACGCCATGACCGCGATCGGCCGTGGCCAGCGCCAGCTGATCATCGGTGACCGTGGCACCGGCAAGACCGCGATCGCCGTGGACACCATCCTCAACCAGCGGGACAACTGGCTCTCCGGCGACCCCAGCAGGCAGGTCCGCTGCGTCTACGTCGCCGTCGGCCAGAAGGGCTCGACGATCGCCCAGATCAAGGGCCGCCTGGAAGAGGCGGGCGCGCTGGAATACACCACCATCGTCGCCGCTCCGGCGTCCGACCCGGCTGGTTACAAATATCTCGCCCCCTACACCGGCTCGGCCATCGGCCAGCACTGGATGTACCAGGGCAAGCACGTCCTCATCGTCTTCGACGACCTGACCAAGCAGGCCGACGCCTACCGCGCGGTCTCCCTGCTGCTGCGCCGCCCGCCGGGCCGTGAGGCCTACCCCGGCGACGTCTTCTACCTCCACTCGCGTCTGCTGGAGCGCTGCGCGAAGCTCTCCGACGAGATGGGCGCGGGCTCGATGACGGGTCTGCCGATCATCGAGACCAAGGGCAACGACGTCTCGGCGTTCATCCCGACCAACGTCATCTCCATCACCGACGGCCAGGTCTTCCTCGAGACCGACCTGTTCAACGCCGGCGTCCGCCCGGCGATCAACGTCGGTGTCTCGGTCTCCCGCGTCGGCGGCTCGGCCCAGACCAAGGCGATGCGGAAGGTCGCCGGAACGCTGCGTCTGTCGCTGTCGCAGTACCGCGACCTGGAGGCCTTCGCCTCCTTCGCCTCCGACCTGGACGCCGCGTCCAAGGCGCAGCTGGAGCGGGGGCAGCGTCTGGTCGAGCTGCTCAAGCAGCCCCAGTACAGCCCCTACCCGGTCGAGCGGGAGGTCGTCTCCATCTGGGCCGGCACCACCGGCGAGCTCGACGACGTCCCGGTCGAGGACATCCGCCGCTTCGAGGCGGACTTCCTCGACTACCTGGCCCGCGAGAACAAGGGCATCTTCGACGGCATCCGCGAGACCAAGGAGCTGTCGGACGACACGGTCACGGCTCTCAAGGACGCGATCACCGAGTTCAAGAAGACCTTCGAGACCTCGGCGGGCGAGCTGCTGGTCAACGAGGAGCCGGTCGCGGCGCTCGGTGCCGAAGAGGTCGGCCAGGAGAAGATCACCAAGCACGTCCGCACGGCTGAGAAGAAGTAGCCGATGGGTGCCCAGCTAAGACTGCTGCGGCGGCGGATCAAGTCGGTCAAGTCCACCGCGAAGATCACGCGCGCCCAGGAGCTCATCGCTTCGTCGCGCATCGTGCGGGCTCAGCAGCGGATGCAGGCGGCGGTGCCGTACGAGCGCGAGATCACTCGCGCCGTCACGGGCGTCGTCAGCAACACCGCAAGCGTCGACCACCCGCTGACCGTGGCGAAGGCACAGCCGGCCAAGGCGGCGGTGCTCGTCGTCACCAGCGACAGCGGCTTCTGCGGCGGCTTCAACGCGAACATCCTGCGTGAGGCCGAGGCGCTCAGCAGCCTGCTGCGGGGCAAGGGCATCGAGCCCGTGCCCTTCGTGACGGGCCGCAAGGGCGTCGCCTGGCACAGCTTCCGGGGTCGCACGATGGGCGGGCAGTGGACGGGATTCTCCCGTAAGCCCGCCTACGCCGACGCCAAGGGGATCGCCGACGCGCTGATCGAGTCGTTCTCGGCGGAGGACGGGGTGGACGAGATCCACATCGTCTCCACCCAGTTCGTCTCGATGCTGACGCAGGAAGTCGTGGTCAAGCGGATCCTGCCGCTGGAGGTCGAGGAGACCACCGAGGCTCCGGACACGCCGCTGCCCTACTTCGAGTTCGAACCCAGCGCCGGCGCCGTGCTCGACACGCTGCTGCCACGTTATGTGGAGTCGCGCATCTTCACCGCGCTGCTCCAGTCGGCGGCCGCCGAGGAGGCCTCGCGTCGCCGGGCCATGAAGTCGGCGACCGACAACGCCAACGAGCTCATCCGGGTCTTCACCCAGCAGATGAACCAGGCTCGTCAGGCCGAGATCACCCAGGAAATCAGCGAGATCGTCGGTGGCGCCAACGCGCTGGCTGACGCCGCAGCGGGGAAAGAGTGAAATGACTGCACAGACTGTTGAGACCGGCGTGGGCCGCGTCGCGCGGGTCACCGGTCCCGTCGTCGACGTGGAGTTCCCCGTCGAGGCGATGCCCGAGATCTACAACGCCCTTAACGTCGACGTCGTCCTCGGTGGGGAGACGAAGACCCTGACCCTGGAGGTCGCCCAGCACCTGGGTGACAACCTGGTCCGCGCCATCTCCATGCAGCCCACCGACGGCGTGGTCCGCGGCGCGGCGGTCTCCGACTCCGGCGCGCCGATCTCGGTGCCGGTCGGCGACGTCGTCAAGGGCCACGTGTGGAACGCGCTCGGCGAGTCCCTGGACGTGCCGACCGCCTCCCTCCAGGTCACCGAGAAGTGGGGCATCCACCGCCCCTCCCCGGCCTTCGACACCCTTGAGTCGCGCACCGAGATGCTGCCCACCGGCATCAAGGTCATCGACCTTCTCACCCCGTACGTGAAGGGTGGGAAGATCGGTCTGTTCGGCGGCGCCGGTGTCGGCAAGACCGTTCTGATCCAGGAGATGATCCGCCGAGTCGCGCTGAAGTTCTCCGGAACCTCGTGCTTCGCGGGCGTCGGCGAGCGTACCCGTGAGGGCAACGACCTCTGGCTGGAGATGGAGGAGGCCGGCGTCCTCAAGGACACCGCTCTCGTCTTCGGCCAGATGGACGAGCCCCCGGGCACCCGTCTGCGCGTCGCGCTCTCCGCCCTCACCATGGCGGAATACTTCCGTGACGTGCAGAAGCAGGACGTGCTCCTGTTCATCGACAACATCTTCCGGTTCACCCAGGCCGGTTCGGAGGTCTCCACCCTGCTCGGCCGCATGCCGTCCGCGGTGGGTTACCAGCCGACCCTGGCCGACGAGATGGGCGTTCTCCAGGAGCGCATCACCTCGACCCGCGGTCACTCGATCACCTCGATGCAGGCGATCTACGTCCCCGCGGACGACATCACCGACCCGGCCCCGCACAACGCGTTCGCGCACCTCGACGCGCAGACCGTTCTGTCGCGGCCGATCTCGGAGAAGGGCATCTACCCCGCGGTGGACCCGCTCGACTCCAGCTCGCGGATCCTCGACCCGCAGATCGTCGGCGAGGAGCACTACCGCGTGGCCCAGGAGACCAAGCGGATCCTGCAGAAGTACAAGGAGCTGCAGGACATCATCGCGATCCTCGGTATCGACGAGCTGTCCGAAGAGGACAAGGTCACCGTGAACCGGGCCCGTCGTATCGAGCGCTTCCTCTCCCACCCGATGTACGCCGCCGAGGCGTTCACCGGTCAGCCGGGTGAGTTCGTGCCGCTGGACGAGACGATCGCCTCGTTCAAGGGTCTGTGCGCCGGCGAGTACGACCACCTGCCCGAGCAGGCGTTCTTCATGGTCGGTGGCATCGAGCAGGCCATCGCCAAGGCCAAGGAACTCGCCCGCTAGTCGCCTGTGGCACCGGTACGGCCCGCGCCGTACCGGTGCCTGGTTCGAAAGGAACTGGAGAGAACGTGGCGAAGCTGCGAGTAGGCGTCGTCTCGCCGGAGCGTGAGATCTGGTCCGGCGAGGCCGACATGGTGATTGCCAAGACCATCGACGGCGAGATCGGTATCATGCCTAAGCATGCGCCCGTGCTCGGTGTTCTCGTCGAGGGCGGCGTGCTGACGGTCAAGCGTGGTGGCGGCGAGAGCGACCTCATCGCCGCGGTCCACGGAGGGTTCCTCTCGGTGGCCGACGACGAGGTGTCGATCCTGGCCGAGCTGGCTGAGCTCGGCTCCGAGGTCGACGTCGCCGCGGCCAAGGACGCGCTTCAGCGCGCGCAGGCCTCGATCGAGGCCAACCAGGAGGACGCGGACGCCGCTGTCGCGGCCAAGCGCGCCAGGGCCCGGTTGCGCGCGGCCGGCGAGGAAGTCGGATAAATTCTGCTTCTGAGCGGTACGGTTTTTTTGGGGGCGGCAGGCATGGTGCTGGACGTACTCATCGTGGTGGCGCTGCTCGTCGCCCTCCTCGCCTCCCGTGTGCTGATCCTGACCCGCTCCCGAGGGTCGGTGCTGTGTTGTCTGCGCCCGATGTCGGGAGAACGGGGCTGGCGTGTAGGGGTAGCCCGTTACGCCGACGGCCAGCTCAACTGGATCCCACTCATAGGTCTGCTTCCAAGGCCGCGCCACGTGATCGTGAGGCGCGGCCTTGTCGTTTCCGGGCGTCGCAAGGTCGGGTCCGGTGAGTTCTTCGGGTTCATCGAGGGTGTGACGGCACTGGAGTGCCGCAACGGGCAGAACGCGTTCGAGCTCGCCATGGGATACCGCGCCCTCACCGGGTTCGTCGCCTGGCTGGAGTCCGCCCCGCCCGGCGCCTACCTCGACGTCTCCTGACCACTCCCCGGCTCCCCGGCTCCCCGCTTTCCTGCTTCCCCGCTTCCCCGCTTTCCCCGCGGACCGCGGGCCCGGTGCGGCGTCCCCCCACTTTCCGGTTCTCGCCGTTGATCGCGTCTTGGGCTCTCGGTGCCGGTCGGGCGTGCCACGGAGGCGGATCACCTCTCCGTCGTTACTGTGGATCATCGTGTGGCCACTCCGCGTGGCGGTCCGCCGGCGTGTGACGCGCGTGGTGTCCCGTCATGCGGGCCGGCCCTCCTGTCACGAGCTCAGCTCATGCATAACGGGGGAAATCATGATGGTTCCGATGAAGTGCCGCCGGTGGGTCGCCGGGCCGGCCGTCGCGCTGCCCGCGGCCTTCGCCCTGGCCCTTTCCGCCTCCGCCGGGGCGCACGCCTCGGCCGTGCTCCCACTGATCGCCAACGGCAGTTTCGAGACCCCGCTGAGCCCCGGGGTCATCCAGATCAACGCGGGCGGCACGATCGGCCCGTGGGGCGTCACGGCGGGCTCGGTCGACCTGATCGGCTTCGCGGGTCCCTGGCGGGCGGCCAAGGGACGGCAGTCGGTCGACCTGTCGGGCGGCGGGCCCGGACGGATCGAGCAGTCCTTCGCCACGACGGCCGGACGCTGCTACACCGTCAGCTACGCCCTGGCGGGCAACACCCACGGCGGCCCGGTGGTGAAGACGGGATACGCGCGGGTGACCCAGGGCCCGCTCATCGTCCAGCGGGCGTTCTCCTTCGACACCACCGGTAAGACGCCCCAGAACATGGGCTACGTGCGGGAGAAGTTCTCCTTCTGCGCGCAGGACACCACCGCGACCCTCGCCCTCGTCTCGACCACCGCCGGGGTGTACGGCCCGGCGGTCGACGATGTGATCGTCGCTCCGCGACTGCCCTGGATCGGCATCGGGGACTTCGGCATCGAGGACGCCGGCGCCGGCAACGCCATCATCGGGAAGGCCGGTGCCGGGAACACGGGCGCCGGGAACGAGGGCGTCGGAGGGGTCGGCTGACGTCCGGCACGCGGGTCCCGGCGGACCGCCGGGACCCGCGTGCCCCAGGCCCGCCACGGGCTGCGGCCGGTGAGAGGCGAGCCGCGAGCGGCGGGGACGGCTAGCGGGTGCCGCCGGGCTTCCAGAGGATCTCCTCGCCGCGGGCGGCGACCCGGCAGAGGATGAACATCAGGTCGCTCAGCCGGTTGAGATATCTGGCGGTCAGCGGGTTGACGTCGTCGTGCGCCTCCAGGGCCGACCAGGTGGTCCGCTCGGCCCGCCGGACCACCGTCCTGGCCACGTGGAGCTGGGCGACGGCCGGGGTGCCGCCCGGCAGGATGAAGCTGCGCAGCGGCTTGAGTCGCCCGTTGAACTCGTCGCACCGCGCCTCCAGCCACTCGACGTAGGAGGGCTCGACCCGCAGCGGGGGGAACTCGGGGGCCTCGGTGACCGGGGTGCACAGGTCGGCGCCGACGTCGAACAGCTCGTTCTGGATCCGGCCGAGGACCGCGCTGACGTCCTCGTCGAGGGCGCCGGTGGCCAGGGCCACGCCGATCGCCGCGTTGGCCTCCTCGACGTCGGCGTAGGCGGCCAGGCGGGGGTCGGTCTTACGGGTGCGGCTCATGTCGCCGAGCGCGGTCGTGCCGTCGTCGCCGGTCCGTGTGTAGATCTTGGAGAGCACCACCGGCTCGTCTCTGTCAGCTCGCGTCATGTGGCTCAGCGTATCGCCCGGAAAATATCTAAGTTTGTCCTGATAGTGGACAATATGATTTACCAATGGTTTCTGGTTTTTACCTGCGATTCCCCCACATCTCCCGCGATACGCTGACGTTCGTCGCCGACGACGACGTCTGGGCGGCTCCCGCGGAGGGCGGCCGGGCCTGGCGGCTCTCCTCGGACCGGGCTCCCGCCGGCCATCCCCGGCTGTCCCCCGACGCCGCCAAGGTCGCCTGGACCAGCGTCCGCGACGGGGCGCCCGAGGTGTTCCTGGCCGACCTGGAGTCCGGCTCCGCCGAGCGGCTGACCTACTGGGGCGACCGCCGGACCCGCACGCGCGGCTGGACGCCGGACGGCGAGATCCTCGCGATCAGTGCGGCCGGTCAGCCCTTCGCCTCCCGGACCTGGGCCTACACGCTGGGCGAGGGCCGGGCCGAGCGGCTGCCCTACGGCCCGGTCACCGACCTGGCGGTCACCGAGGACGCGGTGGCGCTGCTCACCGCCTCCCTCGCCCGCGACCCGGCGACCTGGAAGCGCTACCGGGGCGGTACGGCGGGGCGCCTCTGGGTCCAGCCGGCGGGGGGTGACTTCACCCGGCTCCTGGCGGAGGTGAAGGGCCACTTCGCCAGCCCGATGCTCGTCGGCGGGCGCCTGGTCTTCCTCTCCGACCACGAGGGCGTCGGCAACCTCTACTCCTGCGCGCTGGACGGCACCGGTCTGCGCCGGCACACCGACCACGACGTCTTCTACGCCCGGCACGCCACCACCGACGGGACCCGGATCGTCTACCAGAACGCCGGAGACCTCTACCTGCTGGACGGCCTCGACGCCGAGACGCGCAAGCTCGACGTCACGCTCGGCTCCCCGCTGCGGGGGCGGCAGCCGTACCAGATCAACGCGGGCCGCAGGCTGCACGACCTGGCCGTGGACGCGACCGGGCGGGCCAGCGCGGTGGAGATCCAGGGCTCGGTGCACTGGATCACCCACCGGGACGGCCCGGCCCGGCAGCTCAGCACCGGACTGTCGGCGGGACGGCCGCGCATCCTCGGCACGGACCGGGTGGTGTGGGTCTTCGACGACGGGGAACGGCAGGGGCTGGAGATCGGCCCGGCCAGCGGCGGGGAGAGCCGCAGGATCGCGGCGGGCAAGCTCGGCGAGGTCGGCGACCTGGCCGTCGCGCCCGACGCGAACACGATCGCGGTCGCCGCCAGGGACGGGCGGCTGCTCCTGGTGGACGTGGCCTCCGGCGAGGTCACCGAACTGGCCGCCGCCAACGGCGAGATCGACGGGCTGGCCTGGTCGCCCGACTCCGCCTGGCTGGCCTGGTCGCACCCGGAGGCCACGCCGCTGCGCCGGATCCGGCTGGCCCGGGTGGTGGACCGGGCCGTCACCGACGTCACCGACGGCCGGTTCGTGGACATCTCGCCCGCGTTCGCCGGCGACCACCTGGCGTTCCTGTCGCGCCGCGGCTTCGACCCGGTCTACGACGCGCACTCCTTCGACATGTCCTTCCCGTTCGGCTACCGCCCCTACCTGGTGCCGCTGTCGGCGACCACCCCGTCGCCGTTCGCGCCCAGCTCCGAAGGGCGTCCCGTCGGCGAGCCGGACGACGACGACAAGAAGGGCAAGGACGACACCTCGATCACCGTCGACCTGGAGGGCATCGCCGCCAGGGTCGTGCAGGTGCCGGTGCCCGAGGGCCGTTACTCGGCGCTGCGCGCGGTCAAGGGCGGGTTCGTCTGGCTGCGCGAGCCGCTGGCCGGGGAGCTCGGCGAGGACCGGGACGAGGTGGGCGGTGAGGCCCCCAAGCCCGCGCTGGACCGCTACGACCTGGTCAAGCGCAAGTGGGAGGAAGTGGTCGACAAGCTCGACTGGTACCGGGTGAGCGGCGACGGCACCCAGCTCGTCGTCTCCCACAAGGGCACGCTCACCGTCCGTCCGGTCACCGGCAAGAACGGCGACGACGCGACCGTCGACCTGTCGCGGATCCGGATCACCGCCGACCCGCGGGCCTACCGGCGGCATGCCTACACCCAGATGGGCCGCCGGATGCGCGCGGACTTCTGGGTCGAGGACATGGCCGACGTCGAGTGGGAGGCCGTGCTGGAGGAGTACCGGCCGCTGGTGGAGCGCGTGGCGACCGCCGACGACTTCGCCGACCTGCTCTGGGAGGTCGTCGGGGAGCTGGGCAGCTCGCACGCCTACGTCGACGGCGCCCCCTGGGGGCACCCCGCCTCCGATCCGGTCGGCCTGCTCGGCGCCGATCTGTCCAGGAACGGCGACGGCCGCTGGCAGGTGGACCGGGTGCTGCCCGGTGAGTCCTCCGACGTGCACGCCCGCTCCCCGCTGGCCGTGCCCGGCGTGGGGATCCAGCCGGGGGAGACGCTGCTGGCGGTCGACGGCCGCCCGGTGCCGCCGCAGGGCCCCGCCCCGCTGCTGGTCGGCGCGGGGGACAAACCGGTCGAGCTGACCCTGGGCGGCGGACGCCGGGTCGTCGTCACGCCGCTCCACGACGACCGGCGCCTGCGCTACCAGGACTGGGTGGCCGGACGCCGGGCGCACGTCCGCGAGCTCGGCGACGGCCGTGTCGGCTACCTGCACATCCCCGACATGGTCGCCGAGGGCTGGGCGCAGTTCCACCGCGACCTGCGCAGGGAGATGACCTTCGAGGCGCTCGTCGTGGACGTCCGGGGCAACCGGGGCGGCCACACCTCCGAACTCGTCATCGAGAAGCTGATCCGCAGGGTCATCGCCTGGGACCTCCCCAGGGGCATGACGCCGATCACCTACCCCGAGGACGCCCCGCGGGGCCCGCTGGTCGCGGTCACCGACCAGGACGCCGGATCCGACGGCGACATCGTCACCGCCGCCTTCAAGATCCACAAGCTCGGGCCGGTGGTGGGCACCCGCACCTGGGGCGGCGTCATCGGCATCGAGGGCGGCCACCGCCTGGTCGACGGCTCGCACATCACCGTGCCCCGGTACTCCTTCTGGTTCGAGGGGCTCGGCTGGGGAGTGGAGAACTACGGCGTCGACCCCGACGTCGAGGTGGACATCACCCCCGATGACTGGGCCACCGGCCGGGACCCGCAGATCGAGGAGGCGGTACGGCTCGCGCTGGCCGCCCTCGACGAGCGCCCCGCGGCCACCCCGCCCGACCCCGGGACCCGTCCCTCCCGCCGCCGCCCGGCGCTGCCGCCCCGCCCGTAGCTGACATTTGTCATCCCGCGGAGCTGAAAGATCCGTGGTCGTCCGGTGATATCGGCGACTACCTGCTAAAACAGTAAAACGCGACGATTGTCCGCATGAGAACAGCACAGCTCGCGGACGCGTCCGGCACCGGAGCCGCCGACCTCGGGAACGTGATCGAGGTCGGCGGGCTCCGGCAGAAGTACGGTGATTTCGAAGCCGTCCGCGGCGTCTCCTTCACCGTCGCGAAGGGTGAGATCTTCGGCCTGCTCGGCACCAACGGCGCGGGCAAGACCACCACGATGGAGGTCCTGGAGGGCTTCCGGCCCGCCACCGCCGGCACGGTCCGGGTGCTCGGCCTCGACCCGGTCGGCCAGCACCGCCTGCTCCGGCCCCGGGTCGGGATCATGCTGCAGGAGGGCGGCTTCCTCGGCGACCTCACCGTGGCCGAGACCGTGAGTCTGTGGAAGGGGTTGAGCGAGGACGCCGGCCGCCCGGTCACGCTGGCCGGCAGCACCGCGCTGCCCGGGGGCTTCAACCTCCTGGGCCGGGTCAGGGGCGTGGACCGGGCGACCATGGGGGCGCTGGAGCTGGTCGGCCTGGAGAGCAAGGCCAGGACCAAGGTCCGGCAGCTGTCGGGTGGCCAGAAGCGCAGGCTCGACCTCGCGCTCGCGGTGCTCTCGCGGCCGGAGGTGCTCTTCCTGGACGAGCCGACCACGGGGATGGACCCCGAGGCCCGCCGCGCCACGTGGCAGGTGATCGAGGACCTGCGGGCCGGCGGCACCACGGTGCTGCTCACCACGCACTATCTGGAGGAGGCCGAGCGCCTCGCCGACCGGCTGGCCATCATGCACGAGGGCCGCATCCACACCTACGGGACGGTCGAGGAGGTGGTGGCCGGCTCCGGCGACACCATCGCCTTCCGGCTCCCCGGCACCTCCTGGACCTTCGGCGACCTGCCCGCCCCGGGCGGCGTCACCCCCGTCCTGACCTACGCCGACGGCGGCACCGAGGTCGCCTACACCGTCACCGGCGGACAGGCCGAGCTCCGCGCGCACGCCGCGCTCCGGCCGCTGCTGGCGTGGGCCGACGGGCGGGGCGAGGTCCTGCAACGGCTCGCCGTACGCCGGGGGACCCTTGAGGACGTCTTCATGCGCGTGGTGGGGGAGGGGCGATGAGCGGGGGCGTGCCGGGCGCCCCCGGCGTGAGGGCCGGCGGAGGGCGCGCGGTCATGTGGTGGACGGTCCGGACGAGGAGTGGTGAGTGATCATGAAGACCGACGTTCTGCACGCCGTACGGCTGGCGAGGCTCGACCTGACCCTGGTGGCCAGGAACACTACGGTGCTGTTCAACGTGCTGCTGCTGCCGCTCCTGATGGCCTGGATGTTCACCCAGACCCAGAACGGGGTGGACATCGCCGGGGTGCCCGGGCAGCTCTACGTGCTGACCGGGGTGCCCGGCCTGATGCTGGGGTTCGCGGTCTTCATCAACCTGGTCAACTCCTTCACGGCGCGGCGTGAGGAGCTGGTGCTCAAGCGGCTGCGCGGGGGCCAGCCGTCCGCGCCGGCGGTCCTCGGCGGCGCCGCCCTCGGCGCGCTCGCCCTCTATCTCGGGCAGGTGGTGCTGCTGGCGATCTGGATGCGGAAGTCCGACGGGCTCCTGCCGGCCAACGTGCCGATGCTGGTGGCCGCGGCCGTCCTGGGGGTCGTGCTGTTCGGCCTGCTGGCCGCCGCCTTCTCCGGGATCACGCCCAACGCCGAGCTGGCCCAGATCACGGTCCTGCCGGTGATCCTGGTCATGATGATCGGCGCGCCGGTGGTCTTCCCCTCCGACGCGCTGCCCGGCCCGCTGGGAGTGATCTCCGGCCTGCTCCCCGTGACCCCGGTCGTGGAGATCATGCGCACGGCCTTCCTCGGCGCCGACCACATCTCCGGCGGCGGCGAGGCGCTGAGCATGGCCGGGCAGTGGATGGCGGCGCTGCCCTCGTTCGGGCTCCTGCTGGCCTGGATCGCGGTGGCGGCCCTGCTGGCCAGGTGGCTGTTCCGGTGGGAGCCCCGGCACGGATAACGTTCACTGCGAAATGCTGATGAACACTGACGAAGAGCGGGCGGGGCGCTTGAGGCGCTCCGCCCTCCAAACGTTCCCCCGCCGCAGGAAGCGGACATCCGTCGAGCGGCTCCGCCGGTTCACCCTCTGGTCGCTGGCCACGGGCATACTCCTGGTCTGGCTGGGGGTCATCGCGGGGATCGCGGAGGCCAGGAGCGGCCCGACGCCCGTCCTCGTCCTAGGACTGCTGGGACTGGTCGGCTTCAGCGTCCTCTACGTGAGGATGGTGAAGGCCGCCGTCGCCGGGCTCGCGGCCAACCGCGAGCTCGTGGCCTCGGGCGCGCTCGCGGCCGTCCTCCTGCTGACCCAGGGCGGCGACCTGTGGGCCTGGGGCCTGGTGGCCCCGGCCTGGGCGGCGGGCGCGGCGCTGCTGCTGGGCAGGGTCGGCACGGCCGTCGTCACCGTCGGCGCGGCCGCGGCGGCCCTGCTGCTGGCATCGATCGGGGACGGCTACAGCACCGTCTTCGGCCACGCGGTGATCGCACCGTCCGAGGGCAAGGACCGGTCCGCCCTGATCGGCGCCTTCGTCGGCGCCGGGCTGGCGCTGCCCTGCGCCAACCGCTTCCAGCTCTGGTTCTGGGAGGTCGTCAGGTCGGCGGAGGAGGGCAAGGAGGCCCAGGCCCGGCTGGCCGTCACCGAGGAGCGGCTCCGCTTCTCCCGCGACCTGCACGACCTGGTCGGGCACAGCCTGTCGGCGATCGCGGTCAAGAGCGAGGTGGCGGCCAAGCTGTCGAAGGTCGACGCCGAGCGGGCCGCAGGTGAGATGGACGAGGTCCGGGGGCTGGCCCGGGAGGCGCTGAAGGAGATCCGCACGGCGGTGCGCGGCTACCGCACGGTCGACCTCGACGCCGAACTGCGCAGCATGACCGCGGTGCTGGAGGCCGACGGCATCCGCTGCACGCTGGAGGCGCCGGGGGAACAGGTGCCGGAGGAACTGGGCACGCTGCTGGCCTGGGTGGTCCGCGAGGGCACCACCAACGTGCTGCGGCACAGCTCGGCGACCCGGTGCCGGATCGCGATCGCGCTCCGCGACGGCACCGCCGTGCTGGAGATGACCAACGACGGCGTGCGGACGGTGGACGGGCGCGGCGGCACCGGCCTCATCGGCCTGTCGGAGCGGGTGGCCGCGATGGGCGGCACCGTCACCGCCGGCGCCGGCGGTGCGGGGGAGTTCAGATTGCGGGCGACGATCCCGCTGGAGGGGGTCCGGTGATCCGGGTACTGCTGGCCGACGACGAGCACCTGATCCGCGGGGCGATCGCCACGCTGCTGAGCCTGGAGCCGGACATCGAGGTGGTGGCCGAGGTCGCCAGGGGCGACCTGGTGGCGCAGGCCGTACAGGAGCACCGCCCCGACGTGATCGTGCTGGACATCGAGATGCCGGGGATGGATGGGCTGAGCGTGGCCGAGACGCTGCCCGGCCAGGCGGTGCTGATGCTCAGCAGTTTCGGGCGCCCCGGATACCTGAGAAGGGCCCTGGCGGCGGGGGTGCGCGGCTTCATCCCCAAGGACGCCTCCGCCGACGAACTGGCGACCGCGATCCGTAAGGTAAACTCCGGCGGACGCTATCTCGACCCTGAGATGGCGGCCTCGGCGATGATGGCGGGGGAGAGCCCGCTCACCGACCGCGAGCGCGACGCCCTTGCCCTGGCCTCACGGGGCGCCTCGGTCGGGGAGATCGCGGCCTCGCTGCACCTCACCGAGGGCACCGTGCGCAACTACCTGTCCAGCGCCATCACCAAGCTGGGCGCGAGCAACCGGATCACCGCCATCCACGCGGCCCAGGAAAAAGGTTGGCTTTAAAGGTATTTTCCCTCTGGTTTGGGGCAGGGGGAGCCCATGGTGGCAGGGAAGGCGGACACGGCACGCGGGGAGACCGCATCCCGCCGCCCGCCGTGAAATCGTGAAAACGCGTTGCGTGACCGTCCGCCCGCGGTAGCGCACCAAGATTACGTCCGGTCGCGTCCACCCCGCGGCCCGATCTGAGGAGGTGGCATGCGCGTCACCGGAAACCCCGGGGCCCAGGTGGTCAGTGTCGGCAACCGGCTCGACGTCGGCACCGTCGCCGGGATGCGCCCACGGCTGCACGAGGCGGTCGACTCCGGCAGCGGCGATCTGATCGTGGACCTCTCCGGGCTGGAGATGATCGACGCCACCGGCCTCGGCGTGCTGGTGGGCACGCACCGCCGGGCCCTCGGCGCCGAGCGCCGTCTCGTCCTGCGCGGGGTGCCGCCCCGGATCATGCGCGTACTGGCGGTGACCCGGCTCAACCGGGTGCTCACCGTCGAGGTTCACATGGCGGCGGTGGCCTGACGCCGGCGGGTCCGTGTCACGGAGTCCGGTACGGCGGGCTCACGTCACGAAGGACCGGTAGAAGATGTGCACGGCGGTGCTGATCAACTGCTTGACCGGGGGCGGGTCGTCGGCCAGTACCCATTCGATGAGCAGTTCCTGGATCGCGCCGATCATGCCCAGCGCCAGCAGGTGCTGATTGGCCTTGACCGCCTCCGGCAGGTCGAGGACCGCGGCCTCGATGATCTGGCTGAAGGCCGCCACGGCCTGCTGCCGTGACCGGGTGAGGCAGTCACCCGCCCGGCGCACCTCCAGATGCATGATCCGGGCGCGGCGCCTGTCCTCGGTGACGAAGCCGATGTATCCGGCGATGCCCGCCTCGACCCGGCTGAGCAGCGTGTCCGGCGCCTGGTCGATGGACTTGGCCACCGACAGCAGCGTCTCCTGCACGCACCTGTCGTGCACCGCCTGCAGCAGCTCGTTACGGCCGGAGAAGCACTCGTAGAAGGCGCGGTTGGAGATGCGGGCCGCGGCGCACAGCTTCTCGATCGTGGTCTCCGGGAAACCGGGGTCGGAGTAGAGCGTGTATGCCGCGGCGATCAATCGCTCCCGGCGCTCCGCCAGCCGCTCCTCTGCTGACATTCCTCTGTATGATCGCCCATTCATGTCAAGTCTCCGTCTCCGTCTCGGGCTTGACAAATGCTCGCTTTATCACTTCCACCTCATGATCCTGGCCCCCAGAATCCACCATTATGGGTGCAAGATCCTTTTTGCGGAAGAGTAAGTGTGCTATCGCTTACGTCCTCCATGCAAGAAGGTGAGAAGCCTGACTAGCCAGTCAAGTTCCTGCTGTCGGCGAGCGAGCGGGGCGAGACTGTCCGCGGATGAGCGGGGCGAGGGCGGCCCGGGCCGCCCCCCGGCCGGACCGCCGTCGGCCAGGAGAGTCGATCATCGCCTACCGGGTGAGGAGTCCCCGGTCCAGCGCCGTGGTCACGGCGGCGGTGCGGTCGGAGACGCCGAGCTTGCCGAAGACGCGCAGCAGGTGGGTCTTGACCGTCGTCTCGCTGATGAACAGGGCCTTGCCGATCTCCGCGTTGGTCAGCCCGTCGGCCACGAGGGAGAGCACCTCCGCCTCGCGCGGCGACAGCGACTGGCCCACCGGGGCCCGCATCCGGGTGACCAGCCGGGTCGCCACCGACGGCGACAGCACGGTCTCGCCCCGGGCCGCCGAGAAGATCGCGGCCAGCAGGTCGGCCCTGGAGGTGTCCTTCAGCAGGTATCCGGCGGCCCCCGCCTCGACCGCCCGCACGATGTCCTGGTCGGTCTCGTAGGTGGTCAGCACGATCACCCTGCTCCCCGGCCGCGCGGCGAGGATGCGCGTGGTGGCGCTCACCCCGTCCCCGTCCGGCATGCGCAGGTCCATCAGGATCACGTCGGGCCGCAGCTCTCCGGAGCGCACGACCGCCTCGTCCCCCGACGCCGCCTCACCCACCACCGTGATCCCGGGATCGGCCTCCAGCATCCCCCGCAGGCCCTCCCGGACCACCGGGTGGTCATCGACGATCATCAGACGCAGCACGTGTCACGCTCCCTGGTCGGGCCGGTCGGCGGGGAGGACGATCTCAAGGGTGGTGCCCCCGCCCGGAGAACTCGTCAGCCTGAGGGTGCCGCCCACCTGCTCCACGCGGGCCCGCATGCCAGGCAGACCGTACCCCCCGGTGAGGGCGGGGTCGAAACCGCAGCCGTCGTCACGCACCTCCAGCGTCACGGTCTCCGGGCCGTAGGACGCCGAGACGTCCACCCGGCCCGCCGCCGCGTGCTTGCGCACGTTCGCCAGCGCCTCCTGGGCCGCCCGGATGAGCACCACCTCGACGGCCGGTGGCAGCGGGCGCGGCTCCCCGTGGACGGTGAAGGCGGCGGCGATCCCCGTCTCCTCGCCGAGCCGGCCGGTCAGCCGCACCAGCGCCTCGTCCAGGGTGGAGCCGTTCAGCGGCGCCGGGCTGAGCGCGGCCACCAGCGCGCGGGCCTCGGCCAGGTTCTCGCGTGCCGTCTGTACGGCCAGCCGCAGGTGGCGGGCCGGGTCGGACTGGGCCTCGGCCGCCTGGATCAGCATGATGATGCTGGTGAAGCCCTGGGCCAGGGTGTCGTGGATCTCCCCGGCCAGGCGTTCGCGTTCGGCCAGTGCCCCGCGCTCGGCCGAGAGCCTGGACACCTCGGCCCGCTGGGCCTCCAGCTCCTCGATGAGGGCGGCCCGTTCCTCGCTCTGCTCCATGATCCGTTCCATCCAGACACCGAACACGGCCGAGAAGAAGATCACGATCGTGATGACGGTCATGAAGTTGAACGAATCGGCCCCGGTCTCGCCGGCCAGGAAATGGACGGCCGGGCCGGCGTTCAACGCGATCACGACGATGACCGCCCACCTGGCCCGCAGGACCATGAACGCCTGCGGGCAGAGACCGAAGAGGGCGAACGTCGTGGAGGACTCGATGAACGTCGCCGGGGTGAACAGGGCGACCATGACGACGAGATAGGCCAGGCCCCGCCGCCGGTTCTCGGCCAGGATCGCCGGCCGGCCGAGCAGGAAGTAGACCGGGACGATCGCGGCCACGAGGCCGGCGGCGAGATATCTCTCCACGGGCGGGAGATCGCCCGTCAGGATGAACAGCGCGGGCAGGAGCGTCGCGGCGACCAGGAGCAGCTCCCAGCCGCGCAGCGAGTGCCAGACGTGCGGCTCGGACGGGCCGGTGGGGCGCCCGAGCCGGACCGGCGTCCTCATCCGTCGCGGCGGCTCTTCCAGCGGAACGTCACCAGGCACAGCACCAGCCCTCCGACGACCCAGGCTCCCAGGATGAGGGCGACCCGGCCGAGTTCGTACGATTTCGCGAGCTCCAGTGTGGCACCGGCGTCGCCCAGGAAGACCGAACGGAAACCCTGGCACATCCACTTGAGCGGGAAGATCGACGCGATGTTCACCAGCCAGGCCGGGAGCTGGGCGACGGGGATGAACACCCCGGAGATGAACTGCAGCACCACGAACGGCATGGCGATCACCGCGCTGGCGCTCTTGCCGGACCGGGGCAGGCTGCTGACCGCGATGCCGAGCAGGGAGGAGCCGAGCACTCCCAGCACGAACACCCAGGCGAAGGTCAGCCAGGTGGAGACCGCCGAGGGCAGCTCCAGGCCGAACATCGCGACCCCGATGGCCAGCAGGATCACGACCTGGCAGGCGGAGATGACCAGGGTGTTGAGCGCCTTGCCGATGAAGTAGGAGGCGGCCGGCAGCGGCGTGCCCAGCAGCCGCTTGAGCGTGCCGTCGTCGCGGTCCATCGCGATGCCGATGCCCAGGTTCTGGAAGCCCGTCATCGCCGCCGAGCCGATCAGCCCGGCCACGTAGAGCTGGGAGACGCTGAGCCCGCTCACCCCCAGATCGCCCTCGAAGATCGACCCGAAGATCACCAGCAGGACGATCGGGAAGGCGAAGGTGAAGATGACCGCGTCTCTCTCGCGGAAGAACAACTTGGTCTCGAGCGCCGCCCGCGACAGCCCCAGTCGTATCGCGGAAGGCTGCCTGGCCGCGAGGGCCGGGGCGGGGGCTCGGGTGACGGTCTTGCTCACGGAATGATCACCTCGGGGGATCGATGAGGGCTGATGGGGGTGACGGCCGGCTCCCCGCCTGCCGCGTCGCGGTCCGGGAAGAGGCCGGTCGGAGAGCTCGGCGCGGCCCGGGGAGGGGCCGGATGGGGAGCTCGGCCCGGGAGGGGCCGGGCGGGAGGTCCGACGGACCGGCCGGGCGCGGTCCGGGGAGAGGCGGCGGGCCGGGGACGCGGTCCGGGAGGGGCCGGTCGGAGAGCTCGGGGAGCCGTCCGGGAGCTCGGCGCGGTCCGGGGTGCGGTCAGCGGGGATCTTCGACGAGCCGGAGGTACACATCCTCCAGGGAGGGGCGGGTCACGGTCAGCTCGGGCACCTCGCCGTCGAAGCGGCGGGTCAGCTCAAGCACCGTCCTGGTCGGGACGTCGGTCTCCAGCACCCGGCGCTCGCCCCCGTCGGACCAGCTCACCGTGGCCTTGGCGGTGGCACGGCCGCCCAGGGTCGCCGGCTCGCCCTCGGCCACGACGCGGCCCCTGGCGACCACCGCCACCCGGTCGGCCAGCGCCTCCGCCTCGTCCAGGTAGTGGGTGGTCAGCACGATCGTGGTCCCCTGGTGGGCCAGCCCCTCGATCAGCTCCCAGAACTGCCGGCGCGCCTCGGGGTCGAACCCGGTGGTCGGCTCGTCGAGGAAGAGCAGCTCCGGGCCGCCGATCACCCCCAGCGCCACGTCAACCCGGCGCCGCTGGCCGCCGGAGAGCTGGCGGATCCGCTTGCCGGCCTTGTCGGTCAGGCCGACCTGCTCGATCACCTCGTCCGGGTCCTTGGGGTTGGGGTAGTAGCCCGCGAAGTGCCGCACGGTCTCCCGTACCGTCGCCTCGGCGATGTCGTTGGCCGTCTGCAGCACCACGCCGATCCGGGAGCGCCACTCGCGGGTCGGCCTGCCCGGGTCGGCGCCCAGGACGCTGACCTCTCCGGCGTCCCGGGTCCGGTAGCCCTCCATGATCTCCACCGTGGTGGACTTCCCTGCCCCGTTCGGGCCGAGGATCGCGAACACCTCGCCCGCGTTGATGTCGAGGTCGATGCCCCCGACCGCCTGCACGTCGCCGTAGCGCTTGGCCAGGCCCCGCACCGTCACCGCTGTCGTCATGTCTCAAGCGTCGTCCAGACGCGGCTCGCGCGGCACCAACGACCGGTGGAACCCCCTGTCCTCCGTCCGGAGGACAGGGATCACGCCGGCCGGTGGACACCGCCGGGCCGCGGTGGACGGGGCCCGGGGGCTGGAACGGGGCCAGAACCTGGAACGGGGCTAGAACAGGGTGTCGTTGCGCTCGATGCCCCGCAGCTCGTCGTAGTCGAGGGTGACGCAGCGGATGCCGCGGTCCTCCGCGAGGGTCCTGGCCTGCGGCGCGATGGCCTGGGCGGCCAGGATGCCGGAGACCGGGGCGAGCAGGGGGTCGCGGTTCATCAGCTCCAGATAGCGGGTGAGCTGCTCCACGGCGTCGATGCCCGCGCGGCGCTTGAGCTCCACGGCCACGGTCGCTCCGGCGTGGTCACGGCAGAGGATGTCCACCGGGCCGATCGCCGTCATGTATTCGCGGCGGACCAGCGTCCAGCCCGCGCCCAGCGTGGTGATGTGCTCGGCCAGCAGCTCCTGCAGGTGAGCCTCGACGCCGTCCTTGATCAGTCCGGGGTCCACCCCCAGCTCGTGGCTGGAGTCGTGGATGATCTCCTCCATGGTGAGCACGAGCTTCTCACCGGTCTTGCCGTGGGTCACCGTCCAGGTGCCCTCCTCCTCGCGGAGCTTGCACGGCGGGTTCATCCAGTTCAGTGGTTTGAAGGCCCGGTCGTCGGCATGGATGGAGACCGAGCTGTCCGCCTTGATCAGGATCAGCCGGGGCGCCATCGGAAGATGCGCAGTGAGCTTTCCCACGTAATCCACGCTGCATCGCGCGATGACCAACCGCATGAGCGCCAACCCTACCGGTGAGACCCCGGTGCCGAGGGCCCAAGCCGGTTTTGGGGTGGGACAGGCACCTCTGGGAGACTGGGCCGCATGACGCGCAGCTTTGAGAAGGTCGGAGTGGTCGGGCTCGGCACGATGGGCGCGGGGATCGCCGAGGTGTTCGCCCGCGCGGGGCTCGCGGTCACCGGTGTGGAGGCCGACCCGGCGGCGCTGGAGCGGGGCCGGGGCCACCTGGAGGGCTCCACCGGCAGGGCCCTGGCCAAGGGGAGGCTGAGCGAGGCCGAGCGCGCGGAGATCCTCGGCCTGGTGACCTTCACCACCTCCCTGGAGGACCTCGCCGACGCCGATCTGGTGATCGAGGCCATCCCCGAGGTCATGGAGTTCAAGCGGGCCCTGTTCACCGACCTCGACCGCATCTGCAAGCCGTCGGCGGTGCTCGCGACCAACACCTCCTCGCTCTCGGTCACCGAGATCGCGGCCACCACGACCCGGCCCGGCCAGGTCGTGGGCATGCACTTCTTCAACCCCGCGCCGATCATGAAGCTGGTCGAGGTCATCCGTACGGTGACCACCGAGGACGGCCTGGCCGGGGAGGTGGCGGACCTCGCGCGCAGGCTCGGCAAGACCCCGGTGACCGTCGGCGACCGCGCCGGGTTCGTGGTCAACCGGCTGCTGCTGACCTACCTCAACCACGCCGCCACGCTGCTGGACGGCGGCCTGGCCACCCGCGACGACATCGACGTCGCGATGAAGACCGGCGTCGGGCTGCCGATGGGCCCCTTCGCCCTGCTCGACCTGATCGGCCTGGACACCTCCTACGAGGTGCTGTGCGTGCTGTTCCAGGAGAGCCGCGACCGCCGCCACGCCCCCGCGCCGATCCTGCGCGAGCTGGTCACCGCCGGCCTGCTCGGCCGCAAGTCCGGCGGCGGCTTCCACCGGGACGAGGAGCCCGGCGGGCCGCCGGCGGACAAACCGTCGGTGGGTTCGGTGGCGGTGCTGGGCGAGGGGGCTCAGGAGCTCGCCGACAGGCTCTCCGCCGCCGGGTTCAAGTCCGCCTCCACCGAGGACGCCGACGTGGTCGTCGCGCTGTCGCGCACCCCCGTGGTCGAGCTGGCCGCGGGGCTGCCGCACCCCGAGCGCCTGGTCGGCCTGCACCTGGTCGGCGACGGGGTCGCCGAGGTGGCCTCCACGGTGCTCACCTCGCCCGAGGCCGCGCGCGCCGTGGAGGGCCTGGTGCGGATCGCCGGCCGGACCCCGGTGCCGTGCAAGGACCGGGCCGAGTTCGTGGTGGACGCGCTCCTCTACCCGTATCTGAACGACGCCGTGCGGATGTACGACTCCGGCTACGCGAGCGTCGAGGACATCGACGCGGCCATGAGGCTGGGCTGCGGCTACCCCGCCGGGCCGTTCGAGATGCTCGACGAGCTGGGGCTGGAGACCGTCCGCGACGGGCTGCGCGCCCTCTACGCCGAGTATCGCGAGCCGTCCCTGGCCCCGGCGCCGCTGCTCGACCAGCTCGTCACGGCCGGGGTGCGGAGCATCCGCGACCTGCCATGAGCCCTCGCAGAGCCCGCCGGATGAGCCCCTTCGACCGGGGCGGCAGCCGCAGTTCCTCCTCCCGCCCGGTCGGCGGGTCCGTGCCCGGGGTCGACCAGGTCGAGGAGTGGCCCGACGGCGACTGGCACGTGCGCCGGGTCACCGGCGCCGGAGCGGACAAGGTCTACCGCTGCCCCGGCTGCGACCAGGAGATCAGGTCCGGCCTGCCGCACCTGGTGAGCTGGCCGGCCTGGGCGGGCGGGGAGGACGAGCGCAGGCACTGGCACACCGCCTGCTGGCGCAACCGGGTCAAGCGCGGTCCCGGCCGGACCCGATACTGACAACGAACGCGTGGCGCCCGTCCCCGGACCCCGGTCCACCGGCGCCCGCTCACGAGATGGAGTGGGATACATGGAGATCCGGGCCTCTACGGTGCTGCCCGCGCGCAGGGAGCCGATCGAGCTGCACACGGCCGACGGGCTGACCCTCGTCGGCGAGCTGGCCCTGCCGGCCGACCGGCCCCCGGTGGCCACGCTGATCTGCCTGCATCCGCTGCCCACGCACGGCGGCATGATGGACAGCCACCTCTACAAGAAGGCCGCCAACCGGCTGCCCGCGCTGGCGGACCTGGCCGTGCTGCGGTTCAACACGCGCGGCACGACCTCCGACCGGGGCACCTCCCAGGGCGCCTTCGGCAAGGGGGAGCAGGAGCGGCTCGACGTCGCCGCCGCGCTGGAGTACGCCGAGTTCCACGACCTGCCGCGGGTCTGGCTGGTCGGCTGGTCGTTCGGTACCGAGCTGGTGCTCAAATGGGGTCACGACCCGCTCGTGGAGGGGGCCGTCCTCCTCTCCCCGCCGCTGCACCGGGCCACCGACGCCGACCTCGACGGGTGGGCGGCGTTCGGCCGGCCGCTGACCGCGCTGGTCCCCGAGTTCGACGACTACCTGCAGCCGGAGAAGGCCCGTGAGCGCTTCGCCCGGGTCACCCAGGCCGAGATCATCGGGGTGGACGGCGCCAAGCACCTGTGGGTCGGCGAGCCGTACGTGCGGATCGTCCTGAACGAGATCGTCCGGCGGGTGAACCCGGCCGCCCACCCCCTCCCCACGGAGGTCGCCGGCCCGTAGAGCCCCGGGGCGTCCGCGGAGCCCCGGCCGGGGCCGTCCACAGGGCCCTGTCCGGGGCCGTTCGCGGAACCCTGGCCGGGGCAGGGGGAGGGCCTTGACGGCGGAGTCGGCGCGACATCACAACCCGTTGTCAGCTTCTTGGTCCTGAAGGGCCAAGCTTGCAGCTCCTCACCATGCATGGGGTGCACGGTTCAGGCCGCGTCGATGGCAGCGTGACTCACTGCCCTACGACCGATGTTGATCGCAGCGTTATGGTCGGCGGGGCCAGCGAACCCGCAGCCGACGCACCGGAAATCGTCCCTGCTGGGACGGTTCTTCTTCTCGCAATGCCCGCACCGATGACAGGTGCGGGAGGTGTTGCGGGCGTCCACCAGCCGCACGGGCACCCCGGCGAGGGCGGCCTTGTACGTCACGAACGTGCGGAGCTGATGGAAGCTCCAGGAGTGCAGGTCGGCACGCTGAGCCTTACGAACCGTTACCCGGTCCCGGATGCCTTCGAGGTCTTCGAGGGCGATTCCGGAGCGGGTGCCTTTGGCTTTGCCGACTAGGTGTTTGGAGATGACGTGGTTGACGTCCCGGGCGAACCGGGACTCCTTGCGGCGGCGTTTCTTCAGCAGCCGCTTCGCGGATTTCGTGCCCTTGGCCTGCAGGCGTGCCCGAAGGGCGGTGTTGCGGCGCCGTACGGCCCGCACGCCCTTGCCGCTGTGGGCTTTGCCGGTGGAGTCGGTGGCGAGGTTGACGATGCCGAGGTCCACACCGAGCCACCCGTCCGGCTCGCCACCTCCCGGCGGTTCGGGGACGTCGATCACGACGGCGAGGAAAAACATGCCGTCGCGGTAGACCAGATCTGCCTGGCCTCGGATGCGGTTCTCCGGGCCTTGCGTCCACCGTCCCTGGTAGATGACCGGGATAAGGGTGCGGCCGGTCAGGGTGAGGATGCTGACCGCGTCGCGGCCTTTCCAGGTGAGGATGCGCGGGTCGTAGGCGACCGCCCCCAGCTCCCGGAACACCGGCTTGATCTTCTTGTCTCGTTTGTACGCCTCGCATGCTTTGGCGATGGAACGGATGGCCATCTGCGCCGACAGCCCGAACTCGTGGCGCAGGTCGGCGTAGACGAGCTTCTGAAGTGCGATTTTGTTCGCGGTCCGCTGCTCGAATGCGACTTCGGCGACCCGGTTGGCGGCGGCGTTGCACGCGCGCATCGTCGCCAGCAGCGCCTCACGCTGCTCAGCGCTCGGCGCGAGCTTCAACATCTCCGTCACCAACATGCATTGAACATATCATTCAATGATAACGCGCGGCACCGTTCCGCGTTTCCTCCCCGCCGTGAACGACGGGGCATCCACGCTGTAGATCTCGGTGAATCAAGGGGTGCCAGATCGCTGGTCCGCGATTACGGTGGACTGCGTGCACCTGTACACGCGATCGGCGGGCGAGGGACTTCCGGTCGTCCTCCTGCACGCCTTCCCTCTGTCATCGGCCATGTGGCTGGCCCAGCGCGAGGGGCTGAGCGCCGTCTGCAAGGTCATCACCCCCGACCTGCGCGGTTTCGGCGGCTCGGTGCTGGGCGACGACGCCCCCTCCCTCGACGTGATGGCCGACGACGTCGTGCGCCTGCTCGATCACGAGGGCGTCGACCGGGCCGTCGTCGGCGGGCTGTCCATGGGCGGCTACGTGACGATGGCGCTGTGCCGCCGTCACCCCGACCGGGTGCTGGGGGTGGTCCTCGCCGACACCAAGGCGGCCGCCGATCCCGAGGCGGCCAGGGCCAACCGCGAGCGCATCGCCGCCGCCGTGCTCGACGGCGGCACCTCGATCCTGGTGGAGGAGGTGCTCCCGTCGCTGCTGGGGGTGACGACCGCGCGGCGCAGGGCGATGGTGTCCGGCCGGGTGCGCGGGCTGGTCCAGTCGGCCCCGCCGAAGGCCGTGGCCTGGGCGCAGCGGGCCATGGCGGCCCGTTCCGACTCCCTCGACACCCTGCGCGGGCTCAAGGAGCCCGCCCTGGTGATCGTCGGGGAGGAGGACCTGCTCACCCCGCTCGCCGACGCCGAGACGATGGTCGAGGCCGTGCCGGACGGGCGGCTGGCCGTGATCGAGAAGGCGGGCCACCTGAGCGCGATCGAGCAGCCCGAGGCGTTCAACCGCGCGGTGGCCGGCTTCATAGCCGGGCTTGCCGGGGGAGCACCACCTCGCGGATGATCAGTGCGATCGCCGCGGCCACCGGGATGGCCAGCAGCGCTCCGACGATGCCGAGCAGCGCGCCGCCGAACAGCGCGGCGATCACGGTGACCGCCGGGGCCACGTCCACCGAGCGCTTCATCACGCGCGGATAGACCAGATAGTTCTCCACCTGCTGGTAGACCAGGAAGAAGATCCCGCAGGCGATGCCCAGCGTCCCCGACTGCAGCAGCGCCACCACGCTCACCAGCACCGCGCCGATCGTCGCGCCGACCAGCGGGATCAGGTCGGTGACCGCCACGACCAGGGCGAGCGCCAGGGCGTACTCGACGCCCAGGACGCCGAGGAACACCCAGCTGACCACGCCGGCGATCACCGAGATCAGCAGGTTGCCGGCCACGTAGCCGCCGATGCCGCTGATGATCTCGTCGCCGAGCGCCCGGGTCCGCTCCCTGCGGCTGCTCGGCACGAGCCGGAAGAGGTAGTCCTTGATCGAGGGCAGCGAGCCGAGGAAGTACAGCGTCAGGACCAGCAGCGTGACCCCGGAGAAGAACGCGTTGAACACCACGGCGCCCGCGCCGACCAGGCCGCCGGCCACCGTCGTGGCGAGGCCGCCGCCGGTGATGAAGTCCCCCGCCCGGGTCAGGATCTGGTAGTCGCTGTCGAGCTCCTTGAGCGTGGGGTTGGTGAGCAGTTCCTGCATGTAGCCGGGGACCGCGCCGATGAACGCGGTGATCTCCTGGCTCACCGGCGGGACGATCGCGAGCCCGAAGAGCACGAAGAACATGATCACCGCGCCGAAGACGATCGTGATCGCCCCGCGGCGGGCCAGCCGGTGCCGCTGCAGCGCCTCGACGGCCGGGTTCAGTCCCAGGGCGAGGAACATCGCCACCACGACCAGGACGATCACGCTGCGCGAGGTGACCAGGGCCTGGGCCAGCGCCCACGCGGTCAGCAGGCCCATGCCGGCGGTCAGGCCGATCAGGAAGGGGTTCTTGGCCAGCGGCTTACCCGGCCGGCCGTACGGCGCCGCGTGCTCCTCCAGGGCCTCCGGGAAGGCGCGGGGGCCCTCAGCGGCCCCGGTGGTCCTGGAGGACGGGGTGTCGGCCGCGGCGGCGTCGGACGGGGTGTCGGCGGAGGCGGCGTCGGACGGGGTGTCGGCCGCGGGGGCGTCGGCGTCCGGGGAGGTGCGAGGTCCCGGCGCGGGCGCCACGGGGACGTCGGCTGTCTGGGACGCTTCGGGCACGGCTGCTCCTAGCTCAGGGGTGCGCGCGAGCGCGCCGCGGGGTGCGCGGAGCCGCGCGGGACGGCGGAAGACAGAAAGAGAGCCTAGCGACCCGAAGGTCGCCAGGCTCTCTCGTAGCCGTCGTCAACGCCCCGATCCGGTGGCGCCTACTCCTGCCACCACTCCGCGTCGTCGTCCTTCGTCTCGGCCTTGGCCGCGGCGGGAGCGGGGGTGGGGGTGGGGGTGGGAGCCGGGCTCTCGCTGCCGTTGGCCGCGGGGATGGCCGGCTTGGCCGGGGCCGCGGTGATCGCGGGCTCCGGCTCGGAGGCCGGGAGCGGCGCGCCGCCGAGCAGCTGGCGGAGCTGGGCGAGGTGGCTGGTGATGCTGTCGCGCTGGCGGGTCAGCTCGTCGACCTGGCGCTGGGCCACCGAGCGGGTCCGCTCGGACTCGGTCTTGGCGTCGGAGACGATCGACTCGGCGCTCGCCTTGGCCTCGGCGACGAGCTGGTCGGCGTTCTTGCGCGCGTTGGCGAGCAGCTGCTTGGCGTGGGTGTCGGCCTCGCGCCGGGTCTGCTCGGCCTGCTGGGTGGCCTTGGTGGCGCGCTGCTCGGCGGTGGCCGCGCGCTGCTCCGCCTCGGAGACCAGCTTCTGCGTGTTGGCCTGCGCGGTGGCGTGGCGCTCGGCCTCCTGGCGCTCGGCCTCCTCGCGGCGGGCGGCGAGCTGGATCTCGAACTCGGCCTCGTCCTGGGCGCGCTTGGCCTCGGACTCCTCCAGGACCCGCTGGGCCTGGGCGCGCATCTCGTCGGCCTGGCGCTTGGCGGTGGTGAGGACCTCGTCGCGCTCGCGCTTGGTCGAGGCGCGGAGCTGGGCGACCTCGCGCTCGGTGGTGGTGCGCAGCTTGGCGATCTCGCGCTCGGCGTCGGCGCGCTTCTCGGCCACCTCGTGGTCGGCGGTGGCCCGCAGCTTGGCGACCTCGCGCTCGGTGGTGGCGGTCAGCTCGTCGGCCTCCCGGCGGGCGGTCGAGCGGATCTCCTCGGCCTCGCGCTCGGCGGTGGTGCGCATGTCGTCGGCCTCGCGGGTGGCGAGGGCGCGCTTCTCGGCCGCCTCGTTCTCCGCCGCGGCGCGCAGGTCGGCGGCGTCGACCTTGGACGCGGCCTTGATCTCGTTCGCCTCGGACCGGGCGGCCTGGACCAGCTCGGTGGCCTGCTCCTCGGCGAGGCGGAGCAGCTGCTCGATCCGCGCCCCCAGGCCGGAGTAGGTCGGGCGCTCCTGCTCCTGCAACTGACGCTGGGAGTCGGACAGATCTCGCTGCAGGCCCTGAACCTGCTCCCGGGCCTGGCGCAGCTCGTTGTCGACCTGCTTCAGATGGTCGTGAACCTGGTGCCGGTCATAGCCACGGAGCACCACGTCGAATTCCCGAGCGGGGGCGTCTTCAAAGAAGTTGTTGAGCTGGGCGTCGATGTCGGACTGCATGGAGGCTCGATCCTGGGTTGTCGAGACGGCTACACGGGCCGGACGGGGGATTTCGGACATCCGAGGCGGGAGCCGTGGCGGGATCCACGTCCGGTGATAGGCCAGCGTACTCTGGTGTTGCCGTGTTGGAGGTCTCCTCCGACTTTCTGCGCGATTTGTTACGTATGAGCCTTTCTTGCATTTGACAGAACGCTCGGTCAGTGGTTAAGGCCTTGGTCAGTGGATCGGGCCTGAACGAGTTCTGTCAGCATTCCTCCCACATCCTTGGGATGCAAGAAAGCGATGGAAGAGCCCATCGAGCCGTGCCGGGGCTTCTCGTCGAGCAGCCTGACGCCCCTGCCGCCGATCTCCCCCATGGCCTCGGTCACATCCGGGACGCCGAACGCGACGTGGTGCACCCCCTCTCCGCGCTTGGCGAGGAATTTGCCGACCGGCGTGTCGGGGGCGAGCGGTTCGAGGAGCTGGATGTAGGAGCCGCCGCCGTCGCCGTCGGCGACGTGCAGCATCGCCTCCTTGACGCCCTGCTCCTCGTTGATCTCGCGCGCCACCACCGTCAGCTCGAAGATCCGTTCGAAGAGCGCGATCTTCTCCTCGAGGTCGTGACAGGCGATTGCCACATGGTCGATACGCATGAACATAGGGCCGGCCTCCATGGCGGTCGTTCAGGTACTCATGGGTATGGTGGCAAAGTCGCCCCAAGTCCCGCCAGGGAGGCCCCTTTTATGTCCGCTTCCGTCATCGTCGCCGGAGCTCGCACCCCCATCGGCCGGCTGCTCGGCTCGCTGGCCGGTCTGTCGGCCGTCGAGCTCGGCGGCATCGCCATCAAGGCGGCGCTGGAGCGCTCCGGCGTCGCCCCCGAAGCCGTGCAGTACGTGATCATGGGCCAGGTGCTCCAGGCCGGAGCGGGCCAGATCCCCTCCCGCCAGGCCGCCGTCAAGGCCGGGATCCCGATGACCGTGCCGTCGCTGACGATCAACAAGGTCTGCCTGTCCGGGCTGGACGCCATCGCCCTGGCCGACCAGCTCATCAGGGCGGGCGAGTTCGACATCGTGGTCGCCGGCGGCATGGAGTCCATGTCGAACGCCCCGCACCTGCTGCCCGGCCTGCGCCGGGGGGTGAAGTACGGCGGCGCCGACATCGTGGACTCGATGGCCTTCGACGGCCTGACCGACGCCTACGACCAGGTGTCCATGGGCGAGTCCACCGAGCGGCACAACGCGCGCCTGGGCCTGACCCGCGAGGAGCAGGACGCCTTCTCCGCCCGCTCCCACGAGCTCGCCGCCGCCGCGATCAAGAACGGCGTGCTCGACGACGAGATCGTCCCGGTGTCGATCCCGCAGCGCAAGGGAGAGCCGCTGGTCTTCGCCGCCGACGAGGGCGTGCGCGGCGACACCACGGTCGAGACCCTGGGGCGGCTGCGGCCGGCCTTCAGCAAGGACGGCACCATCACCGCCGGTTCGGCCTCGCAGATCTCCGACGGCGCCTGCGCGGTGGTCGTGATGTCCAGGGCCAAGGCCGAGGAGCTGGGCCTCGACTGGCTGGCGGAGATCGGCGCGCACGGCAACGTGGCCGGGCCCGACAACTCGCTCCAGTCCCAGCCCGCCAACGCGATCAAGCACGCCCTCGGCAAGCAGGGCCTCTCGGCCGACGACCTCGACCTGCTGGAGATCAACGAGGCCTTCGCCCAGGTCGTCCTCCAGTCGGCCAAGGAGCTCGGCGTGCCGCTCGACAAGATCAACGTCAACGGCGGCGGCATCGCGGTCGGCCATCCGATCGGCGCCTCCGGCGCCCGCATCGTCCTCACCCTCGCCCACGAGCTCAGGCGCCGGGGCGGTGGGCTCGGCGCCGCCGGCCTGTGCGGCGGCGGCGGCCAGGGCGACGCGCTGATCATCCGCGTCCCCTCGGCCTGACCGCGGAGGGATCCGACGTGGCCGCGCCGGACGAGCGGTCCCCGGCCGGGGACGCCTCCGGCACGGCCGCTCGGGGCGCGCCGTCACCGGCGGCGCGGAGCCCCGGGCCGGCCGCTCGGGACCGGCGGCCCCCGGCCGCGGGGAGTCCCGCCCGGGACGCGCCGGCGCCCGCCCTGGACGTCCCCGATCTGGTGGCGCTGGCGCGGGAGGGCCGGCCCCGCGCGGTGGCCAGGCTGATCTCCATGGTGGAGAACGGCTCGCCCCGACTCCGGGAGATCACCGCGGAGCTCTGCGCGGACCGGCCGTCCCGGGCCCGGGTCATCGGGCTCACCGGCGCCCCCGGGGTGGGCAAGTCCACCTCCACCGGGATGCTGATCCAGGCGTTCCGCAGGCGGGGCATGAGGGTCGGCGTGCTCGCGGTGGACCCGTCCTCGCCGTTCACCGGCGGGGCGCTGCTCGGCGACCGGGTCCGCATGCAGGAGCACGCCACCGACCCGGAGGTGTTCATCCGGTCGATGGCCGGCCGCGGCCACCTCGGCGGCCTGGCCTGGGCCACGCCCCAGGCGCTGCGCGTCCTGGAGACCGCCGGGTGCGAGGTCGTCCTCATCGAGACCATCGGGGTCGGCCAGGCCGAGGTGGACATCGCCTCACTGGCCGACACCACCGTCGTGCTGCTCGCCCCGGGCATGGGCGACGGCGTCCAGGCGGCCAAGGCGGGCATCCTGGAGATCGCGGACGTGTTCGTGGTGAACAAGGCCGACCGCGAGGGCGCCCAGGCGGCCGTCCGCGAGCTCCGCAACATGGTCACCCTGGCCGGGCGGGCCTGGCGGCCGCCGATCGTGCCGGCCGTGGCCGTCCGGGGCGAGGGCGCCGAGGAGGTGGTCGCCGCCCTCGACGGGCACCTGGCCTATCTTGAGAGCTCCGGTGAGCTGGGCCGCCGGCGCCATGCCAGGGCCTGCGCCGAGATCGAGGCCATCGCCCTGGCCGCCCTCCGCTCCCGCTCCGCCCACCTCCACGGGGACCGGCGCCTGGACGCCCTCGCCACCCGTGTCCTGGAGGCGGGCCTCGATCCCTACCGGGCCGCCGACGAGCTGCTGGCGGCCGTCGGCTGACGCCGGCGGCCGCCGGGCGGTCAGGGCTCGTCGGCGAACTTGACGGTCACCTTCTCGAAGCCGAGGGTGGTCAGCATGCCCTGGAGCATGTTCTTGGTGTTCTGGTCGGCGCGGTTGCGCAGGTCGCTGGCCTGGGCGGCCTCGGCGATCTTCTTTTCGGCGAGCACGTAGAGCTCCTGCTGGTCGGCCGGGGAGGAGGACAGGAAGTCCTCGACCCGGTCGAACAGGCCGCGCTGCTGGGCGTAGACGTAGGAGCGCTTGTTGTCGAGGTTGGGCTTTTCGAGCTGGGCGCGCGGCAGCTTGACCGTGACCTCCTTGCGGTCGGGCGAGACGGTCAGCGCGCCCGTGGCGAGGCCGCCGAAGTCGACGTAGGCGTCGACGCCGCCCGCCCCGACGAAGAGCGTCCGGCTGCCCTTGACGGCGTCGGGCAGGAAGGCGGCGTCCTTCTCCAGGTCCACGACGACCTGGAAGTTGCCGGTGGCCGCCTCGAAGCGGCTCAGGTCGTGAATGGACTGCAGCAGCACGGGCTGGCTGCGGTCGACCGTGGTCCCGCCGAACGGGTCCAGCCAGGACCAGGCCAGGCGGGCGCCCACGACGAGGAGCGCGACGGCGACGAGCAGCCCGGCGAGGAAGCGCCAGCCACGCCGGCGAGGCGCGGAGGGGACCTCGGGCGGTGCTTCTGTAGGGGCTTTCACGGCGGTCTCCTTCCCACGGCGGCCGCTTTCTCACGCCGAGCCTATGCCGATCTTGTCAGCCCCGCGGCCGTGTCTCCGTCCGCGGTCTCCCCGCGGGAGCCTCCCCCGGGAGGGCCGGCGGGACCGGAGCGGCGGAGGGCACGGTGGCGGGCGCCTGGTAGGAGGGCTCGGCCTGCGGGACCGGCAGGCCCTGGCCGTTCTGGCCGATCTGCTCGGGCCGCGTGGGCCCGCCTGTCTGCCAGGTCTCTCCCACCTGCCCGCCGAAGTGAGTGCTCTGTAGCCGGCATCCGGCGAAGTCGGAGTAGTACAGCCGCAGCCAGTCCCGCCGCTGGGCGTCGGTGAGGCCGGAGAACCAGGCGGCGGCGTACTGGTGCTCGGGGAGCGGCCCGCTGGGCAGCGGCTTGCCGCGCAGCCACGCGGACACGATGTCGCGGTATCCGCCTGCCGGGGTGCCGTCGCAGTCTTCGGCCAGGCTCTCGACGAACTCGTCGGCCGCCTCGTCGGCGAAGCCGGCGGCCAGGTCGTCGACGTGGATCGGGGCCGCGCCGGGCGGCAGGGAGACGTCCTCGCGCCGGGGATGCTGCTCCAGCCGGGAGAACTCGCCGGGCGTCCCCGCCAGCCGGGATGCGATCTTGACGAACGCGGAGCCGAGTTCGGGCAGCCCGGTGCGCATCCCCGGATGCACGCAGACCATGATCGGCCATTCCTGGCAGCTGTAGACCACCCGCTGGGCGGAGATCGTCGTCGGCTCGCTGAGCAGCCGGGCCACGCCGGTCCCGGCGGCCAGCACCGCCAGCAGCGCGGCGGCCAGCACGAGCGACTGCCGGGTCACGACCGCGGCCCAGCCGAGCAGCAGCGCGGCGCTGACGCCCAGCAGCCAGAGCGTCTGGTCGGTCAGGGCGGCGGCGCTGAGCCCCCGGAAGGGGTCGTAGGGCTCCTGCGTGGCGGGGGCGAGCCGGTCGGCCCAGGTCGCGCCCTGGGCCAGCCAGGTGAACAGGCCGTAGCAGCCGAGCCCGGCGAGCACCGGCGTGATCGTCCACGGCAGCAGCCAGCCGGTCACCCAGCCGATGGCGACGTACAGCGCCAGCCCGGCCACGCCCATGACCAGGCCGCTGGGCAGCAGCCGTCCCGCCTGCTCGGTGAGCATCGCCCGGACCGCCAGGACCAGCAGCGTCGCGGTGAAGGCGCCGCCGACCGCCACCAGGACCGCCAGCGGCGCGCGCACCGCCTGCCAGGTCGTCAGCGACTGCCGGCCGGTCCCGCGCCGCCTGCGCACCGCCACCCAGGCGGCGAACGCCGCGGCCACGGGGCCGGTGACGCGGAGCGAGCCGATCACCGCGACGATGATGTTCTCCCACGCGCTGACACCGGGAATGAGGACGCTCCACGCCGCGGCCACACCAAGCACGAGCAGGACGGCGACCGCCACCATTGCGCTCTGCTGGAGTTCTTCGCGTGAAACGCCCCTGTTCTCACGCACCGGCGCGCGTGGAGCGGGTCCACGCGGTGCCGGCTGAGCAGAAGCCCGTGCGGCGTCCGCACGCCATTGAGTTGTCGTTCATCAAGCAACCCCCCGTGCCGTGAATGCGGCCGCCGGTCCCCTCGGCGACCGATCCGGTCTGCATCCCCCGCAGGCCGGAGCGAGTCCGCGCTGCCACTTGGCCACGCCCTCACCATTCGATGTGGGAACCATAACTGAGCGTGACGTTTGGCGCCCGGGTTCTTGGTGAAGCCGTCAATCTGGTGACTCTACGTATATGGGCGAACTGGGATGAGGCCGCGCTACCGTAGCCCTGTGGCTACAGGTCAGCTGAATCTGCCGTTCGACCCCATCGAGCGCGCCGCGGAGACGTGGCGTGTTCACTTCGGGCCGTCTTCGGCCATGGCCGCCGTCACGTCGATCATGAGAGCGCACCAGATCCTGCTCTCGCAACTGGACACGCTACTTAAACCGCATGACTTGACCTTTGCCCGGTACGAGGCACTGGTTTTGCTGACTTTCAGCAAGACGGGAGCGTTGCCGCTGTCCACGATCGGCGAGCGGCTGATGGTGCATCCCACCAGCGTGACGAACACCGTGGACCGGCTGGAGCGGGCCGGGCTGGTCCGCCGCATGCGCAACCCCCGGGACGGCCGGGGGGTGCTGGCGGAGATCACCGACGGGGGCCGGGAGGTCGTGGACCGGGCGACCGCCGATCTGATGGGCGCCGATTTCGCCATGACCATGTACGGCGAGGCGGAGCTGGAGCAGATGTTCGGGCTGCTCAGGACCTTGCGGGTGGCCGCGGGGGATTTCGAGGGCTGACCGTCGGAGCCGTACGGCCGGGACGGCCCGGCGGTCCGCGCCGGTGGCCCGGCGGCCGTACGGTGGCCCGCGCCGGCCGGGAATTAATAGGGCGTCCTAGTATTTTCTGTGAGGCCACACGCCGGACAGGAGCCGCGAGCCGTACAGGGGGGCTGGCCATGGACGCCGGGGAGATCGAGGCGGGGCGGGCGCGCTGGCAGGCGCGGTTCGACGGGGCCCGCACGCGCGGATCCGGGTTCCGGACGCTCTCCGGCCTCGACGTCGCGCCGGTCTACGGGCCCACCGGCGACGACCCGCGCATGGAGCGCATCGGCTGGCCGGGGGAGTATCCCTTCACCCGGGGCCTGTACTCCACCGGCTACCGGGGCAGGACGTGGACCATCCGGCAGTTCGCCGGGTTCGGCAACGCCCGGCAGACCAACGAGCGCTACCGGATGATCCTCGGCGCGGGCGGCGGCGGGCTGAGCGTGGCCTTCGACATGCCGACGCTGATGGGCCGCGACTCCGACGACCCGCGCTCGCTCGGCGAGGTCGGCCACTGCGGCGTGGCGATCGACTCCGCGCTGGACATGGACCTGCTCTTCGACGGCATCCCGCTCGGCGACGTCACCACCTCCATGACGATCAGTGGCCCGGCGGCCCCGATCTTCTGCATGTACGTCGTGGCCGCCGAGCGGCAGGGGGTGCCGGCCGCCCGGCTCAACGGGACGCTCCAGACCGACATCTTCAAGGAGTACATCGCGCAGAAGGAGTGGCTGTTCGCCCCCGGGCCGCACCTGCGGCTGATCGGCGACCTGATGGAGTTCTGCGCCGCCGGCGTCCCGGCCTACAAGCCGCTCAGCGTGTCCGGCTACCACATCCGCGAGGCCGGCTCCACGGCGGCGCAGGAGCTGGCCTTCACCCTGGCCGACGGGTTCGGCTACGTGGAGCTCGGCCTGTCTCGGGGGCTGGACGTCGACGTCTTCGCCCCGGGCCTGTCCTTCTTCTTCGACGCGCACATCGACTTCTTCGAGGAGATCGCCAAGTTCCGGGCCGCCCGGCGGATCTGGGCGAGGTGGCTGCGCGAGGTCTACGGGGCCAGGACCGGCAGGGCGCAGTGGCTGCGCTTCCACACCCAGACGGCGGGGGTGTCGCTGACCGCGCAGCAGCCGTACAACAACGTGGTGCGCACCACGGTCGAGGCGCTCGCGGCGGTGCTCGGCGGCACCAACTCGCTGCACACCAACGCGCTGGACGAGGTCCTGGCGCTGCCCTCGGCCAAGGCCGCCGAGATCGCGCTGCGCACCCAGCAGGTGATCATGGAGGAGACCGAGGTCGTCAACGTCGCCGACCCGCTCGGCGGATCCTGGTACGTGGAGGCGCTGACCGACCGGCTGGAGGCCGAGGCCGAGGCGATCTTCGCCAGGATCCGGGACATGGGGCACGACGGGTCGATGACCTCGGGGATCCTGCGCGGCATCGAGGACGGCTGGTTCGTGTCCGAGATCGCCGAGGCCGCCTTCGGCTACCAGCGCAAACTGGAGAAGGGGGACAAGCGGATCGTCGGGGTCAACTGCCACGCGGCCTCCGTCGAGGAGCCGCTGGAGATCCTGCGCGTCGGCCACGAGGTCGAGCGCGAGCAGAACCGCGTCCTCGCCGCCCGCCGCGCCGCCCGCGACCGGGAGGCCGTGGACGGCGCGCTGGCCGCGCTGGCCCGGACCGCCAGGGGGGAGGGCAACCTCATCCCGCCCATGCTCGACGCGGCCCGCGCCGAGGCCACGCTGGGGGAGATCTGCGGCGTGCTCCGGGATGAATGGGGCGTATACCTGGAACCCGCCCGCTTCTAGCGGTGGGGAGTCGGCGCAGTAATCGGGATACGGCAGGATTGGAGGTATGAGCCCAGCGGACTTCACTCGACCCGGATCGCTCTACGGTGCCGTGGACCTCGGCGCGCGCAAGCAGGCGCTGGACGCGCAGGCGCGGCGGGAGGCCGCGGCGCAGGAGGGCGGCGGCACCCCGGTGCAGGTCGTCTACGTCGATGACGCCAACTTCGCGACGGAAGTCGTCGAACGCTCCATGAACAGCCTCGTGCTGCTGGAGCTCACGGTGACCCGCGCGGAGCAGGCGAAAGAATACAGTTTGCTGCTGGAGAAGCTCGCCGCCGAGAACGCCGGCAGGTGGGTCCTCGCCCGTGTGGACGTCGAGGCCAGCCCGCAGATCGCACAGGCGCTCCGGGTGCAGAACGTGCCCGCCCTGTACGCCATCTTCCAGGGTCAGCCGGTGGCGGTCGCCCCCGGCATCGCCACCGAGCCGCAGCTGCGTGACTGGCTGTCGCAGCTCATGGAGGCCCTGGCCCAATACCTCCCGCCGGACACCGGGGAGGCCCAGGCCGAGGAGCGGCCGCAGGAGCCTCCGGCCGACCCGGACGTGGTCGCCGCCGAGCAGGCCATCGACGCCGGTGACCTCGACGCGGCCGTGGCCGCCTACGAGCGGCTGCTGGCCCGTTCCCCCAACAACGAGGACGCCAAGCTGGGCCTGGCCGGGCTCGGGCTGATCCGGCGGACCCAGGACGTCGACCCGGCCGAGGTGCAGGGCCGGCTGGCCGACCCCGCCGACATCGACGCCCAGCTCCTGGCGGCCGACTTCGAGATGCTCGCCGGTGACGTGGACACGGCCTTCGACCGGCTCATCGGGGTGGTCCGGCGGACCTCGGGCGACGAGCGCGACAAGGTCAGGATGCACCTGCTCGGCCTCTTCGACGCCCTTCCGGGCGACGACCCGTCGATCGGGCGCGCCCGCAGGAATCTGGCGAGCGCACTGTTCTAAATACTGGTTTTTGTTCTGAATGCCCCACTTTGGGGGCATGAACAGGACATGCGGGTCGTCACCATCTCCGCGACGTACGGCACCGCCGGCAGCGTGATCGGGCCGGCGGTGGCCGGGCGCCTGGGTGTCCCCTTCATGGACCGGGCGATCCCCAGCGCGGTGGCCGACGAGCTCGGCTGCACGCTGGAGGAGGCGCTCGCCCATGACGACCGGGCCGAGCACGGGCTCGGCCGGCTGCTGGCGGAGGCCATGCGGCTGCCGACGGTCTCCTTCGGCGGCGTGGACATGTATCTCCCGGGGAACATGCCCCTGCCCGCCGAGGACTTCGTCGCCCACACCGAGAGGGTGATCAGGCAGACCGCGCGGGGCCAGGGCGGGGTGATCCTCGGCAGGGCCGGGGCGCTGGTCCTGGCCGACCACCCCGGCGCGCTGCACGTGCGGCTGGACGCGCCCGCCGAACGCCGGATGATCCAGACCGCGACCCTGACCGGGGTGACCGAGCGTCAGGCGCGCAGGATCGTGGAGGACAACGACCGGGCGCGGGCCGCCTACGTCCGTCATTTCTACCGGGTCGACCCGGCCTCCCCGCTCCACTACCACCTGGTGCTGGACAGCACGAGCATCCCGATCGACACGTGCGTGGAGCTGATTGTGACCGCATCGACAGCGCTGAGCTGAACAAGCCCGGCACGGACACCCGTCTGGGGGTGGCACCATGGAGGCATCCCAACCAAGTCAGTCGCAAAGGAGCGGATTGACTGTGGCCACCGTGCCGAGTGTGTCGTACTCCATCACCGTGCGCCTGGAGGTGCCGGCGGGTGGTAAGGCCGTCAGCCAGCTCACCCACGCCGTAGAGTCCGCGGGAGGTGTGGTCACCGCGCTGGACGTGACCACCGCGGGCCACGAGACATTGCGCATCGACGTGACCTGCGCCGCGCGTGACACCGACCATGCCCAGGCGATCGTGGACAAGCTCGACGTGGTCGAGGGCGTCGTCATCCACAAGGTCTCCGACCGCACCTTCCTCATGCATCTCGGCGGCAAGATCGAGATGAAGTCGAAGGTGCCGCTGCGCAACCGTGACGAGCTGTCCATGGCCTACACACCCGGCGTCGCCCGGGTCTCCATGGCCATCGCCCGCAACCCCGAAGACGCCCGCCGCCTGACCATCAAGCGCAACAGCGTCGCCGTGGTCACCGACGGCTCGGCCGTGCTGGGCCTGGGCAACATCGGCCCGGCCGCCGCGCTGCCCGTCATGGAAGGCAAGGCCGCGCTGTTCAAGCGGTTCGCCGACATCGACGCCTGGCCGATCTGCCTCGACACCCAGGACGTCGACGAGATCGTCCGCACCGTCCAGGTCCTCGCCCCCGGATTCGGCGGCATCAACCTGGAGGACATCTCGGCGCCGCGCTGCTTCGAGGTGGAGCGGCGGCTGCGCGACCTGCTGGACATCCCGGTCTTCCACGACGACCAGCACGGCACCGCGATCTGCGTGCTCGCCGCGCTCACCAACGCGCTGCGGGTGGTGGGCAAGGAGCTGAGCCAGGTCCGCATCGCCCTGGCCGGCGCCGGCGCCGCCGGCACGGCGGTGCTGCGCCTGCTGCTGGCGGCCGGCGCGCACAACGTCGTCGTCTGCGACTACCTGGGCGCCGTGCACGGCGGCCGTGACGACCTGGACGACTCGCTGCGGTGGATCGCCGACCACACCAACGCCGAGGGCTACTCCGGAGACCTGCGCGGCGCGGTCAAGGGCGCCGACGTGTTCATCGGCGTCTCCGCCCCCGGCATCCTCAACGGCGACGACATCGCCACGATGGCCGACGGCGCGGTGGTCTTCGCGCTGGCCAACCCCGAGCCCGAGGTCTCGCCCGACGACGCCCGCGAGCACGCCGCCGTGGTCGCCACCGGCCGTTCGGACTACCCCAACCAGATCAACAACGTGCTCGCCTTCCCCGGCGTCTTCCGCGGTCTGCTCGACGCCCAGGCCAACCTGGTCACCCAGGAGATGCTGCTGGCGGCGGCCAGGGCGCTGGCCGCCGTGGTCACCGACGAGGAGCTCGGCCCCAACTACATCATCCCGAGCGTGTTCCACGCCGATGTGGCGGGCGCCGTCGCGGCGGCCGTGCGCGAGTCGGCCGGCGGCCGGGCGCGCAGCGGCCTGACCGAGGCCTGACGGTCCGTGACGCGGGATGGCCCGGACACCGAGGCGTCCGGGCCATCCGTGCTCTTCCGTCTCCGGGTGCTTTCGGCGGTCAGAAGGCGATGCTCCAGCTGTTGAGGGTGCCGGTGTCGTTCTGGAAGTAGTCGCCGACCACGAGGGTCCAGGTGCCGTTTCCGGAGCGCGTGGGGTTGTTAACCGTGAACCGCACCGGCCCGTTGTACGGCGTGCAGGCGGTGTAGGACTCGTACTTCAGCACCTGAGACGTCCCGTCCGGCCGGACGAGGGTCAGACGCAGGTCCTGCGAGCAGGTGTGGTCGATGTCGGCCGAGATCGTGAACGTGGCGTCCGGGGATCCGCTGAGGGTGACCGGGATGTCACTGGAGTCCTGGTAGCCGTCCTCGATGGCGAAGGGCGTGTCGTTGGTGAAGGTACGGCCGCCGCCGGTCCCGCCGACCGTCAGGGTGTAGACCGCCGAGCGGTTGGCGGAGGTCCCGGTGCCGTTGAGGGCGATGGTGTAGGCGCCCGCCGGGGTGGAGGCCGAGGTCGCGACCGTCACCGAGGACGTCTGGCCGGCCGTGACGGTCGAGGGGGTGAAGGTCACCGTGGTCCCGGCGGGGGCGCCGGAGGCCGACAGCGACACGCTCTGCGCGTTGCCGGAGGTCACCTGGGTGCTGAGCGTCGCGGTGGCCGACTGGCCCGCCTGGACGGTGCCAGACGCCGGGTTCACGGCCATCGCGTAGTCGTCACCGACCGGGCCGGAGCGCACCGCCAGCTTCCACAGGGCGTTGGCGACGGCGTCGCTGTTGCGGTCCAGCGCGGTGCCGTTGATGTTGGAGGTGGTGTCGCAGGCGGAGTGGTAGCAGCG
>NZ_JBVJHH010000032.1:0-59280 GCF_055586905.1 Streptosporangium sp. NPDC048886
GTGCACCCCGGCGTGGCCGGAGCCGGCGAGCTCCAGCAGCGCCGCGGCGAGGTCGGCGACGTGCACGGGGCATCGCACGTCGTCGGTGAACAGCGTTCCCTGGCGCCGGCCGGTGGCCAGCGCGTGCACCAGGCGCTCGTGGGACGAGCCGCCGTCGCCGACGATGAGCGAGGTCCGGGCGATCGCCGCGTCCGGGCAGATCGCCTTGATCGCCGTCTCCGCGGCGGCTTTCGCCGCGCCGTAGGGGCTGATCGGGTCGGGGGCGCAGGTCTCGTCGTAACGGATCCGGGCGCCGGAGAAGACCGCGTCGCTGGAGACGTGGACCAGGTGAGCGCCGGTGGCCGCAGCGGCCGCAGACCGCCGGCGAAAACCCGACACGGTGTATCGCTGGACGCTCACGCCCGCCCTGTGGAGGCGGCTGCCGGGCGGTGGCCCAGGGGAAGGTCAGAGCCAGCCCCGCACCGTCGCCTCCACGCCCGCCTGGAACCTGGTGGTCACGCCGAGGCGCTCCACCACCGCAGCGATCTTCCTGGTCGCGGTGCGGGTGCTGACGCCCAGGTGCCTGCCGATGGCTTCGTCCTTGAGCCCCGAGTTCAGCAGCCGCAGCACCAGCAGGTCCTCCTCGGCGGGCCTGTCATCCACCGGTGGGGAGTCGCCGGTGAGCGGCTGGCCGCGCTCCCAGTAGACGTCGAACAGCTCGATGAGCGCATCCAGCAGCCGAGAGGGGTGCAGCAGCGCGATGTTGTCGTAGACGCCGTCCACCAGGGGCAGCAGCCCGACCCTCCGGTCGGCGATGCGCAGCTTGAACGGCAGGCGCGGCAGGAACCTGGAGCGCTCGCCCTCCCCGGCCAGGCGCAGCAGGGTCTCCATGCGGCCCGGCCTGACGAGCGAGCCGGGGCAGTACACCACCCTGATGTCCACACCGCGGGCCAGCAGTTCCCTGGTGTCCTCCAGCTCCGACTCGTTGGTGTCCTGGGAGAAGTCGGGACGGCCCAGGTACGGCGGGCTGTCGAAGCAGAGCAGCTCGGTGGTGACCGAGCGGGCCAGCTCGGTCATCTGCCGCTTGACGGCATCCTCGCCGGAGAGGATCTCCACCACGCCCGCGGGCTCGGCCCACATCCGACCCGAGTGATAGAGCTGGGCGAAGGCGCCCGCCATGGTGCGTACCCTGGCCAGGCTCGCCTCCGCCTCCAGGCGGCGCCTGTCCACCAGCCAGCCGAGCGCCGCCTCGGGCGGGACCGGCTCGTAGCCGCCAGGGCCGGTCCTGCGCAGCAGGCCCACCTCGGTCAGCCGGCGCAGCGCGAGCCGCACCCGTGAGGAGGTGACCCCGAGGGCGGCGGCGAGCTCGGCGGTGCGCCGGCCCGGCTGCCTCAGCAGCAACCGATACACCTGCTCGTCGAACTCCGCGACCCCCACCCCGCCGAGAACCCGCTGCTCCTCCACGTATCACCTGACCGGATCGTGTCCCTTTTGGCCATATGGCCGAAAATGTCATAACCATATCTCGACAAGGGATCCTCGCAGGCCGTTGACTGCTCACCGGCCCCTCCGGCGATCTTGGCCGGGCGGGTGGCAGCCTCATCCCCTCAAGAGGAGCAATGTCCCGTACCCCCCGCGTCTACAGCGCCATGGCGCTCGCCGCCGCGCTGGCGGTCACCTCCGCCGCGGCACCGGCGCTCGCCGAACCCGCTGTGACAGGCACCCCCTCCACCTACATCGTCACCCTCGCAGGGCAGCCACTCGCCACCTACAGCGGCGGCGTGGACGGCATCGCCGCCACCAAGCCGGGCAAGGGCAAGGGCAGGAAGGTCGACACGGCCAGCGCCGACGCCAAGCGCTACCGCGAGCACCTGACCAAACGCCAGGACGAGACCGCCCGCAGCGTCGGCGTGACCGCGCAGCGGCACAACTCCGTCGCCTCCAACAGCTTCGTCGCCGAGCTCACCCCCGCTCAGGCGCTCAGACTGCACCGGACGGACGGCGTCGTGTCCGTCGTCCAGGACACCCTGCGCAAGGCCCTGGACGACCGCAACTCCAGCGACTTCCTCGGCCTGTCAGGTGACAAGGGCCTGTGGGCCTCGCTTGGCGGCACCGCCAAGGCGGGCAAGGGCATCGTGGTCGGCGTCGTCGACACCGGCGTCTGGCCGGAGAACCCCTCCTTCGCCGGCCCCTCGCTCGGCACCGAGGCGCCCACCGCCGCCGACCCCTACCGGCCCTACCGCCAGGGCACGGCCACGGTCATGAAGAAGGCCGACGGCTCCACCTTCACCGGCCTGTGCGAGACCGGCACGGAGTTCACCGCCGATCTGTGCAACCAGAAGCTGGTGAGCGCCAGGTACTTCGGCAAGGCCTGGCTGGGCCACAACGACCCCGCCGCCACCGGCGAGTACGCCTCGCCGCGCGACCGGGGCGGGCACGGCTCCCACACCGCGAGCACCGCCGCGGGCAACCACGCCGTCCCCGCCACCGCCAACGGCATCGACTTCGGCCAGATCTCCGGCGTCGCACCCGGAGCGGCCGTCTCCGTCTACAAGGCGCTGTGGGAGGGCCCGGACGGAGGCAGCGGATACACCTCCGACATCATCGAGGCCATCGACCAGGCCGTCGCCGACGGCGTCGACGTGATCAACTACTCTGTCGGCGGTCAGAGCGAGTCCTCCACCGACGACCCGGTCCAGCTGGCCTTCCTGGCCGCCGCGGACGCCGGCATCTTCGTCGCCACCGCGGGCGGCAACTCCGGCCCCGACGCCTCCACCCTGGACAACACCGCCCCGTGGACGACCACCGTCGCCGCGAGCACCGTCGCCCCCTACCTGGCCGACGTGCGGCTGGGCGACGGCAGCACCTTCCGCGGCGCCAGCACCACCATCAGCGCGCCGTTCGGGCCCAAGCCGTTGGCCACCTCGGTGTCGGTGAAGAACACCGCCGCCTCCGACTCCGACGCCCAGATCTGCGCGGCGGGGTCGCTGGACCCGGCCAAGGCCGCCGGGAAGATCATCTACTGTGTGCGCGGCGTCACCCCGCGCGTGGACAAGTCCGCCGAGGTCAAGCGCGCCGGCGGCGTGGGCATGGTGCTGGGCAACCCCAGCGACCAGGACACCGGCGCCGACGTGCACGCCGTACCGACCGTGCACATCAACACCCCCGACACCGAGAAGGTCCTCGCCTACGCCGCCACCCCCGGCGCGACGGTGACGCTGCTCCCCGCCTCCTCCACCGAGGGCGCCGAATACCCGCAGGTCGCCGGCTTCTCCTCGCGCGGCCCCTCCCTCAGCAACAACGGCGACCTGATCAAGCCCGACATCGCCGCCCCCGGCGTGTCGATCCTCGCCGCCGTCGCGCCTCCCGGGAACCAGGGCAAGGACTTCGACTTCTACTCCGGCACCTCGATGGCCACCCCGCACATCGCCGGTCTGGCCGCCCTGTATCTGGGCACGGACCCGCTCCTGTCGCCCGCCGCCGTCAAGTCGGCGATGATGACCACCGCGTACGACACCAAGACACCCGACCTCTTCGCGCAGGGCTCAGGCCACGTCGACCCAGCCCGCATGCTGAAGCCCGGCCTGGTCTACGACGCCGCGGCCCAGGACTGGTACGGATACCTGGAGGGGCTGGGCGTCAAGACCGGCACCGGCGCCGCGCCCATCGCCACCAGCGACCTGAACTACCCCAGCATCGCGGTCGGCGCCCTGTTCGGCTCAAGGACCCTCACCCGCAAGGTCACGGCGCTGACCCCGGGCGTCTACCACGCGGCCGTCGACCTGCCGGGCGTCAGGACCAAGGTCCAGCCCTCCACCCTGGTCTTCAAGAAGGCGGGCGAGACCAAAGAGTTCACCGTCACCATGGAGATGACGCGCCACACCGGCGCCGGCGCCATCGTCGGCTCGCTGACCTGGCAGGGTAAGAACACCGCCGTCCGCAGCCCCATCATGGTCACCCCGCTGAGCGCCAAGGCGCCCGCCGAGGTCAAGGGCACGGGTCCGGCGGGCTCGCTCACCTTCGACGTGACCCCCGGCGTGTCGAAGTTCCCCGTCAAGGCCTACGGGCCCGTCTCCGCCGACCCGGTGCCCGGCACCGTGAGTCCCAGCGACATCTGGGGCAGGGAAGTCTCCGTCGTCGTGCCCGAAGGCGCCAAGGCCGTCTCCTTCAAGCTCATCCCCGGCGACCCCGAGACGGAGGTCGGCGCCATCCTGGGCTACACCGAGGGCGGTGCGATGCAGGGCCTGGCCTGGGTCACCTCGTGGGAGGACTACCGCGCGGTCCTGGCCAACCCCAGGCCCGGCAGGTACACCCTGTCCGTGCTCACCTTCGGGAGCGCCGAGACGCCGTTCAGCACGCAGATCAACGTCGTGGGCGCCGGCTCCGGGTCCGGCGCGCTGACGGTGACGCCCGACAGGCCGAAGGTCACGCCGGGAACGACGTTCCCACTGACGGCCACCTGGTCCGGCCAGCCGGACCAGACGGCGACCGGCTACATCGAATACCCCAACGAGGCCGGCACGATCGTGACGATCAACTGACCTGAACAGATCCGACGCGGGCCGTTCCCTCCGGGGAGCGGCCCGCTTCGCGCGTGTCCCCCTGTCGACCTGGAGCCGACTCCGGGGCCGAGGGTCGGGGGCAGGTGGACACGCGTCATCGGCGACGTCACGGTCGGCGCCGTCGACCTGGGCGCGAGCCCATGTCCGTGGCCTGGCACATGCCGGACGAGGACCAGTCGTGGCTGACGATGGGCAGGTCGGCCATGTGCGCGCCGCTGATGGTGACGCCGGTGGCGTACTGTCCGGTGCCCGGTCCGGCTGATGTCAGCCCGCTGACGCCACTGGCCGATCGGTTGCTGCTCAAGCCCTCTTCCGCGCTGTTGTGGATCTAGCTCTTCATTTGTGAGCAATGCTCATGTATGGTCGCCGACACTATGAGGAACCACTGGCTGTCGCCGATCGCCGTCATGATGCTGGCCGCCGTCATCGTGCTGGGAGCGGTGTTCGACCCGTCGGGGCTGGCCGCGCCGTACACCTGGACGGGCGCCGACCTGCTACCCGTCGCCGGGCTCTGGCAGGTGGCCGCGCAGGCCGTCTACGTGCCGCTGCTGCTGGCGGGGGTCGGGGTGCTGGCGTGGGTGGTCGCGCGCGGGCGCGCCCCGCTGCGTACGGCGCTGCTGGTGTGGGGCGCGGTGGTGTGGTCGGCGATGGCGGCCAAGCTGATGATGTCGCTGGTGATGGCCTTCGGCGAGGTGGTCTACCTGGCGTGGTCGACCGGATTCACCGGCTTCAAGGCGGCGCTCTTCGGCCTGCCGGTCCTGGCGGCCACCTGGCTCACGCAGCTGCTGCGCCGCCACCCCACCCCACCTCCTTCGAGCTCGACCTCCCCGCCCGCCCCAGGGCCGGGCGCTGGACCCGCTGAGGCCTCCGGGCCGTTCTTCCCGCCGACCGTGGGGCCGGGCTGGGTGGCGGCAGGGGCGGCCGTGGTCCTGGGCGCGTCGGTCGGCGGGGTGTGGTGGGGCGGCTCACCCGTCGGGTACGCCATCGGCGACTCCCCGCTGGCCCCGGCGCCCGAGGCGGGACCGCTGGGCTGCCTCGCCGCCGTCACCCTGCTGGGCGTGATGACCTGGGCGTTGAACCGCTGGCTCAGCGCCACCACCTCGCCGCGGGCCGTCGTGGCCGGGATCTCCGCGCTGGGAGCGGCCGCGACGCTGGGCCTGGTCGAGGTGGCCGTCGGGCTCCCCGGCGACCTGGCGGGCGGCGACACGTTCTGGGCACCGGCGATCATGCTCCGCCTCGCCCCCGCGCTCTCCTTCGGCGCCCTCCTCGCCCTCGTGACAGCAGCCCTCGTCGCCGTCCTGCCCGCCCCCCGCCCGGTGCGAAGAACCGCCCTCCTCCCGGCGCGTAAGGGCGTCCTCCCGGCCGGTAAGGGCGTCGCCTTTCCCGCGCCGGGATGGATGGCGGCTGTCGTGGCCGCCGCGGCGCTCGCCCTACCGCTCCTGCAGCCCGGCACCGCCACCGCGCAGCCACCACGCACCCAGGGCCTGACGCTCTCAGCCGACCGCAGGATCGTCGACGCCGACGGCAACGAGGTGCTGCTGCGCGGCGTGAACGTCAACCAGCTCGAAGACTACTTCCAGAAATTTCCCGGCAAGGCGGTGACGCGACCGCTCACCGAGGCCGACTTCGCCGGCATGGAGCGGATGGGCTTCAACGTCATCCGCCTCGCCCTGTCCTGGTCAGCCCTGGAACCCCGGCCCGGCCACTACGACCCGGCCTACCTCGCCAGGATCTCCTGGGCCGTCGAGACCGCGGCCAAGCACGGCCTGCGCACGGTCCTCGACATGCACCAGGACGCCTGGGGCAAGGGCGTCAACGCCGCCCCCGCCACCACCTGCGACAACGGCTCCCCGATGCACGGCTGGGACGGCGCCCCCACCTGGGCCGACCGCTTCGACGGCGCCCCCAAGTGCGAGTTCACCGGACGCGACATCTCTCCCGCCGTCGCCCGCGCCTTCACCAACTTCTACCAAGACAGGGACGGCATCCAGACCCGCCTGGTCGCCGTCTGGGGCATGCTGGCCGAGCGGTTCGCGGACGAGCCGATGGTCGCCGGATACGACCTGCTGAACGAGCCCGGCTTCGGCGAGGCCCCGCCGATCACCTCCGGCGTCCTGCTCGGCCGCTACTACGACCGAGCGATCAAGGCCATCAGGGCGGGCGAGAAGCGCGGCTTCCCGCACCTGGTCTTCTTCGAGCCGTCCGTGCTCTGGTCGGGTCTCGGCTTCGAGGTCTCGGTGCCCAAGGACTTCACCGACGACCGGCTGCTCGTCTTCGCCCCCCACCTCTACAACGAGTCGATCACCATCGACCAGGGCAGCGGCCTCACCATCACGAGCATCGAGCGCGGCTTCGACCTGGCGAGCCGAGCGGCGGCGTACTACCGCGCCGGGCTCTGGTCGGGGGAGTGGGGGTGGTTCGGCGACGCCGCCTCGGCCCCGATCACGAGATACACCGACCAAGAGGACCGGCACCGCATCGGCGGCGCGTTCTGGGTCTGGAAGCAGTCCTGTGGCGACGCCCACGCCGGAGCCGAATCCAGGACCGGCGGCAACCTCATGATCGAAGACTGTGCCACCGGGAAGGACCTGCCCCCGCCCCCCGAGTACGTCGCCGAGCTCTCGCGCCCCTACCCCCGCTCCGCCCCCGGCCGCCTGACCGGCCTCACGTCGGACCGGGCGAGCCTCACGGCCCAGGGCGAGGGCACCGGGTGCGGCCTCGACGTCTGGTTCCCCGGCGGCGCCCGGCCGGTCGTCCGTAGTACCGCGATCACCGACGTCACCGCCCGGCAGGCACCGGGCGGCTGGCGCATCACCGGCTGCACCCGGGGCGCCTACACCCTCACCGCACACCGCTGACCCCGCTTTCCACACATCACCGAACCTGAGCCGCACCGATCACAACCAGTGCCGGATCAGGTAGGGCGTCTGCCCCACGACGGAGCGCCATGTGCGGAGAACGGGGCTGGAGAGTCGGTCGCGTAACCACGGTGGTGTCTGTGCGGGTCCCGGTGGTAACACCGTCCTGTCAGCACGGACATGACCTGAAAGACCAAAATGATCAGTCGGGGTCGGGCCGTGGATCCAGGCTCAGTGATCGGGTGCCGAAGACGGCCCGCCTCGAGTGCTGGAGTCCCGGGTCCGAGGTGACGGTTCAGGCGAGGATCTGGACGTACCCGTCGGTTCCGTGAACGCGGATCCGCTGCCCGTCCCGGATCAGCCGGGTGGCCTGCTCCACACCCACGACGGCCGGCAAGCCGTACTCCCGCGCGATCACCGCCCCGTGCGTCATAAGGCCGCCTACCTCCGTAACCAGTCCGGCGACGGTGACGAACAGGGGGGTCCAGCTGGGGTCGGTGTAGGCGGTGACCAGGATGTCGCCCGCCTCGAGATCGGCCTGCGCCATGTCCATGACGACACGGGCACGGCCCTCGACGGTCCCGGCCGAGACCGGGAGGCCGGCCAGCGCGCCGGTCGGGGCGTCGTCACGCCGGTACCGGCCGGTGATGACCTCGCCGTCCGATGTGAGGACCCGGGGCGGTGTGAGCGCCTCGTACGACCGGAACGCCTCCCGCCTTTCCAGAATGAGTTCGGCGTCCACCTCGTTGGTGCGCACGACTTCCTGCAACTCTTGGAACCGGAGGAAGAAGATGTCTTCTTTCTCGCGCAGGGTGCCGGAGCGGACGAGGCGATCGGCTTCCCGCAGCAACGCCTGCTTGTAGGCGAAGTAGCGGCTGACCATGCCGTATTTGGGGTATTCCCGGTATCCGGCGAAGGTGCGGACGCGGTCGATCATCCGCTTGGCCTCCTCGGCCTTCTGCTCCCCGTGGGGTAGGGCGCGCAATCGCGTCAGCAGTTCCTGTTCTTTCCGTCGTGCCTCTTGGCGTCCTTGTTCGAAGTGTCGCTTCCGGGCGCCCGGCTCGAAGTTCTTGATGTTGCCGAGGATGGTGGGCACGAGCGTGGCGGGACGCTCGCTCCAGCGCGTTCTGGTGATGTCGATCTCGCCCGCGCAGCGCATGCCGTACTCGTCGAGGTAGCCCCGGATGGCGTCACGTGCTTCCCGTCCGCCGGCCAGCTCGGCCAGCTCGTTCAGGAAGCCGTCGCCCTCCCGCCCCTCGTCCACGACGCGGTGCAAGAACGTCACGACGTCCGCGTGCGGTCGGATCGTGTCCGCGACGTCGAGGAGCGCCAGCCCCATCTCCGACGTGACGTTGTGGGGGACGGATTGCGTGAGCGCGTCGGCCGCGTTCTTCTCGCCCAGCCACGCCTCGAGGTGGTCATTGAGCCACCAGGTCGCCTCCATCCCCGCCATGATCACCTGGAGGCTCCGCGGATCGAACAGGACGCGCTTCAGCTCTGCGATGTCGGCCAGGATGAAGTCGAGCAGCGCCGGCCCGGACAGAGTCTGGATCTCGCTCCGCAGGGTGGCGACGGACGCCTGACTGTGCCGGATCAGCTGGGTGACAACGGCCGGATCGGTCTCGATCGGGGCGGGTGGGTCACCGGCGGGTGCGGCGATGGGATCTCCGTCCGGAAGCGAGCGGATGAAGTCGCCGCGGTCGAGGACGGTCTGCAGCGCGTCCCGAACCAGCAGGTCGGACTTCCCCAGGGTCCCGAGGAGGTGCGCGCGACCCGCGGGCGTCGCCAGGACGGGGGCCACGTCGACGAACAACCGTCCGCCCGCCTCGTGCATCGGCCGTGGGGTCGTCAGCTGCCACAGGGAGAGTCCCAGCGGCTTCATCGCGTCGGTCATCATCTGCTGGTGACCGACGGAGACGTAGACACGGTTCTCCTGGTCATCGGTCCTGGGGATGGGGAACAGGGTGGTGATCGGCCGGCTCTGCACGATGTGGAAGTCATCGCCGGCAAGGCACCACTCGATGTCCTGGGGCCTGCCGAAGTGCGCTTCGATGCGCCGGCCCAACTGCACCAGGCGCACGACCTGTGCATCCGTCAGAGCCGGCCGCGTCTGCCGCTGCGGTTCGATCGGCGCGTCCTGGGTACCGCCTCCCGGCGACGCCTGGACGGACCGCGGCTTGGTGGCGACCGCTGTGGTGACGACCTGATCGTCGCGCACCGTGTAGACGTCCCCGGCGACCAGACCGGAGACAAGCGCCTCGCCGAGCCCCCAACCGGCTTCCACGGTGGCGATTTTCCGGTTCGAGGTCACGGGGTCCGCGGTGAAGAGGATCCCGGCCGCGTCCGGGAACACCATCTGCTGTACGACCACGGCCATCCGTACCTTGCGGTGGTCGAAGCCGTTACGGCACCGGTAGGTCACTGCCCGCTCGGTGAACAGCGAGGCCCAGCACCTCCGGACGTGCCGAAGGATCGCCGGTAGGCCCACGATGTTCAGGTACGAGTCCTGCTGGCCGGCGAAGGATGCGGTCGGCAGGTCCTCGGCCGTCGCGCTGGAACGCACCGCGTAGGAGGCTCGCTCCCCGAGCCGGGCGAGCGATCCGCTGATCGCTGCCACAAGATCGTCAGGAACCGCGACGCCTTCGACGATGCGGCGGATATCGGCGCTCAGGGTACGGATCGCCGCGCGGTCGTCCGGTTTCACGCGCGACAGCAGGTCAAGCTGAGCGTCGATCGACGGCGCCTCGGCCACGACCCGCTGAAAGGCGTCTGTCGTGACGCAGAATCCGTCCGGCACGCGGATGCCATTGATTCGCGAGAGCTCGCCCAGGTGCGCCCCCTTTCCGCCGACGTCTGCGATATTCGTCGAGTCGATCTCCTCGAAACCCAGCACGTAACCCAATTCCGTTGCTCCATCTTTTGTCGGGTCGGTTCGCAACGGGCAAGTATGAAGCACTTTCTGGCGCCTCATGAGACGCACGAGTCTGATATAAAGTGAAAGTGGCGGGGAGTGGCGCGCGCAGCCACCCCGGACGGTGGACCATCCTGTCCCTCACTCTGCGCCCGACCCGCGGCCGTCGCGCTGCGCCTGTGACCTACCGACACCTGGCCGAGGCGCTCGACGTTCCGATCGGCACCCGGCCGCCTTGTCGCCGCCGGTTGCCGCAGGCAGTCACCCACAGCTCAGTGACGCCCCGAACAGAGTGGGGTCCCAATAGTGACGGCGCAGGAAGCGACGGATATACAGGTCAGCGGTCCGTCGTCAGATTATGCCCGAAGGGCCTTACGGAGACTTCGACCTGCATATCCGTTGGAAATTTCCTCATTGCTACCGGGACCCCCGCTATGCGGAGGGGCGGCCGGAGTACAAAAAGAAACACACCGCGCAGCCCACACCCCGTAGATCGTCCTCACGCTGCCGCTGGTCGAATCTCAGTGGCCGAACGGACGCTTCTGATCTAGGGTCCGCGGCATGGTGGATGCGGAGATCTTGGCGTACTACGAGCACGGCCTGGAGCAGGACCGGTTGACCTCCGGTGGGCGGCAGATCGAATTCTTGCGGGTGTGGGACTTGTTGGAGCGGCATCTGCCGCCAGCGCCTGCACAGATACTGGACGTCGGGGGTGGTGCCGGCGCCTACGCGTTGCCACTGGCTGCGGCCGGGTACGAGGTGCACCTGATCGATCCGGTGCCGCTGCACGTCGAACAGGCCGAGGCGGCCTCTCGAGTCGCCTCCATCCCGTTGGCCAGCACGGCCGTCGGAGACGCGCGTGCCCTGGAAGCTGCCGCGTGCAGCATGGATGCCGCACTGCTTCTCGGGCCGTTGTACCACCTGACGAGCAGGGACGACCGCATCACGGCCTTGCGGGAGACCCGGCGAGTGGTGAGACCGGGTGGTGTCGTCGTGGCGAAGGCTCTGTCCCGGTTCTATCCGCTCTTCGAGGACATCGCCCGGGGAACGCCGGTCGGGCCGGGCGACTCCGAGGGGAATGTCAGGTTCCTCGCCGACGGCCAGTACCGGAACCCGAGCGGTGACCCGGCGCAGTTCACCACCTCGTTCTTTCACCGGCCGCAGGATCTCACCGAGGAGGTGGAGGAGGCCGGGCTGGAGCTGCGTGCGCTCGTCGGTGCTAGCGGCAGTGTCAAGCTGCTGACCGAATTCGCCCAGCGTCTGGAGGAGCCTGAGCAGCGAGAGCGGGTTCTGGCCGTGCTGCGTCTGCTCGAGACGGAGCCATCGATCCTGGGTATGAGCCAAAACTTCGTTGCCATCGCCCAGGTTCCTGTGAAGGGATGATGTGCCGTAAGCGGGTCAGGCGGCCTGCCTGTGAGTGGGCGGCCTCCCCAGCGCACGCCCTTCTCGCTGCGGATCCGGGCGCGCTCGCGGCGCTGGGCGGCCAGCCCTCACCCGAGGTCGGCCGTTTCGCAGGCGGCCGGGTGGCGAACGGACCCGCGACCTTGGCGCCAGCGTCCTGCCCGGTGCGCGGCGCGGCGCTCGGTCGGCACGCAGCAACGGCCGGTCGGCTCGCACTCCGGACACGCGTGGCTTTTGGACGATCTCTTGTCAGGGACGTGCCGGACACGCGGGGCTCAGGCTGGTGCGGTCAGCCGGTCTTGGCGGCGAAGGGACCGCCGTCGCCGAACACGAGCCGCGCGAAGTTCTCGCCGATGCGGCGGTGTCCTGCGGGATCAGGGTGAACCTCGTCGGGCAGCGGGAGTTCGGCGTAGTCCGTCTCGCCGTAAAGGTCACGGCCGTCGAAGAAGTGCAGGTTCAGATCGTCAGCCGTCCGCTGTTCGACGATCCGGGCGAGTTCGTCGCGGATGACGTTGAGCGTCAGACGCCCGGCGGCGCGTTCGGCTGGATCGCCCGTGGCCTTGAACCGCAAGGTCCCGCCGTCGAAGTCGGGCGCGAGGGGGCCGGGAGTGTCCTCCTGGACCGGGCACAGGATGGGGGACACGACCAGCAGCGGAGTGGTCGGATGCCCCTCGCGGATGGTGTCCAGGAAGCCGTGGACCGCAGGGGTGAAGGCGCGCAGGCGCATCACGTCGCTGTTGACGACATTGATGCCGAGCTTGACGCTGATCAGGTCCGCAGGGGCGTCCCGCATCGCACGGGCAGTGAACGGGTCCAGCAGCGCGCCGCCACCGAACCCCAGGTTGACCAGCTCCACTCCGCTCCGGGCGGCTGCCAGGGCCGGCCAGGTGGCGGTCGGGTGGGCGGCGTTCGAACCGTGGCTGATGGAACTGCCGTGGTGCAGCCACACTCTGCGCCCGCTGTCCCGCGCCGGCTCGACCGGGGCGTCGGTGCGCAAGGCGATCAGCTCGGTGACCTCCGTATGCGGAAGCCAGATCTCGACATCCTTGTCATCCGCCGGCAGATCAGTGAACCGGGCGGTGCCGGCAGGTCCCTCATGCAGTTCGGCGGACTGGGTGACCATGTCGACGATCGTGCGGACTCTGCCGCCGGCCACCGTGGCCTGGGCGGTGAGACGGCCGTCGACCAGCAGGTCGTACACGCCGTCCGGCGGGGCCGGGAAGCCGCGGTAGATCCGCTTGGTGGGCAACGTGTCCAGTTCGATCATGGTGGCCCGGGTGCGGAAGGCCAACCGCACGCCGGAGGGCTGCGCCTCGGCCATGGCCAGTTGGTTGTCAGGGATCTGTCGACGTGCCCGAGCGGGCAGCCGATGCGGCAGCAGGCCGTGGGCGGTCGCTTCCACGTCGAGAAAACCGCGCAATATGTCCGCGGTGATGGGTGTGGTGATCCAGTCGTGCTCAGTATTCATTGTCTCAACTTGTTGATCAGTATTTCCGGAATGTACATGCGCACCGGTGTACGGCGCGGCGGACCGCCTTCACGGTGCGGCCCGCCGCTGGTCAGGGTGTGGCCCGGTTCCGCAGCAGAGCGTCAAGGGAATCCAGGATCCAGGCCCAGGACTCCTGCGGGTCGACGTCGGTGTGGCTGAAGCCTCCGGCCGTCTCCAGGCTGACGTAGCCGTGGAAGACGCTGCCCAGCATCCGGACCGCGTGCGTCTGGTCCGGCTCCGTCAGGTCGTAGCCACGCAGGATCGCCCGCGTCATCTGTGCGTGCCGGACGCCGGCACTGGCGGCCGCCGTCTCGGGGTCGAGCCGGAGCCGGGCGGCGGCGTAGCGACCCGGGTGCTCCCGGGCGTAGTCGCGGTAGGCGTCCGCGAATGCGGCCAGGGCGTCCCTGCCGGCCCGCCCGGCCAGGGCGGCGGCCACCCGGTCGGCGAGTTCCTCCAGCGCGAACAGGGCGATCCTGGTCTTGAGGTCCTGGGAGTTCTTCAGGTGCGAGTACAGACTCGCGACCTTGACGTCGACCCGTCGCGCGAGCGCCGAGACGGTCACCTGGTCGAAGCCGACCTCGTCGGCCAGTTCCGCCCCTTCCCGGGCCAGGCGCTGCGGGGTCAGCCCTGCTCTAGCCATAACCTTCCTCCCATACGACGACATCCATTATGCATTTGCCTAAAAGCTTTAGGCAAATGAGCTTGGCGCTCAGGGAAGCCACCGGCCGAGCGAGAGATCCGCACCGTGACCGCGCACCGCAAGGGCGGAGCGGATCGCCCGTCAATCCCTCACGGCCTGGCCGAGCGGTCCTGGTGCGGGGTTCCAGGATCGGTCGGGGGCAAGCGTGAGGGACGGCGGGAGCGGGACGGTAGCGTCCAACAGGGACCAGTCTCCGTCGCGCCATGTCTCGAGGCTGCCGCCGAGCTTGTCGACGCGCTGCGCCATGGCGCGCAGCCCGGTAGGGCCTCAGCCGCGCCGGACGGCACCGGGACGCCCGCAATGTGCAGCGGATGCCGGCGGACCCGAGCAGGGATCAGGTAAGCCGACTTCCGTGGAGGTCCTGGGCTCGGAATCGGGGACGGTCCTGCCTTCCGGGAGCACGCGCCGTGCCGGGGAGAGAGCCCAGCTCAGTGCTCCCGAGAACAAGATCGAGCTGCCGGACGGCCGCTGGGGCCACGGCCAGGAGAAGGCCGGTCAGTATCCGACGCACACCACGGCCTTCACGGTGGCCGGATCGTCGAGGCGGTTCAGGATGCAGTCGGCCAGGTCGGCGCGGGAGAGGGTGAGGCCGCCGCGGACGTTGCGGTCGAGGGAGGTGCGGTAGCGGCCCGTGCGGGGGCCGTCGGTCAGCCGCGGCGGACGGACGATGGTCCAGTCGAGGCCGGTGGCGCGGATCTCCTCCTCCATGGCCCGCGTGTCGTCGAAGGAGTGCCGCAGGACCCGCTGCAGGACGGGCTTGACGAGCAGCCGGGTGGCCGGCCCGTCGCCGCCGTCGGTGAACGCGCCGCTGGCGCTGACCACGATCAGCCGCCGCGCCCCGGTGTCCGCCATGGCGCGCACGACGCCCCGGGCCCCGGCGGCGCAGACGTCGGTGGGGACCCGCCCGCCCGTGTGGCCGAGGGCCGACAGGATCGCGTCCCGGCCGGCGACGGCGGGGCCGATGGCCTCCGGGGAGCGCACGTCGGCGCGGAGCACGCTCAGCCGGGGGTGCTCGGCGAACGGCAGCCGCGACGACCGGCGTGCCACCGCGGTCACCTCGTGCCCGGCGTCGAGCGCCTGCCGGACCAGATGGACGCCCGTCCGGCCACTCGCTCCGAAGACCGTCAGCTTCATCGAATCGCTCCTGACCTCTGCCCGGGACGCCCGGGACGATAGGTGAGTGTCCACTCACCCCATATGGTTAGTGAGTACTTACCAACTGTCAAACCAGGAGAGACCGTGCAGAGCACCAGGGAGCGGATCGTCGACGCCGCCGCACAGGTCATGCGCGCCCAGGGGCTCGCCCGTGCCACCACCAAGGAGATCGCCAGAACCGCCGGCTGCTCCGAGGCGCTGCTGTACAAGCACTTCCGCGCGAAGGAGGACCTCTTCCTGGCCGTGCTGCAGGAGCGCGTGCCCGGCCGGCTCCCCCGCCTCCTGGCCACCCTGGCGGACGAGGCCGGACAGGGCACGGTCGAGGAGAACCTGGAGCGGGTCGCACACGCCGCGATCACCTTCTACCAGGACAGCTTCCCCATCGCCGCGTCGATCTTCTCCGAGCTGCGGCTGCTGGAGGGCTACCGCACGGCGATGCGCGAGCGGGGGGCCGGGCCGCAGACCGTCAACACCTGGCTGGCCGCGTATCTCCGTGCCGAGCAGGCCCTGGGCCGGGTCCGGCCGGACGCCGACCCGGAGGCGGTGGCCGCGCTGCTGCTCGGAGCCTGCCTGCAGCACGCCTTCCTCGGCCATTTCACCGACACCGGGACCGCCGACGACACCGCGGGCAGGCTCGCCCGCGCCCTCGCGGCCGGCCTGTGAGCGGCCGGGCTGCGCACCACTGGGCCGCGCACCGCTGAACTGCGCGGCGACCGGGCTGCGGCACCGCCGGGCCGCGCGCCGCTGAACTGCGCGGCGGCCGGACGCGCCCGGGAGGCGCCCACGCCGGCCGCGCGGACACCGGCCGCGCGGACACCGAGCGCGCTGCTCACCACGGGTCCCGGCATGTTCTCTACCCGTGCTGGTCATGTGGATTTCATATCCCTGTGGGCCGGATGTCCGGATCCCCGGAGACCATTCGGCATATGAGAGCCGCGCACCTCGCCTCCGCCGTCCTCGCCCCCGCGGTCCTCGCCGCCCTCCTCGTCCCCGCCTCCCCCGCCGCCGCCGGGACCTGCTCCGGCGTCCCCTCCGACTTCGACGGCGACGGCCGGGCCGACCTCGCGGTCGCCGCGCCGTACACCGCCGTCGGCGGGCACGCGCGCGCCGGGTCCGTCACCGTCCTGTACGGCACGCGCGCCGGGCGGCGGCTCACCCAGGACAGCCCCGGCGTGCCCGGCGAGGCGGAGACCGGGGACGCGTTCGGCTCGGCGCTGGCGGCCGGGGACTTCGACGGCGACCACTGCGCCGACCTGGCCGTGGGCGTCTCCGAGGAGGACCGCTCCCGGCCGGGCGCCGACGGCGACGGCGCCGTGCAGATCTTCCACGGCTCCCCGGCCGGGCTGCGTCCCGGCGAGATGATCGACTCCGGGGATCTGGGCCGCAGGCGCGGCCCAGACCGGTTCGGCGCCGCGCTGGCCGCCGGGGACCTGGACGGCGACGGGGACGACGAGCTGGCCGTCGGCGTGCCCGGCCTGGGCGGGGGCGGCGTCGGGGTGTACGGCCTCAAGGGTCGCCGGCCGCAGGTGATCGACCAGGACAGCGGCTGGGTCGGGCAGGACGCCAGGGCGACCGACCAGTTCGGGGCGGTGCTGGCGGCCGGGGACTTCGACGGCGACGGCCGGGCCGAGATCGCGGTGGGCGCGCCCGGCGACACGTTCCTGAAGCGGAACGGCCAGGGGTCGGTCACCGTGCTCGACGTCCGCCGCAGGAGGGCGGCCCTGCTCACCCAGGACAGCCCCGGGATCGCCGGCCTCGGCGAGGCGTGGGACGCCTTCGGCGCGGCGCTGGCCACCGGCGACTTCGACGCCGACGGCCATGACGACCTGGCGATCGGGGTTCCGGGTGAGGGCCTGACCGACGACCAGCGGGCGATGGACTACGGCGACGGCACCGTGGACGTGGTCTACGGCTCGCGTTCCGGGCTGCGGACCGCGACCTCCGAGGCCTGGTCGCAACGGTCCCTCAAGGGCGAGCCCCGCTACTTCGACCGGTTCGGCGCCGCGCTGGCCGCCGGGGACCTCAACGGCGACGGGGACGACGAGCTGGCCGTCGGCGTGCCCGGGGAGAACGCCGTCCAGGTGCTCGCCGGCGGCCGCTCCGGCGGCCTGAGCAGGGCGGGCAACGTGCTGGTCACCGGCCGGGGCGGCGACTTCGGCGCCGCCCTGGCCGCGGTCCCGGGCCGGGGTCTGGCCGTGGCCGCCCCGGGCGAGGGCAGGCTCACCCTGCTGCGGACGGCGGTGCGCAGGGGCGCGTACACGGGGGTGCGCCCGGCGGCGGCGGAGACCTTGGCCACCGCCGCCGGGGACTCGCTCTTCGGCTACGCGCTCACAGGACCCGCGACCTCGCCTTGATGCCGCCCCGGATGCGCTTCCTCAGCTCGCTGAGGCGGGCGTCCGGATCGTCGGTGACGACCGCGCCGAACTTGGCCGTGGCGGTGCCGCGGCGCGGGCCGACCCACGCGCGGATCGTGACGGTCGTCGAGTCGCCCTTGTCGAGGGAGGCGATCCGGCAGGCCACGGCCGGCCGGTCGACCGAGCACTTGACGCTGCGCGGCTTGCGGATCACCTTGATCGTGCGGAAATGGCTGGAGAAGGTCCCGACGAGCGCCACGTAATGCTGGCCGCGGGTCTTACGGTTGTGCACCTTGACGGTGTAGGTGAGGTATCCACCTCGGCGGACGTACTTGGGGAAGTAGACCTCGTAGCGGAAGGCGGCGGTCGCGGTGGCGGGGGCCGCCGCGGGGGCCACCATGGGGGCCGCGGCGGGGGCCGCGGCCGTGGCGGGGCTCTGCAGGAGGAGGGTGCCGCCCAGCGCGGCGGCGAGAGCCGCGGCGGTGAGCCTCGTGGGGAGGTGACTCATATGCCGCATCATCTAACAAATAGCCGGAAATTCCCCGCAGTCGGGTCCCGGCGGTCAGACCAAGGACGACTCCCCGGCCGGGACGGTGAACCGGGCGGCGGTCTTGGCCGGGGCGCCGCGGCGGCTGATGTAGTCCAGCGTGCGGAAGTCGGCCCGCAGCTCGTCGGAGGTCAGGCGGCAGACGATGTAGCCGCGCCGCTGGTCGAGATAGGAGATGTGGGGGTTCTCCGCCAGGGTCTCGGCGACCCGGCCCCTGTCCCGGTAGCCGTCGCCGTCGCTGGCGACCGACGAGGTGACGAGCTCCACCGCCACCCGGGGCGAGTCGGGGTCGTCGAAGTCCAGTCTGAGGTCGGCCGCGTGGTGCATGTGCGCGTCACCGGTGAGCACGACCGGGTTGGCCGCGCCGGAGTCGCGGAAGCCGGTCAGCAGCCGGGTGCGCTCGGCGGCGTAGCCGTCCCAGGAGTCCATGTTGACCTCGGTGCCCGGGCCGACCTTGGAGTCGCGCTGGGCCATCAGGACCTGTTGGCCGACCAGGTTCCACCGGGCGCCGGAGGCGGCCAGCCCGTCGAGCAGCCAGCGCCGCTGGTCCTCCCCCAGCAGGGTGCGCCCGGTGGCGAGCCGGTCGTCGCAGCCGGCCCTGAGCCCGTCCTCGCAGGCCTGGTCGTCGCGGAACTGCCGGGTGTCGAGCAGGTGGAAGCGGGCCAGCGGCCCCCAGTCCACCCGGCGGTGGATCCGCATCGAGGCCCCACCGGGCAGGCTCGCCCGGCGCAGCGGCATGTTCTCGTAGTAGGCCTGGAAGGCGTGGGCCCTGCGCCGGGCGAAGTCCGCGGCGCCGCTGCTGGAGACCCCGGCGGCCCAGTTGTTCTCGATCTCGTGGTCGTCGAAGGCGACCAGCCAGGGCGCGACCGCGTGCGCGGCCTGCAGGTCGGCGTCGCTCTTGTACTGCGCGTGCCGCATCCGGTAGTCGGCCAGCGTGGCGCACTTGCCCTCGGTGTGCCGGCGGACGCTCCCGCCGAGCGCGGTGTACCCCCGGGGCGCGTACTCGTACATGTAGTCACCCAGGTGCACGACCAGGTCGGGGTCCTGCTCGGCCAGCCGCCGGTAGGCCGTGTAGTAGCCGTGCTCGTAGTGGGCGCAGGCGGCTATCGCCAGGGTGAGCGGGGACAGGACCGCCGGGGCGGTGCGGGTGCGGCCGGCCGGCGACAGGTGGCCGCCGGCGCGGAAGCGGTAGAAGTACTCCCGCCCGGGCTCCAGCCCGTCCAGCTCGACGTGGACGCTGTGCGCCCGCTCCCACCGCGCGGTCTCGGTGCCGGCCCGGACCACCTCGGCGAACCGCTCGTCGGCGGCGAGCTGCCATTCGACGTCCACGTCCCGGGCGGGCATCCCGCCCCGCCCGCCAGGGCCCAGCGGGTCGAGGGCGAGCCTGGTCCACAGTACGAGCCCCTCCCGCGACGGGTCGCCGGAGGCGATCCCGAGGGTGAAGGGGTCGCCGCCCAGGGCTCTGGAGGCCGCGGCCGGGGCGAGACCCGCCCCGGTGAGCAACAGGCCGCCCGCACCCGCGGCGGCGACGGACAGGAACACTCTGCGTGACGGCTTCTGCTCCACACCGCCAGTGCAACGCCCCCACCTGTCGCCGCCGTGGCCTGCGCGTCAAGGCGGGGTGAACAGCCGTTGCACAGGCGAGCCCCTGCCCGCGGCCGTCAACGCCGCCCGACCGGCGGGCGACACCGGGGCGAAGAGCTCTCCTCGCGTCGGCGACCTCCCGGCGGGGCCGGGTCAGCCCAGGTACGGCCTCAGGTGGTCGTTGAGCGCGCCGCAGCCCAGATATTTCTCCACGGTGTGGAAGTCGAGCCAGTCCAGGTCGACCAGGGCCTCCTGGTCGACCCCGGTGAAGCAGGACCGCAGGCCCGGCGGGATCGCCGCGATGTCGTCCTTGTCGGCGATGTTGATCCAGCGCCTGACCTGCCGGGGCCGTGCCCCCCAGCCGTTGACCGGGGCGGGCAGCAGGCGCTCGAAGATCACGTTGCGCATGCCGAGCGGGCTGCCGAGGGTGATCAGCAGCTCCACCTCCAGATCGGGGTTGTCCCAGAGCGTCTCGTAGGTCACCACGCTGCCGAGCGAGTGCGCGATCACCACCTTCGGTCGGTTGCGCCTGATCACCTCCGCCACGGCCGCACGCGAGCGCGACCGGGCCTCGCCTCCGGCGGTCATGTAGGCGGCCACCTCGGGACAGAAGAACTTGGCGAACTCGGCGGCGTCGCCCTGCAGGCGGTCCAGCAGCCAGCCGGTCATCCGGTGCAGCGCGCCGGTCAGCCCCTCCCCCACCGAGTCGAGCTGCCTGGCCCAGGCGACGAAGACCTCCTGGGCGCCGGCGTCCATGCTCTGCACGGCGCGGGGGGAGTCGTCCTTGTGCTCGCCCAGCAGGTGGGCGTAGTAGGCGATCTCGGTGATGTAGCGCTCCTGGGCGTAGGGCCTGCCGCCGGTCAGGCCCTTGTGCAGGTAGCGGTCCCACTTGCCGCGCACCGCGGCGGCGGCGCCGCCGATCGAGTTTCCCGCGTCGCGGTAGTAGTGGTATTTGCCTATCCCGTGCACACCAACGATCTTGTCCACGCGCCCCCGCCTCCTGTCCGCCGTGCTCCACGACTGCCCCGAGTCACTGTGACGGAAGGAGCCGGACGCCACAAGACCACTCCCATTGGCACGCCCTGAATGGGGCATAAATCGCTTGATATATGGGTTTGCCGTCCAGTTATTCTGAACGCACGCCCCCAGGAGAAGGAGTCACCCGCCATGCCCGGTCCGCTTCAGATCAGCGGTTCGGTCTCCGTCCCCGAGGCCGAGCTCCACTGGCGGTTCTCCCGCTCCTCGGGCCCCGGCGGGCAGGGGGTCAACACCACCGACAGCCGGGTGGAGCTCGGCTTCGACCTCGGCGCGACCGAGGCGTTCGGCCCGGCCCTCAAGGCCCGCGCCCTCGAACGCCTCGGTCCCCGCCTGGTGAACGGCGTCATCACCATCGCCGCCTCGGAGTTCCGTTCTCAGCTGCGCAACCGTGAGGCCGCCGAGACGCGCCTGGTCCGGCTGCTGCGCGAGGCGATCGCTCCGCCGCCCAAGAAGCGCCGGCCGACCAAGCCCAGCAGGGGCGCCGTCGAGCGGCGGATCACCGCCAAGAAACAGCGCTCCGACCTCAAGCGTCTGCGCCGCGACATCTGAAGGGCCGCGGCATCCGAAGGGAGTCCGCTGCCGGAGAGGTGCCTGCTCGGACGCGCGCGGCAGGTGACCGCACCCCGCGGCGCCGGATGAACTGAAAGGTGTTCCACCTCGACGACCGGAGAACGCGCCGGCTCGCGCCCGATACCTGTGACGGATCACCGGCAGACACCGGATCTGCCATCCGACATCGCCATACCGGTCGGGCAGATGGCGGACGGCCGACGGACCGTCAGGGCGTGATGACACAATGATCGGATGCCTCTCGTCCCCAGCGTCCGCGCCGTCCTGCTCGACGACGACCGGCTGGTGCTGTTCCGGCGCACGGTCCCCGGCGAGGAGCTCTACTGGTCGATCCCCGGAGGCCACGTCGAGCCCGAGGACGCCTCCCTGGAGGACACCCTCCACCGCGAGGTCATGGAGGAGCTCGGCGCCACCGTCTCCGGCGTCACCCCGCTGACCACGCTGGAGTGCGTCCGCGCGGGGGGCGTCAAGACCCAGCACGTCTACGGCTGCCGCCTGGTCTCCATGGATCCGGCCCTGCGCTGCGGCCCCGAGTTCGCCGATCCGGCCCGCGGTCTCTACGAGGTGGTACGGCTACCGCTCGACCCGGCCGAGATCACCGCCATCAACCTGGTCCCCCGGGAGCTCGGCGCCTACCTGACCGGCCACATCAGCCGGCTGCCCGAGCTGATCTCCTAGCGCCCCGCCCGGCCGCACCGGTCCGCCGGACGGCGGCCTCAGCGGGGCAGGCAGCCGGGCACGCCGTAGCGCGCGCCCCGCTTGAAGGCGGACATCCGCTGGGCGGCGGTCCCGTGATCGCTGATGTCGGTCCACGGCGTCTCGTCGCCCAGCCTCCGGTGCGCCGCGGCGATCTCCTCCAGGTCCCCCCGCTCGAACCGCAGGATCCCGTCGTCGGCCGCGCCGTACAGGACGGCTCCCGCCAGGCAGTCCGCCTGCAGCTCGTAGGTGCGCAGGACCAGGTCGTCGTGGAGGCGCCGCTGTATGGCGTGCCCCCACTCGTGGGCGATGACCAGATACACCCATGCGTCCCCGGAACGGTAGCCGTCCTCCATGAGGTCGACGTCCCATGCGATGTAGTCGCCGTTGCGGCAGTACCAGGCGTTGTCGTAGTCGAGCCGCTTCGCGCCACAGAAAGGCGGTTTCCTCCCGCCCCGCTGGTAACCGCCGAAAACGGCCGGAGAGGAGTATCTCCCGGTGAACAACCGCGGCCAGTGGGCCGTCCAGTATCGGTTGACCACGTAAAGAGCCGCGGAGATGTCGTCGTCCATGTCGTCCGCCTGCCGCGCGGACGCGGATGCGGCTCCGCCGCCCGCGCCGACGGCGATCAGGGATGCCAGGGCGAGCACCAGCCAGACCGCTCTCCATCGCCGCACGCTCACGACCGCCTCTCGTCGGCCCCGATCCTGCCTAGACGGTAAACGCGGATTTATCGCCATGGAAGAGAGAATCGTGATCCATAACGAGATCTCACGGAACGCGGTTAAATTAACGCCTTATGCGGCATAAATCACTTTCATCCCGGAAACACATTCATCCCGGGCGCTCCCCTTGCCGCACGCCATTGTTCGCGGCCGCGATTCGCCGGAAAGCGCGCCGGCCGGGGCTCAGCCGTGGCGGTCCTGCATCTCCCACAGGTGGTCGATGACATGCCAGGCGATCCGGCGGGCGGCGTAGCGGGCGGGCCAGCCGCCGGAGACCACGGGGGCGCCGTCGGAGGGCCTGGCCAGCACCTCGGCGAGCTCCGCGCGCATGGCCGCCAGACCCGAGGCGTCATGGAAGGGCCGGTGCCGCACCCCGACCTTGCGGGCGTAGGCGCGCTCGGCCTCGACCACGTGGGCGACCATCTTGTCCCGGTCGCGGCCACCGCCGCGCGGCCCCTTCCTCAGCTCCTCCGGCGAGCCGGCCGCAGCCTCCTCGAACAGCTCCCACGCCGCCCTGACCAGCGCGACGGTACGCGCCGCCTCGGCGGCCCCCACCGGCTCCGCGTCCAGGCCGGCGACCGCCTCGATCGCCCCGAAGTCGGTGGTCGAGCCTCCCCGGACCCGCTCCACGACCACCGGGTCACCGGGCTCGAACGTCAGCCCGGCCCGCTCGGCGATCACCCGGTAGCGCGGCGCGTAGCCCGCCAGCGCCTCCAGCGCCAGCTCCTCCGACCTGCCGATGCGGCACCATCCCGGCCACTCGACCGAGCAGGCGAAGACCTTCTTCGGGCCGATCTCCAGATAAACGTCCGTCATGCCCCACATCGTCGCAGCGGTGACTGACACCTCATGTCAGGTATCACCGTCGATCAGGCCGATCAGGTCGGCGACCGAGTCGACCACCCGGGACGGGCGGAACGGGTAGCGGTCGATCTGCCCCTTGGTCATGACACCGCTGAGCACCAGGATCGTGTGCAGCCCCGCCTCCATCCCGGAGACGATGTCGGTGTCCATCCGGTCACCGATCATGGCGGTGCTCTCGCTGTGGCCGTCGATGGCCCGCAGCGCGCTGCGCATCATCATCGGGTTGGGCTTGCCCACGAAGTAGGGCTCCACGCCGGTCGCCTTGGTGATCATCGCCGCGACCGCGCCGCAGGCGGGCAGCGAGCCCTCGTTGGACGGGCCGACCGGGTCGGGGTTGGTGGCGATGAACCGGGCGCCGCCCTCGATCAGCCGGATCGCCCGGGTGATCTGGGTGAAGCTGTAGGTGCGGGTCTCGCCGAGCACCACGTAGTCGGGGTCGATGTCGGTGAGGACGTAGCCCACCTCGTGCAGCGCGGTGGTCAGCCCCGCCTCGCCGATCACGTAGGCGGAGCCGCCGGGGCGCTGGCCGTCCAGGAACTTCGCCGTGGCCAGCGCCGACGTCCAGATCGCCTCCGACGGGATCTCCAGACCGGCCGCGCGCAGCCGTACGGCCAGATCGCGCGGGGTGTAGATGGAGTTGTTGGTCAGCACCAGGAACCGCCTGCCGGACTCACGCAGGCGGCGGATGAACTCCTCGGCCCCTGGCACCGGGTGTCCCTCGTGGACGAGGACCCCGTCCATGTCCGACAACCAGCACTCGATCGGCTTGCGCTCGTCCACCGTTCCCCCGCGTTCCAGGCCAACAGGTACGGAACAAGGATGACAGGTCCGGAGCGGGCGGTATGTCATCAGGCCCACGCGGAAGCCCCGGAACGGACCGGCCGCCGGGCGGCCGCCGGCCGGTCCGGGTGCCTACTGGATGGTGCGCCAGCCCTGCTCCTCGACCAGTTCCCTGCTGCGCCAGCCGTAGGGCGTGCGGATCATGCGGTGGTGGTACCACCCCCCGCCGTGGATGAGCCCGGGGGCGCCGGCGGCGACCATGTCCCTGGACGGGGCGAGCGTGTCGGTGAAGGAGGCCGTGACCACGGCCTCGTCCCCCTCGAACCTGACGGTCGTCGCCCCGATCAGGTGCTGGCGGCCCGGCCACTGCGGCAGCACCTCGGCCAGCCAGCGCCGGGCCTCCTCCCGGGTGCCCCGGATGCCGCCGGCCGCCGTGTAGTCGATCACCGCGTCCGCGGTGAACACCAGGTCGAGCCGGTCCCAGTCTCCGGTGTCGATGGCGTAGGCGTATTTGGCGAGCAGGTCGCCGATCTCCAGCCGGTCCGCGATCTCCTGTTCCCTCATGCCCTTATCCAACCAAACGCTTGGTCATGGCGCGAGGGCCTCCAGCGCGGCTTCCGCCTTGCGCATCGACTCCTCCGGGTCGGCGTCCGGCGAGCCGATCTCCGGATCGAAGTTGAGGTCGTGGAAGACGTCGGTGACGCCCCTGGCCTCCAGGGCGGCCACGTCCTGCCGGATCTCCTCGAACGAGCCGGTCAGCGGGGCGCGGCCGGCGGCTCCGGAGGGACGGACCCGGGTGACTCCGCGGGTGACGAAGCGCAGCGCATCCGGATCCCGTCCGGCGGCCCGGGCCGCTTCCTTTACTATGTAGATTTTTTCGTCGACGCGGTCGAGGTCCTCGCGGCTCGAACTGATCCAGCCGTCCGCCAGGCGCCCCGCGCGGCGCAGCGCCACCTCCGCGCTCCCGCCCAGCAGGATCGGCGGCTGCGTGAGCGGCTTGGGGTCCTGGTGGACGGGCGGCAGTTCGTAGAACTCCCCCTTGTGCTCCACGACCTCCTCCGACCACAGCCGCCGCAGCACGTGGACGAACTCCTCCCCGCGCCGCCCGCGCCGCTCGAAGGGCACCCCCGAGGCTGTGAACTCCTCCGGCAGCCAGCCCAGCCCGAGCCCGACGTCCAGCCGGCCGCCGGAGACCGCCTGCAGGCTGGCCAGCTGCTTGGCCAGCAGCACCGGCGAGGCGAACGGCATGTTGAGCACCGCCACGCCGAGCCGGACCCGGCCGGTCACCCCCGCCAGGTAGGAGAGCGTGACCACCGGGTCGTGCACGCTGCGGTAGACCGGACCCATCGGGTGCCCCTGCGGGTAGAGCAGGCGCTGGAAGGTCCACACCTCGTGGTAGCCGAGCTCCTCGGCCCGGCGTGCGACCCGCACCATGTTGGCGGGCGTCGCCCAGGATCCCGACACCGGCACCGCGAATCCGATCCTCATGCCATGCACCTTATGCGCCCGCACGGCACGTCGTGGATCAGTGGTTCACTTGCCCGATGAGCGACAGCGACGACCTGATCGAGGAACTGCGCCGGATCGGCGTCCGGTACGGCGACGCGCCCGCCGAGGTGCTGCCGACCAGGCCGGACGTGATCATCGTACGGGCCGGGTCCGTCGTGGTGAAGGCGCACGCCCCCGGGGCGCCGCAGGCTCCGCTGGCGGAGCGGATGCGGGCCGTGGCGCACCCGGCGCTACGCGGCGTCCTGCTCGAACCGGTGACCGAGGAGGTCACGACCGTCCACGGCCGGCTGGTCACCGTGTGGCCGGCCGGGACCCCGGTGGACCACGGGGATCCCGACGCGGCCCCGTGGGAGGCGGCCGCGCGGCTGCTGGCCCGGCTGCACGCCGTGCCGGCGCGGGCGCTGCCCCCGCTGCCGGCCGCGGGCGGGCCCGCCCGGGTCGCCGCCACGGTCGCCCGCCTGGACGGCGGCTCGGCCGCCGAGCGCGTCGTGCGCCGGGCCCTGGCCTGCCTGCCCCCGCTCGGCGCCGGGCCCGGCTCCCTCGCGCACGGCGACTGGCACATGGGTCAGCTGGTCCGCGTCCGGGACGAGTGGATCCTCATCGACATCGACGACCTGGGGATCGGCGATCCGGCCTGGGACCTGGCCAGACCGGCCGCCTGGTTCGCGGCCGGCCTGCTGGATCCGGAGGTGTGGCGGCGCTTCCTCGGGGCCTACCGGGCCGCGGGCGGGCGCGCCGCCGGGGCCGACGGCGACCCGTGGGAGCGGCTCGACCTGCCGGCGCAGGCGATGACCGTGCAGCTCACGGCGGCGGCGGTGGCCACGGCGGGACGGGAGGGACGGCCCCTGGACGAGGTCGAGCAGGTGCTGGTCGACACCTGCCAGAGGATTGTTCAGCTCCGGAGCGCCTGTCATAGTGTGCCCACGCAGTAGGTTGTGGTTACTTCAACACAATGCCAAGGACAAGGAGATCAGCCAGATGCAGTGCCCGAAGTGTCGCGGCGCTATGCGCACTTATGAGCGCAATGGCGTCCATATCGACCAGTGTGACGGCTGTCGCGGGATCTTCCTGGACTATGGCGAGCTCGAGACGCTGACTCGCATGGAGAGCCAGTGGTCCCAGTCGCATGCCGCTCCCCCGCCGCCGCCTCCGCCGCCGGTGCACGGCGCCCCCGCCTGGGGCGCGCCGCACCACGGCGGTCACTACGGCCACCACCGCCAGCGCAGCTGGGTGGGGATGCTCTTCTCGACCTGATCCGATCAGGGGGGAGACCCGGACCGCGATCCCGTCAGGGGATCGCGGTCCTCGCGTCCGGGGCGCGCCGGCCCGGCCCGCGCCACCGCGGACCCGGCCGGTCAGCCGGGGAAGTCGCCCGGCTTGATGCGCTTGGGCCGCACGGTGCCTCCCGCGACGGCGTTCAGCGTCATGGTCCAGTTGCTCCAGCGGATCTGGGTCGCGGTGCGGACCGTCCTGAACCGCACGGACTTGCCGAACTGCTCGAAGGAGCACGAGCGGGTGAAGCTGCGGGCCTTGGAATCCCAGTCGGTGCCGAGGGTGTAGTAGACCTTGTAGTTGCCGTCCCGCACGCCCCGGATCTTGAATTTCGACTTCTTGCGGACGTAGACGCGGATCGCCTTCTTCTTGCCGCGCACCAGCACCACGACCGCGTCCCGGGTGTTGCCGTTCCTCAGCTCGAGATGGGCGCGCCCGGGGCGGCTCTCGGAGGCGATGTATCTGCCGTTGGGCAGGCGGCGGGACCTCTCCCCGGCGACCTTCACCGGGACGACGTCGGTGCTGTAGTCGCCCAGGTCGGCCAGCGCGTCCGCGCTCTTGCGGACCGGCGACAGCTGCCCGCTCTCGGCCACCCCGCTCAGCACGGCGGGGCCGGTGCAGACGTCCTGCGCCCGCACGTCCTCCTGGGCGGCGCCCAGCGCGCCCACGAGCCGCCGCAGCGCGCCGACGTAGTCACCGTGCTCGGCCCCCACCTCGGGCGGCGGGGTCAGGGCCTCCAGCCCGGCGACCGCCTCCTCCATCGCGGTGACCGTCTGCTCCAGCCGCTTGTCGAGCCCCTTGACGCCGGTGGCGTCGAGCTTCTTGAGCGCGTCTCTGATCGGGCCGCGCGCCCTGCCGAGCTCCGCGCGGTATTCCTCGGTGGTCAGCCCCGCCGGGGTGGGCGTGCCGCTGGAGGGCGCGCCCGTCCCGCCGGCTCCCGTCACGCCGCTCGCGCTGGAAGTGCCGACCACGGGCTCACTGGGGGCGCCGGAGGTGCAGGCGCTCAGGGCCAGCACGGTGATCACGGCGCAGGACAGCAGTCGGGGGGTAGTCACCTGCCCCACTATCGCCGGATCGATCACGACACGTCAATGTGGATCGGCGTTTCTCCGGCGGTGTCCCGCCCGGTCCGGGATCGGCGCACCGGCCGCTCTCACCGGGGCGGATGGAGAATTCACCAACCCCCGCATTTAAATTTCGTAATTTATCGGGATATCGAAGACGGCGCGGATGGGCAGGCCGGTGAAAGCGATTCCCGGAAGGGCCGCCGCCGGGACGGGGGCGGGACCCGCCTGCCGCCCAGCCGGGTCCTAGCCGACGGGACGGATCACGTACAGGGACCGGGGCCGCTTGGTGAACTCCACCTCCCCGGGGACGACGGACGTCTCGCCGTCGCGTGCCAGCCGTAGCGCGCCGGAGGAGGAGACCTTCAGCGTGTCGGCCTGCCACTGCTGGTAGTGCCTGGACAGGCCGAGCCCGCCCAGCAGCACGCTGGTGAGGGCGCGCAGCCGCGGCAGCCGGGGGGCCGCGGTCAGCAGCCGGATGTCCAGCAGCCCGTCCTCCAGCCTCCGCCTCAGGCGCGGGGCGGCGCCGCGCGAGTCGTAGCGGCAGTTGCCGACGAACAGCAGCCAGATCCGCCGGGGCACGCCGTCGACGATCACCTCCTCCGGCTCGGCGGTGCGCAGCACGCGGCCCAGGGCCCACAGCAGCGCGGGCCACTTGCCGACACGCTGCTCCAGGGACTCGCGCCGGTCGACGACCTCCGGGTAGACGCCGAGGGCGGCGTTGTTGAGGAAGATCCGGCCGGCCACCTCCCCCACGTCCACCGCGACCACCCCGCCCGAGCGGTAGGCGGTCATCGCGTCCTCGGGACCGCGCAGGCCCAGCGCCCCGGCGAAGTGGTCGAGCGTCCCGCCCGGGATGACCAGCAGCGGCCTGCGGTGCTCCAGCGCGGCCTGCGCCCCGCGGTTGACCGTGCCGTCGCCCCCGGCGACCGCCAGCACCCGGGCCCTGGCCGCGGCCCCGTCCATCAGCTCTCCCAGGTCCGGGCCGTCCGCCTCGACCACCTCGGCCTCGGGCAGCCAGGCCCGCACCGCCGTGGCCGTGACGGGGGCGCCGCCCGCCGTGGGGTTGACCACGGCCACCACGCCCCCGCCGCCGGGGTCGTGGCCGGGCACCGGCGGCGCGGTGACGACGCGCGGCGCGCCCGTCACCGCCTCCGGCCAGAGCCGCCGGGTGGCCAGCCCGGTCGCCACGCCGATCGCGGCCCCCACCAGGACGTCGCCCGGGTAGTGCACGCCGGTGTAGACGCGGGAGAAGCAGACCGCCGCCGCCAGCAGCGCGACGGGGGCCGCGACCGCGCCGGGCGCCTCCATGGCCACGGCGGTGGCGAACGCGGCCGCCGAGGCCGAGTGGCCGGACGGGAACGACGCCGAGGCGGGCATCTTGATCATCCGTGCCAGCGGGAGGCCGTCCAGCGACGGCCGGGTCCGGCCGAAGGCCTGCTTGCCGACCAGGTTCACCAGGGGGCTGGCCAGGCTGATCGCCAGCAGCCCGCGGGTCGCGGCGCGGCGCAGCGGTCGCCGCCCGCTGACCGCCAGCGCCCCGGCGAGGCCGGCCCACAGCAGCGAGTTGTCGGCCGCGCGCGACAGGGCGGGCACGAGGCCCTCGAGGCCGGGGAGCCTGGCGTCCGCCACCACGGCGAACAGCCGCCGGTCCAGCCTGCCGAGCCACGACCTCAACCGCATGTGCCCCACCTTTCCGGATGACGGGCGAGTGAACAGGGACTTAATTCTGTCGCATACCCCGATATCCGGCACACGCCCCATTTCTTGCCCTCCCATAATTCCCAGAAGAGAGGCTATTTGAAGAAATGAGGTGGAATGAAACGGTTGATCGGCGTCGTTCTCGCGCTGCTGCTCGGCGCCGTGGTGGTGACGGCGGTCGTCCTGGGCGGCGGAGGCGGCGGGCCGGCCACGGTGCGGGGTGTGATCGGCTCGGAGAAGAAGCCGTTCTTCGACGACCCGCGGGTGCGCGCGGCGTTCGAGCGGCACGGGCTGCGGGTGGAGGTGGACACCGCCGGATCCCGGCAGATCGCGACCGAGGTCAGGCTCGACGACTACGCGTTCGCGTTCCCCTCCAGCCTCCCCGCCGCGGAGAAGATCAAGAAGGACCGGAAGGTCTCCACGACGTTCTCCCCCTTCTACTCCCCCATGGCGGTCGCCACGTTCCAGCCGATCGCCGACGTCCTGGCCGAGGCCGGGCTGGTACGCGACTCGGGCCGGGGCTACCGGGTGCTCGACCTCGCCGCGTACCTGGACCTGGTGGCCAAGGGCACCCGGTGGGACCGGCTGCCGGGCAACAGCGCCTATCCGGCGCGCAAGCGGGTGCTGCTGACCACCACCGACATCAGGACCTCCAACTCCGCGGCCATGTATCTGGCGATGACCAGCTACGTCGCCAACGGCGAGGACGTGGTCGCCGCCCCGGCCCGGGTGCCCGAGGTGGCCAGGGCGGTGGCGCCGATCTTCCTCGACCAGGGCTACTCACAGTCGTCGACCGAGGCCCCGTTCGACGACTACCTGGTCATGGGGTCGGGCAAGACGCCGATGGTCATGATCTACGAGGCCCAGTACCTGTCCCGCGTGTTCGCCGGCGACGGCTCGATCCGGCCGGAAATGCGGCTGCTCTACCCCGCGCCCACCGTGTTGAGCAAACACACGCTGGTGCCGTTCACCTCGCAGGCGGCCGAGGTCGGGCGGCTGCTGACCGAGGATCCCGAGCTCAGGAACCTCGCCGCGCGACACGGTTTCCGCACCGCCGACCCGGGGGCGTTCGCCGACCTGGTCGCCAAGCACAAGGCGCCGGTGGCACGGGATCTGGTGGACGTGGTGGAGCCGCCCACCTACGAGCACCTGGAGGAGCTCATCTCCGACATCGAGCGGCTGTACGCGAGCGGCGCCGTACCGCGGACCGAAGGAAGGCCCTGACATGGCCGACAGCGGACTGACCCTGACCCCTCCCGCCCCGGTGGCCGCCGTGCCCGCCTCGACGGCGGTCACCATGCTCCCCCTGGCGGACGGCCGCGAGGCCGAACTCACCGCCAAGGCACAGGGGTTCACCGCGGAACTGACCGCGATGGACCCCCGGGTGCCGGACTTCACCCGCAAGGTGCATGACATCTCCTCGATGGGCGACACCGAGATCCGCTCCGCCTCCCAGGTGGCCGACCGGATGCTCAAACGCCCGGTGGCCGCCCTGGCGGCGGCCAAGGGGGAAGGCGCCGACGCCCAGGGCCGGGTGGCGGGCCGGCTGGTCGCGCTGCGCCGTACGGTGGTGGACCTCGATCCCAAACAGGCGGCGAGCGGTCCCCGCAAGCTGCTGGGACTGATCCCCTTCGGAGACCGGCTGCGCGACTACTTCGCCAAGTACCAGACCGCCCAGAAGCAGCTGGACGACATCATCCGGGCGCTGAGGTCCGGCCAGGACGAGCTGCTGAAGGACAACGCCGCGATCGAGGGCGAGAAGGCGGACCTGTGGGAGGCGATGACCCGCCTGCAGGAGTACGCGGTGCTGGCCGCCGCGATCGACGACGCGCTGGAGCAACGCATCCTCCTCCTGGAGGCGACCGATCCCGACAGGGCCACCGCGCTCCGCTCCGACGCGCTGTTCGCCGTACGGCAGAAGCACCAGGACATCCTCACCCAGCTCGCGGTCTCGGTCCAGGGCTACCTGGCCCTGGACCTGGTCCGCAAGAACAACCTGGAGCTGAGCAAAGGGGTGGACCGGGCCACCACCACGACGGTCGCCGCACTGCGCACCGCGGTGACCGTGGCCCAGGCGCTGGCCAACCAGAAGCTGGTGCTTGACCAGATCACCGCGCTCAACTCCACCACCGGTGACCTGATCCTGGCCACCAGCGAGATGCTGCGCACCCAGGCCGGCGCCGTCCAGAACCAGGCCGCCTCCACCACCGTCGACATGGACGTGCTGCGCCGGGCCTTCGACAACGTCTACGCCACCATGGACATGATCGACAGCTTCCGCTCGCAGGCCGTGGAGAGCATGGCCGTCACCGTCGACAGCCTGAGCACCGAACTCACCCACGCCAGGACCTACCTCGACCGCGCCGAGGCCGCCTCATGAGCACCACGCCTCCCCCGCCCCCGCCTTCCGCGCCGGCCGGGCCCTCCTCGCGCCGCCGGGCCGTCCGCTCCGCCGTGCGGCGGGCGGCGGCGGCGCTGGCGCTGCTGGCGCTGGCCACGCCGGTGGCGTGCTCCTCCGGGGACGCGCCCGAGGACGGCCCGGACGTGCTGCGGGTGCTGGCCGGCAGCGAGGTCAAGGACCTGGAGCCGATGCTGCGCCGCTCCGGCGTGCGGGTGAGGATCTCCTACACCGGGACCCTGGACGGCGCCGAGCAGGTGGCCGGCGGCGGCGCGGACGGCTCCTACGACGCGATCTGGTTCTCCTCCAACCGCTACCTGTCGCTGATCGACGGCGCGACGGCCCGGCTGTCCACCGAGACCAGGATCATGTCCTCCCCGGTGGTCCTCGGTCTCACCGCCGCCAAGGCGCGGGAGCTGGGCTGGGCGGACAGGCCGGTGACCTGGGAGCAGATCGCGACCGCCGCGCGGGAGAAGCGGTTCACCTTCGGCATGGCCAACCCCGCCTCCTCCAACTCGGGCTTCTCCGCGCTGGTCGGGGTGGCCGCCGCGCTGTCGGACGCCGGGGAGGCGCTGAGCGGTGAGCAGGTCGCGGCGGTCACGCCCAGGCTCAAGGAGTTCTTCTCCGCCCAGCGGCTGACCTCGGGGTCCTCCGGCTGGCTGGCCGACGCCTACAGCCGGGAGGGCGGGGTGGACGGCATCGTCAACTACGAGTCGGTGCTGCTCGGCCTGGAGGGGCTGAGCCTGATCCGCCCGAGCGACGGCGTGGTCACCGCCGACTACCCGCTCACCCTGCTGGCCTCGGCCAGGCCGGAGAAGAAGGAGCTGTACGGCAGGCTGACCGGCTGGCTGCGGAGGCCGGACACGCAGCGGGAGATCATGACCGCCACCCACCGGCGGCCGATCGTCCCGGAGGTCCGGCCCGGACCGGAGTTCGGCACGGCGCCGCTGCTGGAGCTGCCGTTCCCCAACCGCCGGGCCGCCGCCGACGCGTTGATCACCGCCTACCTCGACGAGGCGCGCGTCCCCGCCCGGGCGCTGTTCGTGCTGGACACCTCGGGGTCGATGGACGGCGAGCGGATCGAGGCGCTGCGCCAGGCGCTGGTCACGCTCACCGGCGCCGACACCTCGGCCTCCGGCACGTTCTCCCGCTTCCGCAGCAGGGAGGACGTGGTCATGATCCCGTTCAGCGGCTCCGCCGGGCAGCCGCAGCCGTTCACCCTGCCCGAACGCGACCCGCAGCCGGTCCTGGCGCGGATCAGGGCCTACGCCGAGAACCTCCGGGCGGGCGGCGGAACCGCGATCTTCGACGGGCTGCGCGCCGCCTACGAGCAGGCCGCCGGGACCGGCCAGGGCCACTACACCTCGGTCGTGCTGATGACCGACGGCGAGAACACCGACGGCATCTCCTACGACGACTTCGAGCTCTTCTACCGGACGCTCCCCCGGGAGCGGCAGCAGGTCCGGACGTTCGTCGTGCTGTTCGGCGAGAGCGACGTGGAGGAGATGAGGAAGATAGCCAAGCTGACCCGGGGCGCCGTCTTCGACGCCCGCAGCGGGTCGCTGGCCTCGGCGTTCAAGGAGATCCGTGGCTACCAGTGATCGCTGTGCGGGCCGCCCGGCCCGGCCCGTGCGGCCCGGCGGGGGCGGCCGTGTCCGCTGAGCGAGTGCTGAGATACCTCGGCTCCACCAGGAACATCGCCGGCTGTGCCCTGGCCCTGTTGGGGGCGCTGGCGCACTTCCTCGGCCTGGCCGGCGCGTTCTGGCCGGTGGTGGTCGCCGGGCTGTACGGCGTGGGCGCGCTGCTGGCCCCGCCGGACCGGATCCGGCTGGCCGTCTCCCACGCCGAGGTCGAGACCGGCCTGCTCCGCGCCGACCTCGACGCCCTGCTGCGCGGGGTGGAGAGCTCCCAGCGCTTCCCCGGCGACGTGCAGGCCAGGCTCGGCGGGCTGGCCGACGTGCTCAGCGGCGTCCTGGGCCGGGCGGAGGTGCTGACCGCCTCCCCCGACCACCTGCACATCGTCTCCCAGACGATCCGCGACTACCTGCCGGCCAGCCTGGAGGCCTACGCCAACCTGCCCCGCGCCTACGCCCTCAGCCGCCGCGCGGACCGCGAGCGCAGCGCCCACGAGGAGCTCCTGGCCCAGCTCGACCTGCTGGAGGCCAAGCTGCGCGAGGTGGCCGGGGCCGTGCACCGGGGCGACGAGCAGGCCCTGCGCGACCAGGGCCGTTTCCTGCGGGAGCGGTTCGGCGGCTCCGGCCTTGACCTGTAGCGGAACGGCCGTCCGGCCGGGCCGGATCAGGGGCAGGTCAGGAGCCGACGCGGCGGCGCACGTACGCGGAGAGCTGATCGACCGCGACCACCAGTACCATGACGACCGCCAGGTGGGTGACCATCTCGTCGAACCGGAAGAGCTTGATCGACTGATTGATCAGGAACCCGATGCCCCCGGCCCCCACCAGGCCCAGCACGAGCGACGAGCGCACGTTGACGTCGAAGCGGTACAGCAGCAGCCCGACGAACTGCGGGACCACCGCCGGCAGCACGGCGTGCGCGGCGGCCTGGAGTCCCGACGCCCCGCCGACCCGCAGGGCGTCGCGCGGCCCGAGGTCGATCTCCTCCATCGCCTCCGCCCACAGCTTGCCCATCACCCCCGTGTTGTGGAGGATCAACGCCAGCACGCCCGCGAACGGGCCCAGCCCCACGGCGGTGACGAAGACCAGCGCGAAGACGACGTCGGGCACCGCCCGCAGGAACGACAGCACCGACCGGGCCGCCTGGTAGACCCAGCGGTTCGGCGCGGTCGTCCGCGCGGCCAGCAGTGCGAGGCCGAGGGCGAAGGGCACCGAGAACGTGGTGCCCAGCAGCCCGATGCCCAGCGTGACGAGCGCGGCCCGCAGGCCGGGCAGGAGCACCTCCTCCCAGGACAGGTTTGGAGGCATGGCCTGGCTGACGAAGTCCGCCATGCCGCGCCAGCCCTGCACGAGGGCGGCAGGGGAGAACTCTGTGCCGTTCCAGGCCAGGACGTGCGCGATCACGATGATCACGGTGACCACGGCGGCCGCCGGCGTGATGGGCCGCCGCCTGGGCGGGGTGAGGCGGGCGTCCGGCGGAAGCGTGCCCGTGCTGGTCATCGGGGCTCCTGGTCGGCGTGATGGCGGTCGGGGGCGTACAGGGTGTCGAGGTGGGCGTCGGTGAGCGCCGTGGCCGGGGTGTCGAGGGCGGCCCGCCCGTGCAGCAGTCCGGCCACCCGGTCGGCGTGCCGCCGGGCCAGGTCGGGCTGGTGGAGCACGGCGGCGACAGCCAGGCCCTGGTCGTGGGCGAGACCGGCCAGCAGGGCGACCACCTGCTCGGCCGCCGCCGGATCGAGGGCGGAGACCGGCTCGTCGGCGAGGATGATCTCCGCCCGCTGACACAGGGCGCGCGCGATGGCGACCCGTTGCCGCTGACCGCCGGACAGCCGACCGGCCGGCTCGGCGGCGCGGTCGGCCATCCCGACGCGGTCGAGGCAGGCCATGGCCTCCTCGCGCAGCTCGCGGGGGAACAGGGCCGGGGTGAGCGAGCGGTGCAGCGGCAGCCGTCCGAGTGCTCCGGCGCAGACGTTGTCCAGGGCGCTGCGGCGGTGGACGAGGTGGATCTGCTGGAAGATCATCGCCATCCGCCGGCGCAGCCGGGCCGACTCGGCCGCGCCGGCCGCGTCGAGGGGCCGTCCCTGGAGGAGGACCTCGCCCGCGTCGGCGCTCTCCAGGCCGACGACGCAGCGCAGCGCGGTGGACTTGCCGCTGCCGTTGGCGCCCAGTAGCGCGAGGAACTCGCCGGCGGCGAGGCGGAGGTCGAGGCCGTCCAGGACGGTCCGGCCGGAGAAGGACTTGCGCAGCCCGCGGACGGCGAGCGCGGGCAGCGCGGCGGTGCCCGGAGCGGCGCCCTGCGCGGACGTGGGCGCGAGAGCCCGTGGAGACGCGGCGGCGGGGGGACCCTGCGGGGACGGGGTGGCGGGACCCGGCGGGGACGCGGGGGCGGCCGGGCCCGTCGCCGCCCGTGGGGCGGTCATCGTCAGACGTCCTTCTCGGTCAGACCTAGCGCGGCGGCCAGGTCGAACAGCGGCTTGTAGGTGTCCTTGCCGACGGCCGCGAGCGGTCCGGGCGGGTCCACGTCGAGGAACGCGCCGACCTTGGCCACATCGGACGGGCCCAGCTTCAGCAGCGCCGAGGCGATCGCTTCGCGCAGGGCCGGGTCGAGCTTGCCCGACACGGTGATCGGGTCGTTCGGGATGGGGTCGGAGGTCCAGATCTGGCGGTACTTCGCCGGGTCGAAGGTGCCGGCGGCCCGCGCGGTGGCCAGTTGCTGGCTGTTGATCTCGGCGGCGTCCACCTTGCCGTTGACCAGCGCGACCAGCGCCTCGGGATGCCCACCCGCGTAGTCGATCTTTAGAGCGGAGTCGGCCACGCCCTCGGTCTTGAGCGCGTAGCGGGGCAGGGCGTCGCCGGAGGTCGATCCGGGGCTGGACAGGGCCAGGGACTTGCCGGCCAGGTCCTTGACCGAGGTGATCGGCGAGTTCGCAGGCACCCAGATACCGGCGGTGTAGGTGGTCAGGGCACCCTTGGCGTCCGCGAAGGAGGCGACGGCCTGGGCGTCGGCCATGGTGCTGGCGAAGACGTAGCCGAGCGGACCGAACTGGGCCATCTCCAGCTGGCCGTTGCGCATGGCCAGCACCTCGGCCGAGTAGTCCTCGACGATCTTCAGCTCGACCGGGCAGTCGAGCGTGCGCTGGAGCGCGGCGGCCAGGGTCTCGTAGGCGGGCTTGAGCTTGGCCGGGTCCTCGTACGGCTCGATGCCGAAGCGGATCCTGCCGTCCGGGCAGGTGGCGCCGGATGGGCCGGCGGCCTCGGTGGCGCCACCGCCGCAGCCGGTCAGCAGTAGGGCCGGGGCCACGGCCAGGACGGCCAGGAGAGGTCGTGCGCGCATGGGATTTCTCCTCGGGGAAGGGTTCACAGGGAGTGGTCAGGCCAGCAGGCCGTCGAGAACCTCGGGGGCCAGGCCCAGGGCGGTGGTCATGCCGATGCCGGAGGTGACCGACACCACCCGCACGCCGGGCATGGGGGCCGCGACCAGGAACGGGTCGGGCGCCGAGGCGTAGACGCCGCGCCACCGCTCCCGCACCGTCAGCCGCTCGGTCCCCAGCAGGCGGGCGGTCTCGGCCAGGACGCTCCGGTCGAGCTCGTCGGCGTCGAACGGCTCCGGCGTGACGGCGTAGGCGTGCGTGTCGCCGATGGTGAGGTCGCCGTCCGGGCGCTGGGTGAACATGAGGTTCAGGCCGAGGCCGGTCAGCGCCGGCCGCTCCGCCTCCAGGCGGGCGCGCAGGGCGGGCCCCGTCGGGCAGGCGGCGAAGCCGTCGTAACGCAGGAGCGAGAAGCCGGACAGGACCGCGGGGGCGACACGGCGGTCGTGCGGGTCGGCCACGCGCAGCATGCGCAGGACGCAGCGGCGCAGCCCGGCGTGCTCGGCCAGGTCGGGGAAGTGCCGGTCGACGTCGTGGCCGACGGCCAGGACGACGTGCCGGGCGCGGACGCGTCCCCGGCTGGTGGTCACCAGGCCGGGCTCGACGAGGTGCGCGGCGGTGCCCCAGTGGAAGCGCACGCCGCGGGCGGCCAGCCAGGCGGCGACGGCGTGCACGGCCTGGCGGGGGTCGACGCGCAGGTCCAGCGGGAACCAGGCGCCGCCCACGACGCCGGGGCCCACCGGCACCCGTTCGGCGACGCGGGCGGCGTCCAGCAGGACGGACTGGCCGTCGCGGGCGGCGTGGAACTCCTCCAGGACCGCGTACTCGTCGTCGGCGCGGGCGACCACGACGGTGCCGCCCTCGCCGAGCCAGAGCCCGGCCTCCCTGGCCAGGCGCAGCCAGGTGGTCCTGGCGGCCATCGCGTACCGCAGGGCGTCGCCGTCCTGGGCGGTGAAGCAGCCGTGCCCGAAGTTGCGCACCGAGGCGCCGATGGCGCGCTCGTCCCGCTCGACGACCACGACGGACAGCCCGCGGGCCACGGCGTCCACGGCGTGGGCCAGCCCCACGATGCCCGCCCCGACGACCACGAGGTCGGCCGCGTCGAGAGACGTGTCCCACGGCGAATAACTTGTCATGATAAGTACGCTCGCGGGCTCGCCGAGATACCGTCAACCCCCGCGCCGAACATGTCACCTCGCGTTCGTTTTCACGTCATTTACGCATGTAGAACAGCTATTTAGTGGATCGGGAGACTTTTGCGGAATATCGTGACTCCTGTATGGTCAAGTCACATGGACACACCTCTCCATGAACGTGTCGCGTCGGACCTGCGCCGGCGCATCAGCTCCGGCGAGCTGCCGGTGGGCGCGGCCCTTCCCTCCGAGTCGCAGCTCTGCGAGCAGTGGGACATCTCGCGGGGCCCGATCCGCCAGGCGCTGGCCACGCTGCGCGCCGAGGGGCTCATCGGCGGCGGGCGCGGCAAGCCGCCGGTCGTGCGCAGCCAGAGCATGTCCCAGCCGTTCGAGACGTTCCTGTCCTTCTCCCGCTGGGTGGAGCTGATGGGCCGCACGCCCGGGCAGCACACGCTCGAGATCGCTCGCCGCCCGGCGACCCCGGAGGCGTGCGACGCCCTCGGGCTGGAGGAGGGCGAGCCCATCGTGCAGGTGCTGCGCCTGCGGCTGCTGGACGGGGTGCCCGCCATGGTCGAGCGCACCACGTTCGTCTGGGCCGTCGGGCGGCTGCTGTTCGACTTCGACTGCGACTCCGGGTCCGTCTTCGCCTACCTCAGCGGGCGCGGCGTCGACCTGAGCCGGGCCCGCCACGCCATCGACGCGATCGGCGCCGACGAGACCGACGCCGGACTCCTCGGCATCGCCCGGGGCGCGCCGCTGCTGCGCGAGCGCCGCCAGACCTCCTCCGCCGGCGGCGAGCCCGTGGAGTTCTCCGACGACCGCTACCGGCCCGACCTCGTCTCGTTCACCATCGACAACTCCCAGCAGGCCCACCCGGCGCTGCTGCGCAGCCCCAACGACCCGCTCCCCGTCCGAGCCCCCGAAGGAGAGACCTCGTGATCGAACTGGCAGTCCTGGACATCGCCGGCACCACCGTGGAGGAGCACGGTGCCGTCTACCTCGCGCTGGAGGAGGCCGTGCGGGCCGCGGGCGGCGCTCCGGCCGCCGCCGACATCCGGCGCTGGATGGGCGCCGACAAACGCGAGGCCATCACCGCGCTCCTGGCCGGGTCACCCGGACCGGCCGCCGTGGAGGCCGCCTACGCCGATTTCCGCGCCCGGCTGAGCGCCGCCTACACCGCCCGCCCGCCGGAGCCCCTGCCGGGCGTCCCCGAGGCGATCACCGCCCTGCGCGCGGCGGGCGTCAGGGTGGCGCTCACCACCGGCTTCGACCGCGAGGTGACGGCGGCGCTGCTGGCGGAGATCGGCTGGGACGACGGTTTCCTGGACGCCGTGGTGTGCGTGGACGACGTCCCGGCCGGCCGCCCGGCGCCGTACATGATCTTCCGGGCGATGGAGGCGACCGGCGTCCGCGACGTGGCCGACGTCCTAACGGCCGGCGACACCGTCCGCGACCTGGAGGCCGGCACGAACGCGGGCGCGGCGATCGTGGCCGGGGTCCTCACGGGCAGCCAGGACGCCGCCGCCCTCGGCGCCGTCCGCCACACCCACCTCCTGCCCGGCGTCGCGGCCATCCCCGCCCTGCTCTTCCCCAGCTGATCCGCCCCGCCACGAGGGCCACCACGGCAGCACTCAGCCGCCCGGGGCGCCTTCGCACGGGACACCCGTCACAGCCCGGTACGGGTCCAGCCGAGATACCGCGGGCCGGCGCGCCGGCGGCGACGGAGGGGCCGTCACGCCCGTCACCGTGTCCGGGCCGGATCGGCGGCGGGGTCGTCCAGGTCGTATCCCCGGGCCCCCAGCTCCGCCTCGACCGCGGCGCAGACCGTCTCCACGACCGTGACCCGGGCCAGGCGCTTGTCGTCTCCCGCCACCACGTGCCAGGGGGCCTTCGGATGGTCGGTGCGGGCGAGCATGTCCTCCACGGCCGTCTCGTACTGCGGGCGCTTGTCGCGGTTGCGCCAGTCCTCGTCGGTGAGCTTCCACGCCCGCAGCGGGTCGTCCGCCCGGTCCTGGAAGCGCCGGAGCTGTTCCTCCTCGGAGACGTGCATCCAGAACTTGACCATGATCATTCCCTCGGCGGCGAGGGTCCTCTCGAACTCCACGATCTCGCCGTAGGCGCGCGACCACTGCTCCTCGGTGGCGAAACCCTCGACCCGCTCCACCAGCACCCGCCCGTACCAGGAGCGGTCGAGCACGGCCATGCCGCCCCAGCCGGGCAGGACGGGCCAGAACCGCCACAGGAAGTGGTGCCGCTTCTCGTCGTAGGTCGGCGCCGCGAACTGGGCGACCCGCACGTGCCGCGGGTCGAGCGGGCGCACCAGCCGCTTGATGGCCCCTCCCTTGCCCGAGGCGTCCCAGCCCTCGAACACCACGCAGAGCGGGGGGCCGATGCGCTTGTCCGCGACCTGCCCGCCCAGGATGAGCCGCAGGCGCAGCAGGCGCTCCAGCGCGGCGTCGAGCCGCTCGGCGGCCTCTCTCTTGGCCAGTTTCCGCGACAGGTCGACCTGTGACAACCGATTCATGGACATCAGCCTCGCACCGCCCGCCGGGAGCCTGCCACCCGCCCGGCCCCCTCCGGCACCGGACGGCGGACGGCGGGCGGCGGGCGGCGGCTCAGGCGACGGTGATCCGGAAGATCGCCTCGCCCGAGGCGCGCCGGCTCTGCTCGTCGGCGGGCGTCCGGCCGGCCGTGCAGCGCCGGCAGTTGGAGAGCGTGACGGTGGCCGTGCCGGGACGCTTGGCGTTGAAGACGAAGTAGCGGACCCCGCCGGCCCCTTGGGCCGCGGGGCGGTACTCCTCACTGATGAACGACGCCACCGTGACGTCCGGCAGGTCGGCCATCTGCCAGCTGTCTCCGGCGGAGGCGTTCTCCTCCACCGCCAGGGAGAACCGCTTGCCGGGCGTGAGCCGGACGTCCGCCGTCTTGCCGACGCCCCCGTGGACGATCGTTCCCAGGTCGTAGACGGCGGATCCGGTGCCGCACCCCGTGACGAGCGCCACCACCAGCAGCAGGACGGCCAACCCCGTTCGGTGAATCACGCAGCTCACAGTAGTGACCCCGGCGGCCGGCGCCTCAGGGGGCCACGCCGTCCCACTCCTCCAGCGGGGCGCAGTGCCAGCGCCAGTCGCTCTGGCGGGGGCGGCCGGGGAGGTCCGCGCGGCCGTTGGCCCACAGCAGCGTCTGCCACGGGTCGCCGTCGTGCGGCGCCCAGGGGAACAGGCGGCGCAGGGTCGCCGCGCTCAGCTCGGCGGGCGGGGTGAACGGCAGCCCCAGTCCCAGGGCGGCGTCGTAGGTGTGCATCAGCATCTCGTCGCAGGCCATGCCCGCGAACCCGGAGGCGTCGGCCATGCCGTACGGGTGCCAGCCGCGCGCCCCCGCCGGGCTGCCCTGGACGACCCGCGCCACGACCGTGGCGAACACCCCGACGGTGGCGGCCAGGTCCGCCGGCGAGCTGTCGGGCCGCACCCGCAGGTCCACCGTGCTGAGCTCGCGTTCTCCGGCGGCGAAGTCGGTGGCGTACCACAGGAGGGTGTCGGAGATGTGCGCGACCACCTGGGCGACCGTCCACTCCATCCCGGGGATCCCGCTCCCCCAGTCGCCCTCGAGCCCCGAGCCGAGGAGGGTCTGACACTCGTCCGCCACGCGGAGAACCGTTTTCGCGTCCATCGGACGATCCTTCCAGAAGGCCCCGACAGCCGAGCCTCCCGGAAGGCCCGGCCGCCGAGCGTCAGCCCAGGCGGGCCTGGTAGACCTCCCTGGCCCGCCCGATCAGCTCCAGGTGGTCGCCGAGCTGCCCGGCGGTGTCGAAGACGCCCTCCTTCCGGAGCAGCGCCTCCATGCCGTCCAGCCATCGCAGGCACCAGCGGACGTCCTGCGCCCTGGCCACGTGGCGGCCGTCGACGTCGAGATAGACCGGGCTGGTGTGGGCGTGGACACCGTCGGTGAAGGCGCGCTCGTGCGGTCCGCCGGCGGCCACGGCGACGACGTAGGTGGGGTCGCCGACGGTCAGCTCGGCGGTCAGCTCGCCGGGCGGCCCCTCGGCCAGGACGCCGTCGGCGGTGCGGATCTCCAGCCTCTCCACCTCGGGGCCGACCGATCTCACGGTGACCGTGACCCGGTCTCCCGGTGAGAGGTCCAGGGTGGCGCCGGGCCCGTGGCCGCCGACCGACAGCTCCAGCCAGGGGCCGGTGGTGCCGAACGTACGGCCCCGCCGGACGGCCTCGGCGAAGGATCCGGCGGTGAGCGGTCCGTCCACGCGGGCGTAGACACGGGCCCAGCCCGGTGGGCTGGACTGGTTGCCGCGCCGGGCGAAGGAGACCATCGCGTCGGTCCCCGCGGTGACCGCGAGCCGGTTGCCCGCGCCGACCAGGCGCCGGTAGACGGCGGCGGTCGCGGCGATCGAGCTGTGGTTGAGCACGTCGAGGCTGTCCACCAGGCCGAGCGCGGCGTCGGCGACGATCTCCCTGGCGGAGCAGTTGCGCCCCCACGCCAGCACCCTGTCCGGGACGTCGTCGTCGTGGACCGGCGGGTGGAAGGGATGACTGTAGCCCGTGATGGCGCCGAGGCCGCGCAGCTCCCGGCAGGCCACGCTGTTGGGCGGCCAGTCCGCGGTGCCCAGGAAACCGGTGTGGAAGCGCGAGGGCGGGGCCGAGACGCCGAAGGCGTAGAGGTGGCCGAGCAGGTCGTTGCGGTATTCGACGCCGACCCTGGCCAGGTGGGTGGCGTCCGACCAGGGCAGGTCCCGGCCGGCCCAGTGCGCCAGCGCCTCGGAGTCGTAGACCCGCTCGGAGGAGACGTTGCCGGCGACCAGGTTGAGCACGTGCAGGTCCTCGCCGTGCTGCATGGCCGCCGCGAGGGCGGGCGTGCCGACCATGTCCCCGGCCCAGTTGAGGTGGACGTGCATGTCCCCGCCGTACCAGCCCGCCGCCGCCGCGTCGTAGAGCCGCTCGGGGGTGAGCTCGACCAGGGTCTCCGCGCCGGGGACGGGGCTGAGCGCGACCTCGGCGGAGCCGTACTCCATCCCTCTGGAGACCCGCACGGTCAGCGGCTCCGCCGGGACGTCCAGCACGAGGTCGTCGCCGTGGAAGTAGGGCCGGACGTGGTGGTCGCGCCGGGCGGGGGCGCCCTCGGGGTACCAGCCCTGCCCGTGCTCGCCGTACACGCTCCATCTGCAGGGGAACCCGGCGCGCAGCCGCAGGCGGGCGGCCGCGGCGGGGCGGGTCAGGGGCGCGAGGTCCACCCGCGCGCCGTCGGCGACCACCTCGCTGGCGCTGGTGATCCTGATGAGGCGGGCGCCGCGCGGGCCGACCTCGTGCGCGTGGCCGTCCACCAGCACGGTGACCGGCTCGTCCCGGGTGGAGTCGACCAGCAGCGTCGTGCGCAGGGGCCGGCCGTCCAGTACGGCGTGCGCGTGCGCCTCGACGGCGCGGCCCTCCCCGGTGAGCCGGAGGGCGGCGAGATTGTCGGGCAGGGCGCCCGCCAGGACGTCGCGCACGACCTCGTCCATGTCGAGCTCGGTCAGCCGGTCGCGCAGCTGCCGGAGAGGGGTGCCTGGATGGCGGGCCCGGAGCGTGCCGTAGCAGACCTCCCAGAAGGTCGTGGCGCCCATCAGGTAGGCGTCGGTGGCCATGGACCTGACGTAGAAGATGGGGTCCTCGCCCCAGGTGACCCCGTGGCCGGCGAGCAGCGCCCCGTACTCCTCCAGTGCCCGCGCCACGGCGGGGGGAACGGCCGGATCGTCGCACATAGATCTCTCCCCGTGATGAGCTCCTCGTGATCGCCGTCATCGTGGCACGCCCGGCACGGACCCCCGGGCGGATCGGAGAGCGGGAAGAGCTGATTCATAGCTGTCTGGAGGGCACAAGTGATCCCCTGAGGGTCAGTACTCATCCCCGGGGGGAGGCCCCGGGGACGGAGGCGTCAGGGCACCGGCGTCGCGTCCCCGGCGGCCGGCGCCGTGCCCAGGCGCATCCTCATGGCGTGCTCCACGAGAGTGATCAGTACTTTCTTGCCCGACTCCCGCCTGCGGGCGTCGCAGAGCACGACCGGGATGTCCTCGTGGAGCGTCAGGCCGAGCCTGACCTCGTCGAGGTCGTAGCGGCGGGCCCCGTCGAAGCAGTTGACCGCGACGACGAAGGGCGTCTCGCGCCGCTCGAAGTAGTCGAGGGAGGGGAAGCAGTCGGCCAGCCGGCGGGTGTCGGCCAGCACGACCGCGCCCAGGGCGCCCAGGGCCAGCTCGTCCCAGAGGAACCAGAACCGCTCCTGTCCCGGGGTGCCGAACAGATAGAGCCGGTAGGCGTCGCCGATGGTGATGCGGCCGAAGTCCATCGCGACCGTGGTCGTCTGCTTGGTCTCCACCCCGGACAGGTCGTCGATCCCGAGGCCCCGGTTGGTCAGCGTCTCCTCGGTGCGCAGCGGCGCGATCTCGGAGACCGCGCCGACCAGTGTGGTCTTTCCGGCCCCGAAGCCGCCGGCGACCAGGATCTTGATCGCCTTGGGCAGCTTGACCCGCCCGGCGTCACGGCTAGAGTGCACGGAGTCCATCGAGCACCGCCCTGTACAGCCTTTCGTCGTGCATGTCCGTCTCCGAATGAGGCTCTTGCAGGGCGATGAATCCCTGGTCGAGCAGGTCGCTGAGCAGGACACGGATGGTGCCTGCGGGAAGGTTCATGTGCGCGGCGAGCTCCGCGACCGACTGGGGCTGCTGGCAGAACCGCACGATGGCCAGGCACTCCGGGTCGAGGCCCGCCTCCCTCGGGGAGGTGGAGCGGACGGTCACCGCCAGGGTGATGAGGTCGAACCGGCCCTGGGTCGGTTCGGTCCTGCCGCGGGTGAGGACGTACGGCCGGACGATCGGCCCGGCCTCCTCGCCCACCCACTGCGTGTCGGAATGCTCCTCGAGGGGGTTCATCGCGGGACGTCGTCCATGGCGGACCCCGCCGCCCGCGCGGGCGAGGTGAGGTACTGGCCGACCCGGGTGACGAGCATGGCCATCTCGTAGGCCACCAGGCCGACGTCGGCCTCGTGCGTGCAGAGCACCGCCAGGCAGGCTCCCTGGCCGGCGGCGGTCACGACGAGATACGCCGACCGCATCTCGATGATGGTCTGGCGGACCGCGCCGCCGTCGACCCGGTCGCTGACCCCCCGTCCCAGGCTCTGGATCGCCGATCCCACGGCGGCCAGGTGCTCGGCGTCGGCCTGGTCGAACGCCGCCGACGCGGCCAGCAGCAGACCGTCGGAGGAGAAGACGATCCCGTGCTCGGCCTCCCCGACTCGCGCGACCAGGTCATCCAGCAACCAGGCCAGGTCGGTGAAAGATCCTGTTCCCTGCACCACTCGTTGTCCTCTTTCTGCCGGCGGGCGTCCGGTCACCGGCCTCCGGCGGCTCGTCGGCGCCGGGCCGGCACGCGCGAATCCGAGATCATCACTGGTGTCACATGTGGGGCTCTCCGCCGCCGGCGGGATCACCGCCCCGCTCCAGCAGCTGCGCCGCGTCGGAGCGGCCGCGGCGCGTGCCGTCCTGGAAGGAGGCCATGGCCGCGCGGATCGTCTCCGGCGAGCGCTCGTCACCGTCGTCCTCGGGCGAGGGCGCCGGCGGCGGCTCCTCCTCCTGCAGCGGAGCGGCGAGGTGGGTCTGCGGGACGCGGCGCGGCAGGCCGCCCGGCGTGTGACTGGTGTCGGGCGGGGGCATGACGGGCGGCAGCGAGGAGCCGGGGGCGCCGGACTCGCCGTTGGCCGCGTGCCGGCCTCCGGCCGGCTGGCCCGTCTCCTGCCGCCGGGACGGCGCCGCCGCGCGGGTGCTCTCCTCGATGATGCTCTCCTCGATGGCGCTCTCCCTCCTGCCGGACGGTCCGGCGGCCGGGACGTCGCCCGGGCCGGTGCCGCCGATGATCTCCAGTGGGCCGCCGCCCAGGCCGCGCGGTGCCGGCAGGGCCGGCGCGCCGCCGAGCGCCGTGCGGGCCTGCGGCACGCTGACGGCGGGCTCCGGCTCGGCCTGTCCGGGCTGCTCGGTGACCAGCTCCTGCGGGATCAGGACGACGACCGTCGTGCCGCCGTACGGCGAGGCCTTGAACGTGACGCGGATCTCGTGCCGCTCGGCCAGGCGGCTGACCACGTACAGGCCCAGGCGGGCGTTGCCCGACAGCTTGAGCTCCGGCGGGTTGGCGATCCGCTCGTTGGCCCCCTCGATGTCCTCCGGGCTCATGCCCAGGCCCCGGTCCTCGATCTCGATGGCATACCCGTGGGCCACGGAGTGCCCGCTGACCTGCACGGTGGTGTAGGGCGGGGAGAAGGAGGCGGCGTTCTCGACCAGCTCGGCGACCAGGTGGATGACGTCGCCCACGGCCCGCCCGTCCAGCGCGGCGTCGCCCAGGGGCAGCACGTCGACCCGGGTGTAGTCCTCGATCTCCGCCAGCGAGCCGCGGACCACGTCGATCATCGGGACCGAGTCGCGCCAGGCGCGGCCGGGAGCCGCGCCGGACAGCACGAGGAGGTTCTCGGCGTAGCGGCGCATGCGGGTCGCCAGGTGGTCGAGCCGGAACAGGTCCCGCAGCTCCTGGGGGTCGTTCTCCCGGCGCTCCATGACGTCCAGCACGCTCAGCTGGCGGTGGACCAGCGACTGGGTACGGCGGGCGAGGTTGCGCAGGATGTCGGCGATGTCCCGCCGGAGCTGGGCCTGCTCGGCGGCGACCTTGATCGCGGTCTGCTGGACGGCGTTGAACGCCTGGCCGACGTGGCCGATCTGGTCGTCGCCGAACTTCAGCGGCGGCGCCTCGGCCGCGACGTCCACCTCCTGCCCGCGGCCGATCCGCTCCACCACCGAGGGCAGCCGCTCGTTGGCGAGCTCCCAGGCCGCCACGCGCAGCTTCTCGAGCTGCTGGATCAGGGCGCGGGCCGTGGTGATGGACAGGACGACGGAGGCGATGACCGCCAGCAGCCCCAGGCCGCCGGCCAGCGAGAGCCGCACGACGACGCCGACCGCGACCGGGGTGGCCCGCTCGACCACGCCGTCGCCGGCCGCCAGCACCACCTCCTGCAGCTGCGACAGCGCGGGCTGGGTGGCGGAGGTCCACTGCCTGACGGTGACGGGGTCGGGCAGGGGCGTCGGAGCGCTCCGGATGAGCTGGTCCTCCATGGCGCGCATGCGGGTGAACGGCTCACCGGCGGCCAGGCGCTGGTAGGACTCGCGGTCGGCGGGCGGAAGTTCGGCCACGGTCTCCTCCAGCAGGAACCGCCGGGCGCCGACGACCTGCGCGAACAGGTCGCGTTCGTCGTCGGTGAGCCGGCCCGCCGCCAGCGCGCCCGCCGCCAGCGCGTCCTCCCTGGCCAGGATCTCCCGGGCCCGGCTCAACTGGATGATCGTGCGGGTGTCCTTGGCGATCTCCTTGTCGTCGAGCGTCGCCATCGAGTCGTAGATGCGGTAGAGGGAGTCGATGACCTCGGTGAACGCCGCGGCCGCCGGGATCCGGCCGCTCCGCCCGGCGTCGATGTCCCTGCGGCCGGGGCCGAGGCCGTCCAGCTCCTGGAACACCTCGGCGACGCGCCGCTCGAGGGCCTCACTCCCCAGCAGCCGCACGTTGCCGCCGGTCGCGAGCCTGCGGAAGTCCGCGCCGGCCGCGTCGGTCCGCCTGCGCTGGGCCTGCAGCAGTCCGCGCTGCTGCCGGGCGGCGCCGGGATCGCCCAGGATGACCAGGCTGAGCCTCCGCTCCGCCTGCAACTCCACCAGGAGGCGTTCGCTCGGCTCGGCGATGCCCGAGTCGAGACTGGCCACTCCGAGCATGTTCAGACCTTCGCGCACCGTCACCCATGCGGTGAACGCCCACAGCGCGATAAGGGACACCAGAAGCGCCGTGACCTTGGTCCGCAAACGCGCGTTGCGCAAGCGCATAGCATCCATCCTGGTGAAAGTTAAAGGAAATCACAGTACGTTTCACGGCAATTAACGTGTGTGAATAATCGGCGCCACATCATGTGATCGGCGACATCCGTTCCGCACCCGGAGAACCCTAGCAATGTCATCAAATACACTCAAGGCGACATTGATCTCATGGACTCATCTGTCCTTTTCCGGACAAAATTATCCGCTGAATTCCGGTTACCCTCCGTCGTCGCGACCGGGTCACCCGGCCGCGACGACCTGCGCCGGACGTGCCAGGTGCAGCGCCCCCAGGACGGCAGCCGTGACGATCGCCACCGGCAGATACAGGTCCTTGTCGTGCCAGAGCGGCGGCGCGTCGATCGGCACGCCCCGGTCCCCGACCGCGCCCCGGAGGTAGCGATACCCCCGTTCCACCGCCTCCGCCCGCTCCCGCCCGGCCGCCGGAGCGGTCAGCAGCAGGGTCTGGAGCGCGTAGGCGGTCTCCTCCGCAGTCCCCTCCCAGCGGCCCCAGGACCCGTCGCCGCGCTGGGTGGCGACGATCCAGCGCACGGCGCCGTCCACGGCGCCCGCCGACTCCTCACCGCCGAACTCCTCCAGGGCCAGCGCGCAGCAGACCGTCGCGTAGTACGGCGAGGCGTGCCAGCGGTCCAGCCAGCTGCCGTCCTCGCGCTGGCAGCCGCGCAGCCACGCCGCCAGCTTGCCGGTGGCCTCCGCGTAACGCGGCGCGGCCGCGGGACGGCGGCGCGCGTACTCCCCGAAGGCGTCGAGCACATGCGCGTTGACCGTCGGGGAGGCCCCCTCCTCCCCGCGCCAGGTGCAGAAATGGGTGTCCGTCTCATACACCCGCAGGCCGTCCGGCTCGCGGGGCTCCCCCAGCAGAGCCAGGGCGTAGAGCGCGACCGAGGTGGTGTCGGCGTCCGGCGGCAGCCCCGGCCCCGCCGGGGTGCCCTCCGGGCCGAGCGTCTCCCCCAGGCTCGCCACCAGCTGGGGCGGCACGTCCACGGGGACGCCGGCCCGCCGCAGCCAGCTGAGCACCCATCCGCGTTCGAACACGGTGATGGGCAGGGCGCATGGCACCGGCCCGCCGTACCTGCCCGCGACCGCCTCCAGATACCGCCGCACCGGATCGCCGGGGCCGGGCCCGCCCGCCGGTCCGAGCCACGCGCCGCCGGCCGCGGGTGAGGCCCCGATCGTGCCGACGGCCGCGTCCCGGGCGCCGGCGACCGCCCCGACCAGGCTGGGGACGATCCCCGGGGCCTGGACCGCCGCCTCGCCCGCGACCTCCAGCGCGTGGACCAGCTTCCGCGGGACCGCCGCCCCCGTCGCCAGCCACGTCCGGATCGCCGACAGCTTGGCGCCGTCCATGCCCGCGGGGAGGTCCAGCAGCTCGGCGCCGTCCCCCTGCGCCAGATGCCCGTTGATCCGCAGGACCAGGGCCGGCACGATGAGCTCGATCGCCGGCATGTCGGGCAGGACGGGCCAGCGGTCCTCACGTGACCAGCCGCGCAGCAGCTCCAGGCCGCGGTCGGCGGAGCGGCTCACCGCCGCGAGGTCGAGGCCGGGATCGGGGTCGTCGCGCCGCAGCTCGGCGACGAGCGCCTCGGTCGCGCTGAGCGTGGGCACCGGGGTGTAGCCGCCGGGGGCGCCCCAGCCGCCGTCCGGCCGCTGGGCGGCCAGCAGGAAGCGGACGCGCTCGGCGTGGCCGGTCAGCCACGGGGCCAGGCTCACCAGCCGCCCGGTCTCGTACACCGAGGCCGAGACCTGGCCGTACGGCTCGGCCACGAGCCCGGCGACCAGCTCGCGCGCCGCGGCGGGCACGTCGATCCCGGTCCGGCCCGCCGGCCGCGCGGTGTCCGGCAGGAGGAGATCGTCGACGCTCACAGGCTGCCCCAGTAGTCGCCGACCCGGTAGAAGCCCGCGCAGAAGTCCATCTGCCGCTCCAGGTAGCCGGCCAGCTCGGGCCGGTCGGCCCGGATCGGGTCGATCAGCTCCCGGCTCAGGGCGGCGAGCCGGGCGGCCTCGCGCTCGACCTCGTCGCGGGTGACGCCGAGCAGCAGGGAGTTGAGATCGCCCCAGCTCAGGTCCCGCCCGTAGGTCCCCATGTCGTTGAGCAGGCGGATCACCCGCTGCACCGCGCGGGCCGCCTGGCGCACACGGTCGAGGTCGGGGATCGCCGCCGTCTCCGCGGTGTGGATCCAGTGGGAGACGAAGGCGAAGCAGAAACCGAGGTTGTCGGCGTTGCCGAGATACTCCCCGAAGCTCGGCGTGGCGCCCTCGCTCTTCCAGCGCCACTCCCGCAGCATCGCCTCCAGCATGAGCCGGAGCTCCTCGCGCCAGACGGGGCCGAGCACGGGGAAGGCGGGCGCGGCGGCGAGTCCGTCCCGGATGTCGGCCAGCAGGCGCGTGAGGTCGTCGCCGGGGACCGGCGCAGCGCCCTCGGCCACCTCCAGGCACCGCCGCGCGACGTCCTCGGCCTCCGCCCGCGAGGTGGAGACGTAGTCGACGAGCCAGTCCAGGCCGAACGCCCACAGGCAGACCTTGTTGGCCATCCGCAGCTGTTCGGCGGTGAACCACGGCCCGCTGAAGGCCATGGCCAGCGACAGGGTGCTGTAGAGGGCCTCGTCGAACGGCTTGGCGGAGAACAGGTCCGGATAGGCCAGTGCCCAGCCGCGCATCTCCCGCTGGGACTGCCCGGCCACGGCGCAGACCGTCCCGGAGCCCGCGGCCGCCGGCCAGGCGGCGAGGGCGGGCTGCACCGTCATCGCACCCGCCCGGGGACGCGCTGGAGGGGGTGGAGGTTCAGCTCGACTTTCTGCCTGGGGCGCAGCGAGGCGGCCGGCGCCGGGGTGAACGGCCCCTGACCGGCGACCGTGGGGCGGAAGCGGCTCAGGATGGCCGCCACCAGCAGCGGCGCCTCGACGTAGAACAGGTGCTGCCCCAGGCACTGGTGCGGCCCTCCCCCGAAGGGGAAGTAGGAGTATTTGTGCCGGCGCTCGTTGCCTCCGGGGGCGAACCGCTCGGGGTCGAACTCCAGCGGGCGCTCCCAGAACTCCTCCAGCCGGTGCGTGGCGTAGGGGCTGATCAGCACCTGCGAGCCCGCCCTGACCGGCACGCCGTCGATCTCCCCCGACTCCATGGCCATCCGGGGGAAGATCCAGCCCGCCGGGTACAGCCGCAGGAGTTCCTGCAGGACCATGCGGGTGTAGACCAGCTCGGGCAGGTGCGCCGGGACGGCCGGCCCGGCGCCGACCACGCGGTCGATCTCGTCATAGAGCCTGGCCGCCACCTCGGGGTGGGCCTCCAGCAGCGGCCACAGCCAGGTCAGGGTCATCGCGGTGGACTCCGAGGCCGCGCCGTAGACGCTGACCAGGTCGTCGCGGATCTGCCGGTCGACGGCCTCCCCGCCCTCCTCCCCGCGTGCCCGGCAGAGCGCGGAGATGACGTCGAGACCGCCGTCGGGGTTGGCCCGCGCCTTGCGGATCACCGGGAACACCACGTCGTCGACCGTCCTGACGGCCTTCATGAAGGCCCGGTCACCGGGCACCCGGACGGAGTAGGGCGCGAACGGCATGAGCAGCCTGAAGTTGATCGACGTGGCGGCCGTGTCGTAGGCCGGCGCGAGGCGTTCCCCGTCCGCACGGGTGATCTTGTCGCCGAACAGCACCCTGATGACGGCCTGGTTGACGATGCCGGCCATCTCCTCGGCGGCGTCGATGGGCCGCCCGTCGCGGGCGTAGCCGTCCAGCTCCTCGACGCGCGCGGTGATCGTCCGCGCCATCTCCTCGGCCAGCGAGGCGACGTAGCGGACGGTGAACAGGGGCTGCAGGATCTTCCTGCTCTCCTCCCAGGGCCCGCCCTCGCCGAGGATGCTGGCGCCGAGGATGCGTTGCAGGGGGCGCCAGAACATCCCCTCGCGCCGGTAGTTCGTCCAGTCGGCCCGCAGCACCTGCTGGACGTGCTCGGGGTGGGTGACCAGATAGGGCCGGAACGGCCCCAGGTTGAGCCGGACGACCTCCCCGCCCGCCTGCCGGCCCAGCTCGGCCAGCGCGTTGACCGGATCCCTCATGAATCGGGGGAGGATCTGGCGGGCGGGAGCGGTCCTGGCCCGCCGCGCCCCCCGCGTGCCCGTATCGATCGACATTGTTGAAGCTCCCACTTCGCATGGAACGGATCCACGCAGCGTGACCACCGCCCACGGCGAACCGGGGCGGCACGGGCGCAATCCGGGGATCCGCCACTCCGTCGTGGCCGACCCCCACACGGGAAACAGGTCAGGGCCGGTCGACCGGCGACCCTTCTGCGGCCTTCCCGTACCTCGCCATGCGCCTTATCTCACACTCACGTATCCGAAGAGTGCTTTATTACGACATTCGTAACGCTCGGGACGAAGTATCACATGATCCACACAGACCATCAACCCAGAAACGGAACAATAGTTTTGTCGACCCACAAATGAATCGTTCCATTAAGTGGCAATTCACATGAAATGGACACAATACGCATCGAGCATCTTGACTGAAAGTCACGCAACGTAGTCATGTCCACACACTCCCGCCCGCCCGCGACCGGGCGGCGCGGAGCGGCGTGGACCGGGCGGCGTGGACCGGGCGGGCCGGCGTCGGAGACCCGCGGGGAGACGGCCGCGGCACGGGCGTGTCAGTGCGTGAAGACTGCCAGGAGACGGTCGGCGGCCAGGGAGGGCGTCAGGGCCCCGGCCTGGACGTCCCGTTCGACCTCGGCCGTGATGGCGGCGACCTCGGGGTGCTCGCGCAGCCTGGCCAGCAGGCGCTCGGTCACCAGGGACCAGGTCCAGGCGACCTGCTGGTGCCGGCGGCGGGCGGCGAGCTCGCCGGAGGCGGCCATGGCCTCCTGGTGCCGGACGAGCTGTCCCCAGAGCTCCTCCAGACCGCTGCCCTCGCGCCCGCTGCAGGTCAGCACCGGCACCGACCGCTCCGAGCGGAGCAGTCGCAGCGCCCCCGCCAGCTCCCGGGCCGCCTTCCTGGCCTCCAGCTCGTGCGGGCCGTCGGCCTTGTTGACCGCGATCACGTCGGCGAGCTCCAGCACGCCCTTCTTGATGCCCTGGAGCTGGTCGCCGGTCCTGGCCAGGGCGAGCAGCAGGAAGGTGTCCACCATGTCGGCGACGGCGGTCTCCGACTGGCCGACGCCGACGGTCTCCACGAGCACGACGTCGTATCCGGCCGCCTCCACCACGACCATGGCCTCGCGGGTCGCCCTGGTGACCCCGCCCAGGGTGCCCGAGGTGGGCGAGGGGCGGATGAAGGCCGCCGGGTCGGCGGCCAGGCGGGACATCCTGGTCTTGTCGCCGAGGATGCTGCCCCCCGTCCTGGTGGACGACGGGTCGACGGCCAGCACCGCCACCCGGTGCCCCTGCCCGGTCAGGTGCACGCCGAGGGCGTCGATGAAGGTGGACTTGCCGACACCCGGCACGCCGGTGACGCCGATCCGGCGCGCCTTGCCGGCCAGCGGGGTCAGCGCGACCAGCAGCCGCTGGGCCAGCTCCCGGTGGTCGGCCCTGGAGGACTCCACCAGCGTGATCGCCCGCGCGATCCATGCCCTGGAGCCCTCCTTCACCCCCTGGAGATAGTCCTCAAGCGCCCGCGTCATGGCCCAGCCGGGTGAGCAGGTCGCCGAGCAGCCCGCGGGCGGCGTCGGCGATCACGGTACCGGGCGGGAAGATGGCGGCGGCGCCGGCGGCGCGCAGCTCGTCGAAGTCACCCGGCGGGATGACGCCGCCGACCACGATCATGATGTCGCCGGCGCCCAGCTCGGCGAGCGCCTCGCGCAGGGCCGGCACCAGCGTCAGGTGCCCGGCCGCCAGCGAGGAGACCCCCACCACGTGCACGTCGGCCTCGACCGCCTGGCGGGCGACCTCCTCGGGCGTCTGGAACAGCGGGCCGACGTCGACGTCGAAGCCGAGGTCGGCGAAGGCCGTGGCGATCACCTTCTGGCCCCGGTCGTGGCCGTCCTGCCCCATTTTGGCCACCAGGATCCGCGGGCGGCGGCCCTCCAGGCGCTCGAACTCGGCGCACGCCGTACGGACCTCCTCCACGCCCGACCCCACCTCCTCGCGGTAGACCCCGGAGATCGTGCGGATCTGACCGGCGTGCCGTCCGAACACCCGCTCCAGCGCGTCGGAGATCTCCCCGACCGTGGCCTTGGCCCGGGCCGCCTCGACCGACAGCGCGAGCAGGTTGCCGTCGCCCGCCGCGCCCTTGGCCAGCGCCTCCAGCGCCTGGGCCACCCGGTCGGCGTCGCGCTCCTCGCGCAGACGGCGGAGCTTGTCCAGCTGCTGGGCCCGGACGGCGGTGTTGTCGACCTTGAGCACGTCGATGACCTCGTCGGCGTCGGGCCGGTACTTGTTGACGCCGATGACCGGCTGGCGGCCGGAGTCGATGCGCGCCTGGGTGCGGGCGGCGGCCTCCTCGATGCGGAGCTTGGGCAGCCCGGCGTCGATCGCCCGTGCCATGCCCCCGGCCGCCTCGACCTCCTCGATGTGCCCCCAGGCCCTGCGCGCCAGCTCGTGGGTGAGCCGCTCGACGTAGTAGGAGCCGCCCCAGGGGTCGATCACCCGGCAGGTGCCGGACTCCTGCTGGAGCAGGAGCTGGGTGTTGCGGGCGATCCGCGCCGAGAAGTCGGTGGGCAGGGCCAGCGCCTCGTCGAGGGCGTTGGTGTGCAGCGACTGGGTGTGGCCCTGGGTGGCGGCCATCGCCTCGACGCAGGTGCGTACGACGTTGTTGAACACGTCCTGGGCGGTGAGCGACCAGCCGGAGGTCTGCGAGTGGGTCCGCAGCGACAGCGACTTGGGATCGGCCGCCCCGAACCCGGACACCAGGCGCGCCCAGAGCAGCCGGGCGGCCCGCAGCTTGGCGACCTCCATGAAGAAGTTCATGCCGATGCACCAGAAGAACGACAGGCGCGGCGCGAACCTGTCGATGTCCAGGCCCGCCCCCACCCCCGCCCGCAGGTACTCCACCCCGTCGGCGAGGGTGTAGGCCAGCTCCAGGTCGCACGTGGCCCCGGCCTCCTGGATGTGGTATCCGGAGATCGAGATCGAGTTGAACTTCGGCATCCGCTCGCTGGTGTAGGAGAAGATGTCCGAGATGATGCGCATCGACGGGCCGGGCGGGTAGATGTAGGTGTTGCGGACCATGAACTCCTTGAGGATGTCGTTCTGGATGGTCCCCGCGAGCTGCTCGGGCGCCACCCCCTGCTCCTCGGCCGCCACGATGTAGAGCGCGAGCACCGGGAGCACCGCGCCGTTCATGGTCATCGACACGCTCATCCTGTCGAGGGGGATCCCGTCGAACAGCTGCCGCATGTCGTAGATGGAGTCGATCGCCACCCCGGCCATGCCGACGTCCCCGGCCACGCGCGGGTGGTCGGAGTCGTAGCCCCGGTGGGTGGCCAGGTCGAAGGCGACCGACAGGCCCTTCTGCCCGGCCGCCAGGTTGCGCCGGTAGAAGGCGTTGGACTCCTCCGCCGTGGAGAACCCGGCGTACTGCCGGATGGTCCACGGCTGGTTGACGTACATGGTCGGGTACGGTCCGCGCAGATACGGCGCGGCGCCCGGATAGGTCTCCAGGAAGTCCAGGCCGGCCAGGTCGTCGGCCGTGTAGAGCGGCTTGACCCCGATCCCCTCGGGCGTCTCCCACTCCAGCCCCTCCGGGTCCTGCCCGGTGGCCCGCCGTACGGCCCGCGCCCAACCGGCCGGGTCCGGCGTGACGGGGCCGCCCTCCAGCCCGATTCCGGAGAAGTCGGGAATCATCGAGCCACCCCCAGGTCGTCGAAGGTCGTGCGGAGCACGCCGAGCGCGTCGCACCCGGCGTAGAGGTTGGCGTCCACGCCCACATACTCTCCCTTCCCCGCCAGCCACACCTTCGCCGCCCCCGCCTGCCGCAACGCGGCGGCCACGGCCTCGGCGTGCTCGCCGTACAGCCTGTCGCTGGAGCACAGGCACGCGATCTTCGCGCCGCTGGCGGCGAAGGCGGCGGCGATCCGGCCGGGGTCGACGCCGGACGCGGCGGCGCCGGGTCCGGCGGGATCCGCGCCCGGGCCGGCGGTCACGGTGGCGATGCCCCCGGCCTGGAACAGGTTGGCCGCGAACGACGCCCTGGCCGTGTGCGCGGCCACCGGGCCGATGGCCGCCAGGAACACGCTCGGCCTGGTCTCCTGGGCGTCGGCCAGGTCGCGCAGCTCCTCGAACGCCTGGGCGTAGTGGACGCCCCGGACCGGCCCGGGCCGGGGCTCGCGGACGGGCCGCCGCTCGGCGAGGTCGGGGAACTCGCTCACCCCGGTGATCGGGTCGCGGCGGTGGGCGATGTTCTCCGCCCGCCGCGCCCAGGTGGCCGCGGTCCGGTCGGCGACCAGTCCCGTCTCCAGGGCCGCGGCCATGCCGCCGGCGCCCTCGATCTCCTGGAACCACTCCCAGGCCCGGCCGGCCAGCTCCTCGGTGAGCCGCTCGACGTACCAGGAGCCGCCGGCCGGGTCGATCACCCGGGCCACCCCCGCCTCCTCGACGAGCAGCGAGTGGGTGTTGCGCGCGATGCGCCGGGCGAAGGCGTCGGGGAGGCCGAGACGGGTGTCGAACGGCTGCACGGTCACCGCGTCGGCCCCGCCGGTGCCGGCGGCGAAGCAGGCGAGCGTGGTGCGGAGCATGTTCACCCAGGGGTCGCGGGCGGTCATCATGGCGGAGCCGGTCACCGCGTGCTGCCGCTGCCCCGCCCCGCTCCCGGCCCCGCACACCTCGGCGACGCGCGCCCAGAGCCTGCGCGCGGCGCGGAGCTTGGCGATGGTGAGGAACTGGTCGGCGGTGGCGGCGTAGCGGAACTCCAGCTGCCCGAACGCCTCGTCGACGGTGAGACCGGCGCCGGTCAGCAGGCGCAGGGCCGCGACCCCGGCCGCGACGGAGCAGCCGAGCTCCTCGGCGTCGCTGCCGCCCGCGTCGTGGTACGGCGTGCCGTCCACGACGACCGCCCGCAGTCCCGGATGGCCCGCGACGCAGCGCCGGGCCAGGTCGATCGCGGTCTCCGGGTCGCCGAGCGGGTCGGCGCCCAGGCTCCCGGCGAGCTCTCCCGGCCCCCTCTCCCGGACCGGACCGTCTCCTGTCCCCCTCTCCCCGGTCTCCGGGGAGAGGTCCGCGGCGGCCGGCCCGTCCCCGGTGTGCCCGGAGAGGCCCGCGGCGGCCCGCTTGCCCTCGGCGACCGCGAACAGCGCCTCGGCCGCCTCGCGGGTCCGTTCCCCGGCGTCCAGGGTGATCGAGATCAGCTCCAGATGGACCCGCTCCAGGACACGGGGCAGGTCCTCGGGCTCCAGGGCGAGCCAGAGCGAGTCGACGCCGTTCTCCAGGTCGGCCAGGACCGCCTCGGGATCGGCCACCTCGTGCCGCTGCCGCACCTCCCAGCTCCCGCCCTCCGGCCGGGAGCCGCGGGTGTAGGGGGCCGCGCCCGGCAGGCCCGGATCATCCGGGAGGTCCGACGCGTCGTAGAGTGGCGCGATCGTCACCCCGTCGTAGGTGACCGAGGCCAGAGCCTCCTCGGGGGAGCCGGTCTCGGCTCCGGACTTTCGCAGGACCCCGAGCGCCAGCTCTCGCCACCGCTCCCGCGTGGTCGGCGGGAAATCGGCGGCCGATCGGAGTCTCTCAGGCGGCACCGTCATGCACCGGATAGTAAGCGCCATCGCTGAAGAACATTCTTCCGGGGTCCGGTCGGGACGGTCACCGGCGGCTCAGGTGACGGGCTCCTCCCAGGTCGCCTGCCAGGTGGCGCGGTTGACGGCGCCGGTGGCGGCCAGGCCCTTCTCTCGCTGGAAGGCACGGCAGATCTCCTTGGACGCCTCGCCGTACATGCCGTCGACGTCGATGCCCCAGCCGCGCGCCCGCATCTGCCGCTGCCAGGTGCGGACGTCCTCGCCGATCATGACCGGCGGGTATTTGAGGACGCGGCCGGGGAAGGACGGGTGCGGCTCGGGCGGGTCGGTGGGACCGCCGCCGGGCCGGGGCGCGCCGCGCCGCACCCAGGCGTACAGCGGCCCGCCGGGGCAGTCGGTGGAGTAGCCGTCCCGGTGGCCCTTGATCTCGTTGCCCGCGCCGCCCTTGTCGCGGAGGTATTCGACCGCGTCGAGGATGCCGTGCAGGACCTCGTCGGTCGGCTGGGTGAACCCGGACGAGCCGACCAGGCCGAGCACCGCGTAGTGGCCGCTGTTGAGCCCGGAGCCGTTGGCCGCGGGGAGGTGGTTGGGCCCGCGGCCCTCGAACACCTTCCGGTGCGGACAGACCAGCATCGAGTATCCGACGTCGATCCAGCCGTTGCCGTCCATGTGGTGGTTCTGGATGGACCTCACCAGGGCCACGCATCTGGCGTGGTCGTTGACGATGTCCGGACTGACCTGGCCGCCGGTGTAGTGGACCTTGACGCCTCTGGTGGAGCCGAGCCGGCCGTAGGAGCCGCGTGGCGGCCGGGCCCCCCACTCGCGACGGGTAACAAGATCGATGGCCACGGGACTCTCCACGGTTCGAGTGACGGGGGCCTACCGGAGCGTAATGGGTGACACGTCGCGACATGGCGCGTTTTATCAACTGATCTACCAGTAGAACATCGTGAAACGGGGCTCCGTGTAGTGATCCGGCGGAAGAACAGCCGTCCTCTTTCCAAGAGGGAGCCGCCTAAACACCCCACCCCGGCGGCACTCCCGGCGCCGCGGAGGGGACAGCCGGGCCCGGACAGCCGGGCAGATCCCGCACGCCCCGGCGCATGTCCGTCGCCCTGGAGCATGTCCATGCCGGACGGGCGTCGACAGCCTTGCCCCCATGGCCGCGACCTCCCTCACCCCTGACGACCCGGACAGGCTCGGCCCGTTCCGGTTGGCCGGCAGACTCGGCGAGGGCGGTCAGGGCGTCGTCTACCTCGCGCCCAGCGGCGGGCCGGTCGCGGTCAAGTCGCTGTTCCGCGGCGATCCCGAGACGCGGATGCGGCTGGCCCGCGAGCTCTCGGCCCTGGAGAGCGTCGCGCCCTTCTGCACGGCGCGCGTGCTGGCCGCCTCGGTCGACGGCCCCCGCTCCGGCCCGGCCACGACGGCCCCGCGCTCCGGCGCGG